>NZ_CDRJSZ010000006.1:0-345750 GCF_976954375.1 Niallia sp. Marseille-Q9988 | reverse complement strand
GGTCTCGGACTTTCTCGCTGTTCCCATAGGAGTCAAGCGGTCACCTCTCCAAACCAACTTAATATTCGCTTTCAAATAAATAAATTCTTATTTAATTTGGAGATACTATACTTTTTCAGTGCCCTCCTCGCTGCGCTGCGGGGTCTCAGCCTTTCCTCTATTTCCCGCAGGAGTCGACCGTCATCCGCTCCATTTCACTTCATTTTTAAACCTTTTTCTAAAATATAAATACGAACGATCGTGTAAACTTACCGCATAATCATTCGTATTTATTGTTAGCTGAAATGTTTATGTCCCAGCCTCTTACCTTAAAAAAATTCCCTAATCAAAATTCCATATGTTTATAGTTGTACCATTCTTCTATTCTTAGTAAAATAGACAGTAAGAATGGTTAGACTATGGAGGATTCTATGAAGAAACGAAAAAATAGATTACAAAAGATTGTTGTATATTTAATGATCTTTATTATGCTAGCATCTACACTGTTAATCGGAATTGGAATGTTATTTTAACCGAAGACTATCTTACTAATGGAAGAACTAAGCAGTCTGAATACACGTAAACTCCTATGGGAGCTGCGAGAAAGGGAATACCCCTAAAGCCGAGAAGGCTAAAGCGCAGCCCCATGGTAAGCGAAATGTATTCAGACTGCGGGTAATACAACAAACTTTTTTTGAAAGCTTCTTGCCAAAAACAAAAACAGTTCGTGTTTATTACTACCTGAAACGATGTTGTCCCAGCTCCTTTTTTATTCATGAATAGCCCCATACTCTTTTGCTAATTCCTCAAAGCTTTTATCTGACCTTGTTATTAGAACTTTGGTTCCTAATGGTATTAAATCATAAATCGATTCTACTGCCTCATTTTGCATACGGACACAGCCATTGGACACATAATTTCCAATAGTGCCTGGATTATTAGTTCCATGAATACCATATATTCTTCCATCTGTATTCTTCGCATCAAAACCAATCCACCGTGTTCCCAAAGGATTATCTTCATGTCCGCCAGCGATATTTTTTTTGCGATAATACGGTTCTACTGCTTTAACTGTAATGGTAAATAAGCCATCTGGTGTTAAGTCTTCTGTTTTTCCTGTCGATACACTAATAATAGTTTGAACTCTATTTTCATCTATTATGGATAATTGATTGGTTTTTTTGTTTATAATAACAAAAGAATCTCCTGGTAAAGGGTTTTGCCCTAATGGCCATATAGGTGAGACAGTTAGGAAAATAGAAAGAATAAGTTTCAGCATACAATCACACTCGCTTTTTTTCTTAGTGTATGTGGATGCTTATTCTTTATACGATAAGGAATCGTAATCCTAATAGGATTCATTCAGCTTCACTGAGTACGAAAAAGATTCCTTCATCCTAGAGACGAAGAAATCTAATTGTATTCAATATTATAGCATTTTTTCCAAAAATTCTTTTGCGCGTTCTGTTTTTGGATTGGTGAAAAACTCTGCTGGCGGTGCATCCTCTACTACAACTCCACCATCAAGGAATAATACTCTGTTTGCCGCTTCTCTCGCAAAGCCCATTTCATGTGTCACAATTAGCATGGTAATGCCTGTATTTGCAAGTGATTTCATTACCTCAAGCACTTCTTTTACCATTTCAGGATCCAAAGCTGACGTTGGTTCATCAAATAAGATTACTTCTGGATTCATTGCAAGAGCACGTGCAATAGCGACCCTTTGCTTTTGTCCCCCAGATAAACGGCTAGGATAAACAGCTGCTTTATCAGCAAGGCCAACTTTAGCAAGAAGTTCTTTACCCATTTTTTCCGCTTCTCCCTTACTTAATCCCTTCACTTTAATCGGTGCATATGTTACGTTTTGCAAAACCGTTTTATGTGGGAAAAGATGAAAATGTTGAAATACCATCCCCACATTTTCTCTCATTTTTTTTATGTTTGTGTTTTTTGTCGTAATATCCGTCCCATCAATGATTACTTTTCCTTCTGTAGGCACTTCAAGCAAGTTTATACAGCGAAGAAAAGTAGATTTCCCTGAACCAGAAGGACCGATTATGGTCACTACTTCTCCTTTTTTGACCTGTGTATTAATCCCTTTTAAAACTTGAAGGGAGCCATAGGATTTATGCAAATTTTCAACATTAATCACTTCTTCTCATTCTCCTTTCAACGGCTTTTGCCAATGTAGTCAGTATCATTACTAATACATAGTAGATAAGACCTGCTAGAATCATTGGCTCCAAATATGCATATTTTTCTCCACCCATAATATAGGCCCTACGCATAATATCTGTTACACCAATTACCGTTACAACTGCTGACTCTTTTGTTAAAGAAACAGCTTCATTGATTAATGCCGGAAAAATATTTTTTAAAGCCTGTGGCAAGATTAAGTCAAACATTGCTTGTCTAGGTGCGACACCTAATGCCATGGCTGCCTCTTTCTGTCCACGATCAACTGCTAAAATTCCAGCTCGAATAATCTCAGAAATATAAGCAGCTGAATTTAAGCCAAAGGAAAGAATCGCAGCAACCGAGGGTTCTATTTGTATCCCAGTTAATTGCGGAACACCAAAATAGATAATCATTAATTGCAAAACAAGTGGCGTCCCTCTGAATACAGATGTATAAATAGCAGCTATCCAGCTTAATACTGGAATCTTACTTAGTTTAAATATCGAAAGTATAATCCCTAAAACAAATCCAATAATTCCAGCTACAATAACAATTTGCAATGTTACTGTTACTCCCTTCAGTAAATAAGGAAGCGATGGAATAAATTGTTGGAAATCCAAGCCCATTAATATCTCAATCCTTTCATAAAAAACAGGGTGTCTTCTATCTATTTAGCTTAAAAACAAGAAAACGTTTAGGGCAAACTTGCCCTAAACTGTCCCCGACTTTCACTTCTCAATTAGTTATCAAACCATTTAACAATTAACTCATCAATTTCTCCGCTATCTTGCATTTTCTTTAATTCATCATTGAACTTACTTGTTAATTCACTGCCCTTTGGAAATGCAATCGCAGAACCTGCATCCTGATTAGCTTCTTTTGCAGGGAAGGATGTTAATGTATCCTCTTTATTTAAATAGCCAGTAGCAACAACATCTTCGATAATTGCAGCATCAAATCTTCCAGCTTTAATCTCTTGAATTAGTTGCGGGATTCGGTCACGATTTTCGACAGTAATCTTTACTGTTTCAGCAATTTCATTTGCTGCATCCTCTTGAATGGAACCTAATTGTACCCCAACTTTTTTTCCTTCAAGGTCTTGCACTGTTTTAATATTGCTATCTTTTGTCGTTATAACTAAATCTTTTGATGTGTAATATACATCACTAAAATCAACGTTTTCAGCTCTTTCTGGTGTTGGAGACATACCCGATAGTACTAAATCTACTTTTCCAGATTGCAAAGCAGAAATTAATCCGCTAAAGTCCATATCTTTAACTTGGATTTCATACCCAAGTTTTTCGCCTAATGCATTAGCTAAATCAATATCAAAACCGATAATGTCATCACTTTTTGCTGTATCAATATATTCAAATGGCGCATAGTCAGCTGAAGTTCCCATGACAAGTACCTTTTTATCAGAAGATCCACTATCACTATTTGAACTGTTTTCATCAGTAGAGGTTCCACAAGCGCTTAAAACAACTACGATTGATAACAGCATTAATGTTAATAATTTTTTCATTATTTATTATCCCCCTATACTTTCTAATGCTTCTATTCTCTATTAATATTGCTTATTTGTTGCAAATTATAAGATAATCTTTCATTTATATTCATGCAACAATATGAATTTTAACACATACTTATAAATATTCAATACAATTTATACAAATTCAATAAATGAAATACTATTCTGAAAAAATTTAATTTTTAAATAAATATAGTTATATTTTTTGAAAATTCTTTTTTCTCACAAAACGAAACCATGGACATAATCGCTCTTTATGTTGATTAGCTACTTAATATGTAGTTTTTTCTCTTACATGCCCGAATTTTTGCATCAAAAAAAGCTCAGATACCTGAGCTTTTTGAGCAAATATACAATTCTTATTTAACTTCTTCACAGTATTCTTCAAATGCAGTTTGTAGTTTTTCTACTACTTGCATAGGATCATGACCTTCGATTTCATGGCGCTCCACCATCTTCACAAGTTCGCCGTCTTTCATTAATGCAAAAGAAGGAGAGGATGGAGGAAAACCAGTAAAATAGGAACGAGCTTGTTCTGTTGCTTCTTTATCCTGTCCTGCAAATACAGTTACTAATTGATCTGGTCTTTTTTTATAATGTAACGAGTAGCTTGCAGCTGGTCTAGCAATTCCACCAGCACATCCACATACAGAGTTCACCATCACAAGAGTCGTACCTTTTTGGGATAATGCTTCATCTACTGCTTCTTTTGTCGTTAATTCTTGATACCCAGCTTCTACTATTTCTTGTCGTGCTTGACGGACAACATCATTCATGAATAAGTTAAAGTCAATATTCATCGTTTCGCTCCCTTTTATGAAATATTTTTCTTTCTACATTATTATAAAAAAAGTACTTATTTTCAATATATATGTTTGTATTAGCTGTATTCACCATTTTACGGAACTGATTTTTCCCATTTCTTAATAGATGGGTGTTGTTTCCTCTGATGTTGTTTCTAGTATTTCTTTAATTCTTTGTAAAAACCTTCCACAAACAAGTCCATCTAATACTCGATGGTCTAATGACATGCATAAATTCACCATATCTGAGATAGCGATCATATTCTCTTTAATTACAGGTCTTTTCACAATGGATTCCACTTGAAGGATTGCGGCTTGTGGATGATTGATAATTCCCATTGACTGAATAGATCCAAATGACCCCGTGTTATTGACAGTAAATGTGCCATCTTGCATTTCATCAATAGTAAGCTTACCCGTTCTCGCTTTGTTGGCAAGTTCTGTAATCTCTCTTGCAATTCCTTTAATTGATTTTTCGTCAGCGTTTTTTATAACAGGAACAAATAACGCACCTTCTGTTGCTACAGCTATGGAGATATTAATATCTTTTTTCTGAATGATTTTGTCTCCAGCCCAAGTAGAATTAATTTCTGGGAATTCTTTTAATGCACGGGCAACTGCTTTCACAAAAAAGGCAAAGAATGTTAAGTTATAGCCTTCTTCTTTCTTAAAGGAATCTTTTACTTTATTTCTATATTGGACAAGCTTTGTTACATCGACTTCTATCATTGTCCAAGCATGAGGAATTTCATGCTTACTTTTTACCATATTACTTGCAATTGCTTTCCTAACTCCAGTAATCGGCAACTCCTTGTCTCCCGCTTTTGTTTGAATACTACTATGTACAACCGTTTCTTTAGGGGGAGTTACTGCAACATTTACAGGTGCTTTTTCTTCTTCTTTTACCTGTGGAACGCCGTCGCTTATCGCTTTTTGAACATCTTTTCTTGTAATTCTTCCACCTGTGCCTGTTCCCTTTAATAGCGCTAAATCAATTCCAGCTTCCTGAGATAAACGTAATACAGCTGGTGAATATCTAGTTTTTTGACTCGTGTCAGCTTGAATAGATATATCCGCTTCTTTTTTTACTGTCTTCTCTTCCTGAGACTGTTCTTCCTGTGATTTATCCCCTTCTACTTCAATGGTACATATTACTTCGCCTACATCAAGGGTTTGCCCTTCTTCAGCAATTAATTCTTTAATCTTTCCAGAAAAAGAAGAAGGAATTTCTGCATTTACTTTATCTGTCATAACTTCAGCAAGAGGATCATATTTGTTAACGACATCCCCCACAGCTATAAGCCAATTGCTTATCGTACCTTCTGTAACACTTTCTCCTAGTTTAGGCATGGTAATTTTCTCGATTGGCATCTGTTTTCACTCCTTCTTATGCGACTTAAAATTCTGCTAGCTTTCTCATTTCTGTTTCTACTTTTTCTGGCGTAATTAAAAAGAATTTTTCCATCGTTGGGGCATATGGCATCGCTGGAACATCTTCTCCCGCTAATCGCATAATTGGTGCATCTAAATCAAACAAACAGTTTTCGGCAATAATAGCTGCAACTTCACTAATCACACTGCCCTCTTTGTTGTCTTCTGTTATTAAAAGGACTTTTCCTGTTTTCGAGGCAGCTTCCATAATTGCTTCCTTATCTAGTGGATAAACGGTTCGTAAATCTAAAACATGGGCAGAAATCCCGTCCTCTGCCAATTTTTCAGCAGCCTGTAGGGCAAAATGAACACATAAGCCATACGTGATTACAGTTATATCTTCCCCTTCTCGTTTTATATCTGCCTTACCAATAGGCAGCACATAATCTTCATCGGGAACAAACCCTTTTATTAGTCTGTAAGCACGTTTGTGTTCAAAGAATAAAACAGGATCTGGATCTTGTATGGCCGCCTTTAATAAACCTTTAACATCATATGGAGTAGATGGCATGACGATTTTCAAACCAGGAGTATTAGCAAACATCGCTTCTACCGATTGAGAATGATAAAGTGCTCCATGAATGCCACCTCCATAAGGAGCACGAATGACAATAGGACAAGTCCAGTCATTATTGGAACGATATCTAACTTTTGCTGCTTCTGAGACAATTTGGTTGACAGCAGGCATAATAAAATCAGCGAATTGCATTTCTGCGATAGGCTTTAAGCCGTACATTGCTGCTCCAATCCCTACCCCTGCGATAGCTGATTCAGCTAAAGGAGCATCAATTACTCTTTCTGCGCCAAATTGTTCGTAAAGACCTGTTGTAGCTTTAAAAACTCCCCCTTTTACCCCTACATCTTCGCCAAGGATAAATACTTTGTCATCTTTCTCCATTTCTTCTCGAATGGCTTGAGTTACTGCATCTATATAGGATATTACTGGCATCTACATTTCCCCCTTATTCACCATACACAAATTTAAGTGTATCTTCTGGTTGTGCATATGGCGCCTTTTCAGCATAATCCGTTGCTTCATTTATTTCTTCCGCGATCTTTTTATTTAAGCTTTGATCTAATTCTTCTGTTAATATTCCAGTCGACATTAAATAAGCTCTAAATGTAAATAGTGGATCTTTTCCTTTTGCTTCTGTTACTTCTTCTTTTGCACGATAGCTACTATCATCATCATCAGAAGAATGTGGGGTTAAACGGTACGAGACAGTTTCAATAAGAGTTGGCCCTTCTCCTCTTCTTGCGCGATCCACCGCCTCTTTTGTGACACGATATACTTCAATAGGATCATTTCCATCCACTGTGTATCCTGGCATTCCATAGCCAATTGCTCGATCGGAAACATTTGCACACCCCAATTGCTTTTCGATTGGGACAGAAATAGCATATTTATTATTTTCGCATAGAAAAATAACAGGTAGTTTATGCACACCAGCAAAGTTTGCTCCTTCATGGAAGTCTCCTTGATTCGAAGATCCTTCCCCAAAGCTGACAAAGGTAACAATATCTTTCTTCTCTATTTTACCCGCTAATGCAATGCCAACTGCATGTGGTACTTGCGTAGTGACCGGGGAAGAACCTGTGACAATACGATTTTTCTTTTGACCGAAGTGTCCTGGCATTTGTCTTCCTCCTGAGTTTGGATCTTCTGCTTTTGCAAAGCCTGATAGCATAATATCCTTCGTTGTCATCCCAAAAGTTAGCACAACCCCTAAATCACGATAATATGGCAGCATATAATCTTTATCACGGTCAAAAGCAAAAGCTGCTCCTACTTGTGCCGCTTCTTGGCCTTGACAAGAAATAACAAATGGAATTTTTCCTGCTCGATTTAATAACCACATTCTTTCATCAATTCTTCTAGCTAAAAGCATCTGCTCATACATAGCCAATACTTGGTCGTCTGTTAAACCAGCTTCTAAATGGCGATTATGGACCATAGTCATATTATTACCTCCTAATGGAATCAATTTTTGCCTTTATTATTTTCTTTCCCTTTACTTGTTTAGCTTTTTTATTTAGCCATGAATTGCTTTGCCTTCTACTGCAAGCGCTGCCTCTCCAATTGCTTCTGACAGTGTCGGATGTGGATGAATCGTATTTCCAATTTCCCAAGCTGTTGCATCGAGCACTTTTGCAAGAGCTCCTTCTGCGATCAAGTCAGTAGCATGTGTACCGATAATGTGAACTCCTAATAAATCTTCTGAATTTTTATCTGAGATTATTTTTACAAATCCATCTTGCTCCCCGTAGATAAGTGCTTTTCCAATTGCTTTAAAGGAGAATTTGCCTTTTTTAATCGAATATCCAAGCGCAATTGCCTCTTCTTCTGTATAACCTACACTAGCTATTTCTGGACTAGTATAGATGCATTTAGAAACTGTTTTATAGTCTAGAGGATGTGGCTTTTGCCCGGCAATATGTTCAACGGCAATTATTCCTTCATGTGAGGCTACATGTGCCAGTTGCAATCCTCCAATACAATCGCCAATTGCGTAAATATGCGATTCCTTTGTTTGATAGTATTTATTTGTTTCAATTACGTTATTAGAAACTGCAATTTCTGTATTTTCCAGACCAATTCCTTCTACATTTCCAATACGTCCAACAGATACAAGCAGTTTTTCTCCTTCAAACGTCTGTATATCGCCATTTTTTTCTGCTTGGATAGTTACATTAGATGGATTCTTCTGGACGGTGTCTGCTAAAACCTTGGCACCTGTAACTATCTTGATCCCTTTTTTCTTTAGGATTCTCTGTAATTCTTTACTTATTTCCTTATCTTCTGTTGGCACCAATCGATCACTATATTCTAAAATAGTTACTTTCACATCAAAATCTGAAAGCATAGAAGCCCATTCAACTCCTATTACTCCTCCGCCCACAATAATAATGGATTTAGGAAGATCTTCCATTTGTAATGCTTCCTCCGAACTAATGACAGTCGAACCATCAATCTCTAATCCCGGTAAGGTTTTCGGTCTAGATCCTGTTGCAATGATTACATTTTTCGGAAGCAACATTTCATTTTCTTCTCCATTATTCATTTCAACTGAGATCGTTCCCGGCATCGGTGAAAAAATAGATGGTCCCATTATTCTGCCGTTTCCTTCATAAACATCAATTTTCCCTTTTTTCATTAAATATTGCACACCACTATGCAACTGGCTTATGATGGTTGATTTTCTTTCTTGCACTCGATTAAAGTCCAATCGGATATCTGATGTAATAATCCCAAATTCATCACTTTTTTTCGTTGTCGCATAAACTTCCGCACTTCTTAATAGTGCTTTACTTGGAATGCAACCATTATGTAAACATGTTCCACCTAATTTACCTTTTTCTACCACTGCTGTTTTTAAACCTAATTGGGAGGCACGAATTGCTGCTACATAGCCGCCTGTTCCACCACCTAGAATGACAAGATCATACTCTTTTGCCATTTTTTCACACCCCTTTACTTTCATACTCTTTTACTAATTCTTCCTTGCGTAATACTCGGAGTACTCCCTGTGCCAATGACTGTCGCTCATTTTCGCCTGGATATACCATTATATCTGCAATCCAATTAACACGTTCCATAATTAATTTTACAAATAAATTACTGTATGCAAGCTCACCTGTTAAGATAATGGCGTCTACTTCCCCTAATAGCACTGTACTTACACTGCCGATTTCCTTAGCGACTTGGTATGCTAGCGCTTCAATAATGTGATAACTTGGATTATCACCCTTTTTTAGTTCTTCTTCTATATCTAGTGATCCTCTACTTGGTTTATCGATATAAGCCATTATCCCTGAATGGTATAGTAATTCTTGCTTCATTTCTTCGTAGCTGAATTTTCCTGAATAACATAAATCAACTAAATCACCATGTGGTAGTGTTCCAGAACGTTCGATACTAAAAGGCCCTTCCCCATTCAATCCATTATTAACATCGATTACTCTTCCGTTCGAATGTGCTCCAATTGTAATCCCATCGCCAAGATGTGCAATGATTAATTGAACATCCTCATACTTTTTGCCAAGCTCCATCGCCGCACGTCTTCCTGTTGCTTTATGATTAAGGGCATGGAATATACTTTTTCTTGTAATTTTCGGGTAACCAGAAATCTTAGCGATATCGGCCATTTCATCCACAACAACTGGATCTACTATATAGGAGGGAATCTCGAAATGCTCGCCAATTTCATAAGCGATAAGTGCTCCCAGATTAGAAGGATGTTCTCCTCTTGTTTGTTCAAGCAATTCTTTACGCATAGCAGCATTTACCAAATAGGTTCCGCCATCGATGGGCTTAAGTAAACCGCCTCTTCCACAAACAGCAGCTAATTTCGAAAGATTGATTCCTTTAATTACTAGATAAGACAAAATTTCATCTGCTCTAAATTTATATTGAGAAGCAACAGAAGGAAATTCCGCTAACTTATCAGAATCATGAGATAAATCGTCTATTATTAGCGGAACCTCGTTTTCATAGAGGGCAATTTCTGTTACTAATGACCTCGGGTTTATTACCAATATGCGAAATTTACTCATTTTAAAAACCTCTTATTAAAAATTAATTTAAATGATACTTATCCAACTTATAATACAAATTGCGGACAGATAACCCTAATGTTTTTGCCGTCAACGTTTTATTCCCGTCTAATTTCTTCAAGGTTTTTTCTATAATAACCGTCTCGTATTTTTCGACTAGCTCAGATAGTGTTTGATTATCTTCATCGATTTCCTCATGGCTATCTATTTTTGATTCTGCACTCGTTTGCGAAAGAATAAGATGCTCCGCTTTAAGCACAGTATCTTCTTCTTTTGCTCTTATTACAGCTAGTTGTAAGATTGCCTTTAATTCGTGGACATTAGTAGAGTAAGAATAAGCTTCTAATGCTTTTTGGGCATCTAATTCAATCTCTTTTATCCACCTTCCGCTTTCTTTATTTAGTTCTAAAAGAAAATGCTTTGCTAATGGATAAATATCCTCCTTACGCTCGCTTAAAGGAGGTAAGTATATATGCGATTTCATTAGCTCGTCATAGAGTTCTTCTAAAAACATTCCTGCCATTAATGCTTTTTCTAGTTTGATAGGAGATGAAACAATAAGGCGAAGGGACGATTGTTTCTCTTCCTTCCCATCCTTTTTCATCATTTCTAGAAGCGAAGTTTGCTCCTCCATCGACAAACAAGTAACATTTTCTAAGTAAACCGTCCCTTTAGCGTTCCCGTTATTTTTACTTAAAAGTTCTATTAATTGTTCTCTGTTTCTCTTTGGATGTATACATTTAAACAAATGAAACTTATTTTCACTCCAATTGTGAATAGTATTAGCAAGCATAAACTTTCCAGTGCCTTCTTCCCCTCTAATAAATAGCACACGTTTGCTTGCTCCTATTAGCTTGGCCTGCTCAAGTGCAAATTTCATAGAAGATGATTGATAAATAAAGTCCTCAAATTGGTAACTTTGCTCTAGCCTGCGTATAATCGTTTTAGTTTGTTGAAGTTCCCTTTTTAACTGAACTATTTCCGTATAACTGTTGATGCTTTGCAGACAGCCTTTTAAGATTCCATCTACGATAATTGGTGTACTTTTTATGATAAGACTGTAAGAGTCCGTATTTATCGAAATTTCCGCATCCCGTCTTGTTCGGAAGACTTCTTCTCTATTCTTGATAATTAAGTTGTGTGCTTTTTTCTGATTAAGTACTGAAAGTAACTCTTCATATGACGAATTTTGCATGATGATATGACCAAGATCATCGACTACTGCAAATGCTTCTGCATTTTTTTGCAAAATCAATGTAAGCAATACTCGGATGCTGTTATCATCAAACCATTCTCTTTTTTGATTGGCTTCTTGTAATACCGCCAATGCACCTATAACTTGATTTCCCTCGTTTTTTAGCGGATAACGAGAAATTAAAAGATTATCCTTATCAGATATAGCAAATATTTTCTGTTCTTCTTTTCTTTTAGTATGTAATACTCTCATCATCCCACTAGTAGGAATAATCGATAAAATATGTTGATCTATTTGAAGATGATAGTGTCCCTTTATCATTCTTTCTGCACTTTTGTTGAAATAACAGATGACTCCGCGATTATCCACTAGAATAATCCCTTCCTTCATTTCATCAAATAGGGCATAAGAGGTTGTCTGTATAGTTCGATCAATCATTAGTACACTTCCTATCTGTTCATCCGTGCAATTTATTTCATATCTATACTATACCTATCTCTCTGTTATTATGCAATTTTTTTCCCATTTTCTTTTATTTCTGAAAAAAAGATTTTTTGAATATACTATTGGTTGCAAATTTGTGGAGAAATGAGTTGGTGAAGGAGATAACCTAATAGTCGTTATTTAGGGATTATTTAGGCTATTATCTAAAAAAAAAGGCTCTCCTCCCTCTCTCTAACAAATTGAAGATAGGTTGGAAAACCATCATTCTTTAAGGCAACGTTAATAATTCACGTGCAAGAATCGGCTCATCTGTTATTATTGCTGAGATTCCTTCATTTATTAGTGCTCTCATCGCTTTAGGACTATTCACTGTATATGCTCTAACTTTGATATTTTTTTCTATTGAGGATTGTATTATCTCTTGGTTAATGCGTTTGTAATTAGGATGAAACCCTTTGGCACCTATAGCATTTGCATATATCCAAGGCTGATATATTCCATCTGACAACAAAGGGGCTGTTTCAATTTCAGGTGCAATTCGATAACTATGTACGAGGCTATAATGATTAAACGAGGAAAAGATAATCCGTTTTTCAAAACCATATTTGCGAATAAGCTCAATTGTTTTTTCTTCCATCCCTTTATATGGAATCTTATTATTTTTCATTTCAATATTACAAGTTATCGTATTGTCTTGCATCCAATCGAATAACTCAATTAATGTGGGAATAGCTTCTTTCCCAATATTCTTGAATCGATGTCCTGCATTTAATGATCGTAAACCTTTATAACTTAATTCTTGCACATATCCTAATCCATTTGTTGTTCGATCAACTTTTTCGTCATGAATAATAACAACTTCCCCATCTTTTGTCATTTGAATATCAATTTCGATTCCATCAGCCTTTGCTTTTTCAGCTTCTTCAAAAGCTTTCATGGTATTCTCTGGATATTGGGAAGAATAGCCTCGGTGTGCAAATATTTTCGTCATGAAATCACTTCCTTATATAGAACTCTTTCGCTACTGCTTTATAAATGATGAAAAAAACAGGCTCTAACATAAGTCAGAGCCTGTATCGGTTTTTGTTAAATTAGTTTTTTACTACGTTAGCAGCTTGAGGTCCGCGTTGACCTTCTTCTATGTCAAAAGAAACTTCTTGACCTTCATCTAATGTTTTGAAACCTTCTGTTTGAATAGCGCTGAAATGTACGAATACATCTTGTCCTTCAGCTGTTTCGATGAAACCAAATCCTTTTTCTGCGTTAAACCATTTTACTTTACCTGTAGCCATTTCTTGTTTCCTCCTATGTGCTTTATGCACAAATGTATTACTATCCTTGCTCGTAGTAAAAAATAAAGAAATATGTAAATCTCAACTATTTTCTAGAGAACAAAAATAAGTCTTCTTTATAGTAACAGGTTAATCAACAGAAAGCAAATCTTCCGATGATAATTTTTCAATTTTTTAAAACAAATTCCTTTTTATGGTTTTTAATTCCTAACAATTTTATCAATTTCACCTTTATAATTTATTCAGTTAGCAATTAGATGAGCAGACAGTTAATATTAATGAGAGGTTTTGTGTGCAGTCTTTTTGAGATTGTCAATATCTCCTGTTCCACTTTTAAATAGGACTAAGATTAGCTTTTGACTCTGCTTATAAGATGCTACAGTCTTGCTTTGACAGGAAAAAATAAATCATCTGCATGAAATTGTAGTTCTGTTAACTTCACTCTGTACATCTTCATCTCCAACAAAAACAAAACCCAACAAATCAAAATGATTTATTGGGTGAGAAGGTAAAAATTTATTGGCTTAAATCCGCAAAAAAAGTTGTTTTTCAAAGAATTGGTTGGATTAGCAATAACCAAAAACCCTTTATTCTAACCCTCTCAAGAAGCCTTATGTTCCAGCCTTAACTTATCTGCCACAATCGCGATAAATTCTGAGTTCGTTGGTTTTGCTTTAGACATGCTGACAGTGTAGCCGAATAAGGATGAGATGGAATCGATATTGCCTCTGCTCCAAGCGACTTCAATCGCATGACGAATTGCACGCTCCACACGGCTTGCAGTTGTATTAAATTTTTTAGCGATATCTGGATAGAGTACTTTTGTAATCGATCCTAATAGTTCTATGTCATTATAGACCATCGAAATGGCTTCCCTTAAATAAAGATAGCCTTTAATATGGGCTGGGACACCAATCTCGTGAATAATACTTGTAATGCTAGCATCTAAATTCTTTGTTTTTGGTTCCTGTTGCGTTTTAAAGGAAGAAGAAGATTTTCGCACAAACCCAGTTGTTTTACCGCTAACTTGGCGAATATGACCTGCCAAATAATCCATATCAAACGGTTTTAAAATAAAGTAAGATGCTCCTAATTCAACAGCCTTTTTCGTGACATCCTCTTGTCCAAAAGCTGTTAGCATAATGACATTAGGCATTTTTTTATTCATTTGGCGCATTCTTTCTAATACAGCTAAGCCATCGAGATGAGGCATAATGATATCGAGAACCATCACATCTGGTTCTAGTTGTTCGATCAATTCCAGACACTCTTGACCATTATGCGCAACACCGATTACTTCCATGTCATCTTGAGTATCTATATACTCTTCCAATAAACCTACTAGTTCACGATTATCATCAACAATACAAACTTTTATTTTTTTCAACAGTTGTTTCCTCCCTTAGGTCCAAATGTCTCTAATTTTATCTATATTTTTTATTCTAAAGGACATTTTCGACAAAGCAACCCATAATCCTTTGATTTTATAAAAAAAACTTAAAAAATAGGGAAAAACTCATTATTTCTCTCATTTTCTCATGTTTTCGACCGAATTCGATACATTTCATCATTTTGTCGAAAAATCTTTATATCAATATTATACCCCACTTCTTTGCATAGAAAAAGAATACATCTAAATTAACTTCTTTTTACCTAAACACTTCTTTTTCTGGAAGAAAAAATTATGACTTTTTTATGAATATATTCTTGTTGAGTTGTTACTTTAACGGTATTATTAAAGTTGGACAAAAAGCATTAATTTTTTTGGGCCAACTTATCTGTTATTTTCAGATAAAAGCTTAGCACAATGGTAAAAGTACTTGTGCTTTTTAATTTGCTCAATGATAGAAAGGATTTTTATATGGAGAATGCAACGAATGAAGTAAAACCTACTTTTAAAATACTATGGAAGCTAACAAGACCGCATACGTTAACTGCTTCCTTTGTACCTGTTTCCATTGGTACGGTTTTATCTTTCCCACACGCCTCAACAAAATGGGGTTTATTTTTTGCCATGATGTTCGCTTGTTTGATTATTCAAATAGCAACCAATTTATTCAATGAGTACTATGATTATGTAAGAGGCATTGATACTGCTGAGTCAGTAGGAATTGGTGGAGCCATTGTACATCATGGAATGAAACCAAAATTAGTTTTAAATATGGCAATTAGCCTATATGTTATTGCATTACTTTTGGGTATTTATATTTGTTCCCAAACTAGTTGGTGGATTGCTTTAGTCGGCTTACTTGGCATGGCAATTGGTTATTTGTACACTGGAGGGCCACTCCCAATTGCTTATACCCCATTTGGCGAGGTCTTTTCTGGTATTTGTATGGGATGTATCTTTATCCTTATTTCATTTTATATCCAGGCTGGTGAAATCAATCAAGAAAGTATAATGATTTCTGTACCAATCGCAATTCTCATTGGTGCAATTAATTTATCAAATAATATTAGAGATATCGAAGAGGATACTTTAGGTGGAAGAAAAACAATTGCTATCCTAATCGGTTTTAATAAGGCAGTCAATCTGCTTGCGGCATTATTTATTCTATCCTATTTATGGGTTGTTATCTTTGTTGCTTTCGGCATTTTTAGTCCTTGGCTATTAATAGTATTACTAAGCTTTAAGAAGCCGCTTGAAGCAATTAAAGGCTTTAGAGGTGATAAAAGCCAAACACCGATTGCTATGAAAAACACAGGATTGACGAATACAATGTTTGGATTGTTTATTACTGTTGGTTATTTATTTGATTTCATTATGCAAAATATGTAAATTCAAAAAGTATCATGGAAAGGATGAATAAAACTCCTTTTCATGATACTTTTTGTTTTTGTTGTTGCCCGTTTTTTCTATGACGCTTTTTGACCTTTTTCGTATATATCAATTCCTGCTTCATTTAACATCCATTCAATGTGAACTCCATAGCCACTAGTTGGATCATTTACAAAGACGTGGGTAACTGCTCCAATTACTTTTCCATCTTGGATAATTGGACTACCACTCATACCTTGGACAATCCCACCTGTTTTACTTAATAATTCTTTATCTGTTACTTTAATAACTAATCCTTTTGTAGCAGGATATTTTTGTGGTACAGAGCTTACTACTTCGATATCAAAAAGCTTCACCTGATCATTATCTACGACCGTTAGTATTTGTGCTGGTCCTTCTTTTACTTGGTCTGATAATGTAATCGGCATTGGCTCGTCCATGATTCCATTTTTAATGTTTTTATTTAGTTCCCCAAATATTCCAAAAGGACTATTTGTTTTAATGTCCCCGATAACTTCTTTATCTTCTGAAAATCTTGCTAATTTTTCACCTGGATTGCCATTACTGCCTTTTTCAATACTTGTTACAGTAGAACGCAGTACTTCTCCATCATCCACAACTATTGGTTTTTTTGTATCCATATCTGATATCACATGACCTAAAGCCCCATATTTCATGGAATCAGGGTGATAAAAAGTCATTGTTCCTATCCCTGCTGCTGAATCTCTTATATAAAGCCCTAATTTAAATGTGTTGTCCCCTTTTTCTTTAAGCGGCATTAACTTGGTTTTAAATTCTTTCTTCTCTCTTTTAACTGTTAAATCTAATGGTTTATTTTCTTCGCCTGCTTTTTGAACAAATGGTGCAACATCTGCCATTTTTTCGATTTTCTGTCCATTTATTTCAACAATCATATCGCCAACTTTGATCCCAGCTTTTTCGCCAGGCGATTGTTTTGCTTCTTCTGTATTAACTTGGTGATGCCCAACCACCAGTACGCCAACTGTATTTAATTTTACCCCGATGGATTGACCACCAGGAATGACTTTAAAGTCTTTTAGAACATTCACATCCACTTTTTTTATCGGAAAACCCGCTAGCTCAAGCATCATCTCTTCTTTCCCACTTACTTTTCCTTGCAAAGAAAGTTTGCCTTTTTCCTGGCTTAATGCAACAACCGAATCTTCGTCTGCTACATTTGCTGTCACAGGAATCGCCTCACTATTGTTGATTTCCATCGATTGCCCCTCAAACAATGTAATGCTTTTGGGAATATGAAGATATTCTTGAAATGATTGATTACATACTAAAGATATTAATGAAACAAGGAGAATCCCACCAATTATTTTTCTAAGGATATCACTTTTCAATTCTCTTCACTCTCCTCGCTTCTTTTCACCACGACTTCTCCCGGCTACATTTATAACTTTGCCTGTATGAGCCTCATTTATAACTGTTAAAAATTTTAAATACCTACCCATATTGGATAGCTTTGTCAATTTTTTCAACATTAACTGTATTTCACAATTTCTTAAAAAGAATAAGGACCACCCGTGAGAACGGGTGGTTTTCTCTGCGGCTGAAAGCCTTTGTTACTGACCAAACCCTAAAGGGCTACTGAAAGGTTCGCCATTTGTACTACTTCTACTGGCCAGACCTCAAAGGCCTTCTCTCCTAATTATTTCGTTTCTTTTTCTTCACTTCTTCCCCTGTAAATGGATCAATATATTCCATTATCGTTAATTGTTCTGCGACTATATCATCTTGTATTTGATTACGTATATATTCTTCTATTACCTTTTTGTTTCTTCCTACCGTATCTACATAATATCCTGTACACCAAAATTTTCGATTTCCATATTTATATTTCAGTTGTGCATGTCGATCAAATATCATCAAGCTACTTTTTCCTTTTAGATATCCTACAAATGCTGATACACTTAATTTTGGCGGAATACTCACTAACATATGTACGTGATCCTTACACGCTGTTGCTTCTATTATCTCCACGCCTTTCCTCTCACACAAGGTACGTAAGATTTGTCCAATATCTTTCTTTATTTTCCCGTAAATTATTTGTCTTCTATATTTTGGTGCAAATACTATGTGATACTTACAATTCCAAGTTGTGTGTGCTAAACTATTATTGTCTTTTGACATAAGGACTTCCTCCTGGCTATTTATTTTCGGTTGGCGAACCAAAAATATTTTAGCACCTTGAGGAAGTTTTTTTAATACCACGCTGTAAGCTTTTTGGAACCCTAGGCATAGCCCAGGGTTTTCTTTTCTATAATAAAATAAAACCTCTGCACATATACAGAGGTTTTACGTGTCTATACTTTATTCTTAGCTTTTTGCGCTAATTTTAACAGTTCTTTTGCATGTTTTTTTGTTAATTCGGTAATTTCTGCTCCAGAAATCATTCGTCCTATCTCTTTTATCTTATCTTGCTGAACCAATGGGGTAACAGATGTAGAGGTTCTACCGTCTTCTATTTTTTTCGCAATAAATAAATGAGTATCTGCCATTGCAGCTACTTGAGGCAAGTGGGAAATGCATAATACTTGCGAATCGACTGAAACATGATGAATTTTTTCGGCAATCGCTTGAGCTACTCTTCCACTTACACCAGTATCTACTTCATCAAATATTATAGAAGTGACGCCTTGATGCTTAGAGAAAATGCTCTTTAGTGCAAGCATCATTCTCGATAGCTCTCCACCAGAAACGATTTTCGATAATGGCTTAAGAGGTTCACCAGGATTTGTGGAAATATAAAATTCTACCTCATCTATTCCTTTTTTCGTGACATTATTTTCATTAGCATTTATTCTTACTTCAAAAACTGTTTTTTCCATGTATAGCTCTTTTAGTTCTTGATGAATACTATTTGTTAGACGCTCTGCCGCTTTTCTTCTTAAAACATGCAGTTCCTTTGCTTCTACTAATAAATCTTTTTTTAGGGAAGCTAATTCGCGCTCTAATAAATCAATATGTGTCTCTTTATTTTGTATGGTTTCTAGTTCTTCTTCAATTTTAGCAGCATATTCTAAAATCTCCGATACCGTTTTGCCATATTTCCGCTTTAATGTATTAATTTCATTTAACCTTGCTTCAATTTCATTTAATCTTTCTGGGTCATATTCTAAATAATCTAAAGCACCCCGCATCTGTCTTGCAATATCTTCTAAAATATAATAACTATTGGAAACAGATTCAGCCATATCTTTATATTCAGTATCTAAGCTTGCAGCTTCCTCCATATTTCCCATTACTTCCCCAAGCCAATCCAAGCCCTTTTGTTCCCCTCTAAGAGCTGTATAGCCTGTTTGAATGCTATCATATATTTTTTCAAAATTACTTAACTTCTTTTTTTCTTCCAACAATTCTTCATCTTCATTTAATTTCAAATGAGCACTTTCAATTTCATTAAACTGAAATTGCAGTAAATCAAGCCTTTGTGCCATTTGCTGCTCATTTTCTGTTAAGTTCATTAATTTTTTTTGCGTTTGTGTATAAGAACGATAAATTTCTTCATATTCTTCCAAAACAGGAGCCAATTCTCCCATTGCAAAAGTATCCAATAATTGTAAATGTTTCGTTTCGTCCATTAATTCCTGATGTTCATGCTGTCCATGTATATCAATCAGTGTGGACCCTATTTCTCGTAAAACAGAAATCGTAATTAGTTTTCCATTTATTCGACAAACACTTTTACCAGATAGCGCAATATCTCTTCTTAATACAATTGTACCTTCATCTATATCTATTCCAAATTCATTCATTTTTCGAAAACATGGATGACCATCTTCTATATAAAATAATCCTTCAATTTCTGCCTTCTCTTCTCCATGTCGAACAAATTCGGCAGAACCACGGCCACCAACTAACAAATTAATTGCATCAATGATAATGGATTTCCCTGCACCTGTCTCACCAGTTAGTACAGTAAGTCCTTTATTATAGGAAATGGATAGACTATCTATGATTGCAAAATTTTTAATCGATAATTCACTTAGCAATTAATGTCCCCCCAAATTAAAGCATATCAAGAAAACGATCGCTAATTCTCTTGCCTTCTTCAGCAGAGCGGCAAATGATTAGACATGTATCATCTCCACATATTGTACCTAGTATTTCATCCCAATCTAAATTATCAATTAATGCACCAATGGCCTGTGCATTCCCAGGCAAAGATTTTAGAACGAGCAAATTTTCTGCTGAATCGATTTTAACAAAGGAGTCCATCAGCATTCTTTTTAATTTCTGCAATGGATTAAATCGTTGGTCAGCAGGAAGGCTATATTTATATCTACCATCTTGAAGGGGCACTTTAACTAAATGTAATTCTTTAATATCCCTTGAAACAGTAGCTTGTGTTACATTATAGCCGGCACTTTTCAATTCATCTACTAATTCATCTTGCGTTTCTATATCATTATTTGTAATAATTTCTCTTATTTTTATATGCCTTTGACCCTTATTCATATTTTCCATCCTTTATAGTGGTTATCATTTCATTATGTATAATGTTTATTGCTCTTTATATAAAAGTATTTGTTTCCTTTTATTCGTTCATTCGATTTTTTTAGACATTTTCCTTCTATCTTATTTTACCGTGTTTGTTCGCCTTTTTACAAGAACAAAGAATAAAACAACATTACTTTTGTATCTTCTATTGTACAGCAAAAAGGGTTAGCCAACATAAGAGATCTTCTACTAGCATTATTGTACTAGTTCTCTTCATGTAGTCAAACCCTTCTACCATTTGCTTATTTATCGGTTTCTTTATTTGCCTTCAATTCAGCGTGTGCCGCTTCCACAGTCTCTTTTATTTGATAAAAATGCTCATGTTTCTCCTCGCGTTCATCCCAATGAAGATGAAGCAAAAATTCAATGTTGCCATCACCGCCAGTTATAGGAGAAAAGGACAGATTTTTTATGATATATCCTTCTTTTTTCGAAAAATCGATTATTTTTTCTAAAACAGACTCATGGACTTTTCGATCTCTGACAATTCCTTTTTTCCCAACTTGTTCTCTTCCCGCTTCAAATTGCGGCTTCACTAAAGCAATGACATCACTGCCTGAAACTAATAATGTTTTTAACACAGGCAATATTAGCTTTAAAGAAATAAATGAAACATCAATAGAAGCAATATTCGGCATTTCTCCTACTAAATCAGCAGGAGTTACGTAACGGAAATTCGTTCTTTCCATAACAATTACACGCTCATCCTGTCTTAGCTTCCACGCTAATTGGTTATAGCCTACATCTAAGGCATACGATTGCTTTGCTCCGTTTTGCAAAGCACAATCAGTAAATCCTCCGGTAGAAGAGCCGATATCAAGCAATACTTTATCTTTCATGTTGACATCAAATACTTTGAGTGCCTTTTCCAACTTTAAGCCGCCTCTTGAAACATACTGCAGCGTCTTTCCTTTTACTGTCAGCTTAGCATCGGCATTTATTTTTTCACCTGGTTTATCCAGTCTATTTTCCTCACAATAAACAATCCCTGCCATCACAGCACGTTTTGCCTTTTCCCTTGTTTCAAATAAACCTTGTTCCACTAATAATACATCTATTCTTTCTTTCTTCATGAATGCTCTAAGCCCTCTTTTGTTTATTTCTTGCAATCGCTAAAAGTCTATTTACTACTTCTTCTTTTGTTAAATTAATTTCTTCTAATAAAGAATGGACATCACCATGTTCAATAAATTGGTCAGGAATTCCCATACGATCGATTACATTTGCGCCATAGCCATGATCGTGTGCATATTCTAAACAATAACTTCCAAATCCACCTTGCAGAATTGCTTCTTCTAATGTCAATATTGGAATTTGTTTTTTTAATAAATCCGTTAACATTGCTTCATCTAATGGTTTGATAAATCGCGCATTGACGACTTTCACGTGTATGCCTTGGGCTTCCAGCTGATTTGCTGCCTCCATTGCCATTTCAATGGTTGTTCCAAAAGTAAGGATTGCGGCGTCAGATCCCTCTCTTAACACTTCCCATGTACCGATTGGAATCGTTTTTAATGCAGAATCTAGCTCTACCCCAATTCCATTTCCGCGAGGGAAACGCATTGCAATTGGTCCATCATTATACTTGATTGCCGTATTTACCATATGCTGCCCTTCATTTTCGTCTTTCGGCATCATTAAAACTAAGTTTGGCATATGACGTAAAAATGCAATATCATAAATCCCTTGATGCGTTTCTCCGTCTGCACCGACTAAGCCTGCACGGTCAATTCCGATAAACACATTTAAATTTTGACGGCACACATCATGAAGCATTTGATCGTATGCACGTTGTAAAAATGTAGAATAAATCGCTAAAAATGGCTTCATTTTTTGTGTTGCCAGTCCAGCTGCTAATGTAACAGCATGCTGTTCTGCTATTCCAACATCAAGCATTCGATTTGGGAATTCTTTTGCAAATGATTCTAATTTTGAACCAACTGGCATCGCAGGTGTAACAGCAACGATTCGTTCATCTGTTCGCGCCAATTTCAAAACAGTATCACTTACTAGTTTACTCCAGGCAGGTGCCGTAATAGTCGGCTTTACAAAATCTCCTGTCTCAATCTTATATGGACCTGTTCCGTGCCATGTGCCAATTTTATCTTTTTCAGCAGGAGAGAATCCTTTCCCTTTTTTCGTAATTACATGTAATAATACTGGTCCAGAAGTTTTCTTTGCATAATTTAATTGTTCAAATAAGTCTTCGAAATCATGTCCATCAACTGGCCCTAAATAAGTAAAGCCTAACTCTTCAAAAAACACACCAGACACTAATAAATACTTTAAACTATCTTTAATTCTTTCAGCAGTGGCTGCCATCTTACCACCGACTGCAGGAATTTTCTTTAAAAGCATTTCTAATTCATCTTTAACCCATTGATACTTGCCAGCAGTTCTTAATCTTCCCAATACTTGATGAAGGGCACCGACATTTGGGGCAATCGACATTTCGTTATCATTAAGAATCACAATCATATTTTTCTTTTCATCACCGATATGATTAAGTGCTTCAAGGGCCATTCCACCTGTTAAGGCTCCATCCCCAATAATCGGAATAATATAAGAGTCTTCCTTTTTCAAATCGCGAGCTACTGCCATTCCCATTGCTGCCGATAAAGATGTGGAGCTATGGCCTGTTTCCCATACATCATGCTCACTTTCATTCATTTTTGGAAAACCGCTCATCCCCTTGTATTGTCTAAGGGTATCAAAATCTTTTGCTCGACCAGTTAAAATTTTGTGTACATAGGATTGATGCCCTACATCCCATAGCATTTTATCCTTTGGACTATCAAAGCATTTATGAAGTGCAAGTGTTAATTCGACTACTCCTAAATTTGGACCAATATGGCCACCAGTTAGAGAAAGTTGATTAATTAAAAAGTGACGGATATCTTCGCTAAGGCTCTTGAGCTCCTCATTGGATAATCCTTTTAAAAATGCTGGATTTTCAATTGACATTAAATCCATTAGGTAACAACTCACTTTCGTTCAGTTATAACCAATAGTCAATATTTCTTAAATGACTATATTGGTATATCTTCCTTCCATTTAACCATTTTCATTTCTTTTTCGCCAAAGATTGTATTTTATATTAGAATACCTTATTTTATAAAAAAAACCTAATTTATTCTTATTATTAAGTATGTATTATACCATTCATTCCCCCATAATAGTAGTAATTCTACATAGTTAAATGAATGAAATGAAGCGCTAAAAAGAAGGATGCCTCCAAATGGAACACTCCTCTTGCACAAATATAGAGGTTTATACTTCTATAAAATGCATAAGTGTTGTCAAATATGCTGGAGACACCCTGGTCATCTGATTCTCTATTCTTATTTTCCTATATAGTTCCGAGAAAGCCTTTAAATGTTTTAAGGAAGATATAATTAATTATTTCTATAGGCAATTAAATCTGTAATCTTTTCTAAGATTGCACTATCTATAGGCAAGCTTTCAAGAAGACCTTTTGCTTGTCTGATATGCAAATCTAATTCACTTTTCGCTCCATCCATTGTGAGTATTTTTGGATAGGTACTCTTGTGATTACCCATATCACTTCCAATTGGCTTTCCAATAAGCTCTTCATCACCCTCTAAATCTAATATATCGTCTCGAATTTGGAAGGCTAAACCTAAATGATAAGCAAATTGCTTTAGCTGCTTTATTTCAGTGTTATTAGCACCTGCTAATTTTGCACCAATTATAATGCTAACCTCTAGTAGCTTTCCTGTTTTATGTAGGTGGATTTGCTCAAGCTCTTGTTGATTTAAGGTTTTATTTTCCCCTTCAATATCCGCAACTTGTCCACCCACCATGCCTTCTGCACCAGCTGCTTCTGCTAAAAGACCGATTGTCGCGAGTATCGTTTCTGCAGGAATATTTTGTTGCTTCATATTCGCCATTATTTGAAAGCTGTAGGTAAGTAGGGCATCTCCTGCCAAAATTGCAATTGCCTCCCCGTATACTTTATGATTTGTTGGTAGACCTCTTCGTAAATCGTCATCATCCATACTTGGCAAATCATCGTGAATCAAGGAGTAGGTATGTATCATCTCAATTGCTATTGCTGGTAATAACCCGATAAGTGGATCTTTTCCATACGCCTGTATAGTTGCAAACAAAAGTAATGGTCGAATTCTTTTTCCACCCGCGTTTAAGGAATAGAGCATCGAATCTTTTAAGTTAGCTGGTGCTGCTAGCTTTTCTACATTTTTCTTTAATTCCTTTTCCAATATATCCTTATAGTTGCTTGTAAATGCTGACAAAGAGATATTATTCAAGCTTTATTCCTCCTCAGCAATCGAAAACGGTTGTTTTTTTCCATTCTCTAAAACGACTTCCGCTAATTGTTCTTCCACATTTTTCAATTTTTCATGACAATATTTAGAAAGCTCCATTCCTTTTTTATACGTGTTAATTGCCTCTTCTAACGGAACGTCTCCCTCTTCTAGTTTTTCAACGATTCTCTCTAATTCTTCCATCGCTTCTTCAAAAGATGGATTTTTTTCTGAATTGGTTGCCAAAATCTATCTCTCCTTTACCGCAATAATTTCTGCTTCTACCATTCCATCAGCCAGGTTTAACTCAATCTGATCCTTAGGCTTGACTTGTTTAATACTTGCTATTAACTTCCCGTGATGATCGTATGCTACATTATAGCCTCTTTCCATTATTTTCAGCGGACTTAATGCATCCATCTTCCCAATTTTCGAAAGAAAAGCTTGTCTTTTTGCTTGCAGAATAAGCTCCGTATTACGAACTAGATTTTTTTGTAAGCTAGCTAAATCTTGATTGGCCTTCTTGATATAATGATTAGGGTGATTTCTAACAAGCTGCTTTTGTATTAATTCCTGTTGCATATGTTTCTGTTCAAGAACTCTTTGCACATTACGCGTTAATAATTCTGTCTGTTTATCTAGCTGCTCCATTTTTTGGTCATACAATACCTTTGGATAACGAAATGCATAGGAACGCTGAATTCTATTTAGACGAAGCTTCTGTAACTCAACTTTCTCTTTTATCCCTCTAATCAACCGACTTTGCCTTGTCAAAATACGCTCTACAAGTTCATCTATATGGGGTACAGCAAGCTCAGCTGCTCCAGTTGGAGTCGGCGCACGCATATCAGCAACAAAATCACAAATAGTAAAGTCTGTTTCATGACCGACAGCGGAAATTACTGGAATATTCGAAGTGTAAATGGCTCTGGCAACGATTTCTTCATTAAAAGCCCATAATTCCTCTATGGAACCGCCACCTCTACCTACTATGAGGACATCAATCAATGGAGAATCCTGTTCATTAGCTTGTTGAACAGCCTTTACAATAGAAGGAGCCGCTGTTTCTCCTTGCACTAGTGCTGGATAGATCATTATTTTTGCAATGGGATATCGTCTTTTAATTGTCGTAATAATATCTCTTATTGCAGCACCAGTTGGAGAGGTAATTACACCAATTGTTCTGGGATATTTAGGAATGGCTTTCTTATGATCTTGGCGAAACATGCCTTCTTGTTCCAATTTTGCTCTTAACTGTTCATAAGCCAAATAAAGTTGACCTATTCCGTCTGGCTGCATTTCTGAAACATACATTTGATATTGCCCGCTTGATTCATAAACTGTGATACTTGCTTTAATAAGTACTTTCATCCCATTTTCCGGCTTAAATTTCATTTGCTGATTATTTCGAGCAAACATAACTGCCAAAATCCTCGCCTTTTCATCTTTTAAGGTAAAATACATATGACCACTTGAATGCTGCTTAAAATTTGAGATTTCTCCTTTTACCATAATCTCATGCAAATGAGGATCTGCATCAAATTTCCTTTTTATGTATTTAGTCAATGCATGTACCGTTAAATAACGTGATTCCATTTATAAAAAACTCCTTTTACAGGATGGAAAAAGGGGTGTAGTATCCATACACCACATCCCTTTTCGTTCATGTTTATAGGTTATAGAAGGAAACAATTCAGGATGATATCAAATTTTTTGTTCTAGAAGGAAACAAAATTTGAATTGTCACATATTCATACTATTAATCAAACCATCGTTTCTCTTACTACTCTTGATTAGCTTTAATCTTAGATAATACACCGTTGACAAATCTACCAGATTGATCATCACCATAAAGTTTAGCAATCTCTACAGCCTCATCAATTGCTACATTTACAGGTACATCATCTGCTTGACTATACATAATTTCATACGTAGCAAGACGAAGAACATTACGGTCTACATTTGCGATTCTTTCTAGAGACCAATTTTCTAGGTATTGCTTTATCGTTTCATCAATAGATACTTGATGGCTTAATACACCATCCACTAATTTGGTAAGGTATAAATCTGATTTTTCTCCTTCTAAAACATGTTCTATTGCTGTTTCCTTATCTATATCACTAATATCAATTTGAAATAGTGCCTGTAAGGCCTTTTCTCTGGCAGTTCTTCTTTTCATTATTTATGGCTCCTTTAAAATCCTTCCATAGGTTTTTCAACCTATTTATCTATGCTACATGAATAATAGCATAAATAAAAACAAAACTCTATCTTACATGAAAAAAACCTAGCATTCTGTTCTTATTAACAGGTAATTTTCACAAAAACAAAGGCTGTCCAGGTTATCAGTAATAACTATCAAAGAGGAAGTCCCTTATTAATAGATATTTTGCTCTTACCTGTTCAGCCTTTGCTATTTAAACGCTATGCTATCGTTCCTTTGCCTGTGTCTTTACATCTCTTGCTGTAATTCAGCTTCTTGTTTTGCTGTTTCAAACTGAACTCCAACAATGTGAATATTAACCTCTTCTGTAACAAGTCCAGTCATATTAATTAATGTCTGACGAATATTATCTTGAATTTGCTGAGCTACTTGTGGAATAGATATACCAAAATTCATCACGCAATATACTTCCACTTTTATTCCTTCTTCACTGAGGTCAACCTTTATACCTTTGTTGTGTAATTTTTTACCAAACTTTTCCACTACTCCAGTTGCAAAATTGCTTCTCATTTGTGCTACACCTTCCACTTCAGAAGCAGCAATACTTGCAATAACCTCAATTACTTCAGGAGCAATTTCTACTTTACCTAACCCATTATACTCTTGGTTCATTTCTAAACTTGTTGTTTCGCTCATTACCTTTTCCTCCTTTTAATCTTCTGATTTCATTAAATCATACATTTCTAAAAACTTTGTGTTGAAGTTGCCTTCCACAAACTTTTCATGATTAAGGAGATTCAAGTGAAAGGGAATCGTGGTATCTACACCTTCGATCACAAACTCACTCAGCGCCCGTTTCATGCGGGAAATAGCTTCCTTTCTAGTTGACCCATATGCAATTACCTTAGCAATCATACTATCATAGTATGGTGGGATCGTATAACCAGGATAAGCAGCTGAATCAACACGTACTCCTAATCCGCCTGGTGGTAAATACATGTTAATCTTCCCTGGTGAAGGCATGAAATTCTTCGCAGGATTTTCTGCATTAATCCGACATTCTATTGCCCAACCAGTAAATGTAACATCCTTTTGTTTGTATTCTAGTGGTTTGCCTGATGCAACTAGTATTTGTTCTTTGATTAAATCAATACCTGTTACCATCTCTGTTACTGGATGCTCTACTTGGATACGCGTATTCATTTCCATGAAATAGAATGCTTGATTTTGATAGTCAAAGATAAATTCTACTGTTCCTGCACCTGTGTAGTTAACTGCTGCTGCAGCTTTAACTGCAGCATCTCCCATTTTCTCTCTCATTTCTTCTGTTAAAACTGGAGACGGTGTTTCTTCAAGAAGTTTTTGCAATCGACGCTGAATAGAACAATCTCTTTCTCCTAAATGAATAACATTTCCGTAATTATCTGCAAGTACTTGCAATTCTACATGGCGGAAATCCTCAATGTATTTTTCTAAATACACGCCTGCATTACCAAAGGCTGTTAAAGCTTCTTGTTGGGTAATATTTATTCCTTTAACTAGTTCTTCTTCTGTTTTAGCAACACGGATACCCTTACCACCGCCACCTGCCGTAGCTTTAATAATTACTGGATAACCTATTTCTTTCGCTAAAGTAATTCCTTCTTCTAAATCTTTAATAATACCTTGGGATCCAGGTACGATTGGAACACCAGCCTGACGCATTGTTTCTCTAGCAATATCTTTTGTCCCCATTTTATTAATAGCCTCTGGACTAGGGCCAACAAACGTGATTTTGCAATCTCTGCAAAGTTCAGCGAAATCAGCATTTTCTGCTAAAAATCCGTATCCTGGATGAATAGCATCACATCCAGTCAATGTTGCTACGCTGATTATATTTGTAAAATTCAAATAGCTATCCTTGGAAGCTTTTGGACCAACACAGTATGCTTCATCTGCGATTTGTACATGCAAAGCCTCACTATCTGCTTCTGAATAAATGGCTACAGTTTGAATATCTAATTCTCGACATGCTCTTATTATGCGGACAGCTATTTCGCCTCTATTTGCGATTAACAGTTTTTTTATCATTGACTAAACCCCTCTTTGTTACGCCTTTACTAGGAATAATGGTTCTCCGTACTCTACAAGTTCTCCATCTTTAACGAGGATTTCTACAATCTCCCCATCTACTTCTGCTGTAATCTCATTAAATAGCTTCATCGCTTCTACGATACATACAACAGAGTCTTTCGTCACTTTGTCTCCTACTTTTACAAACGCATCTGCGTCTGGAGAAGCTGATTGATAAAAAGTTCCTACCATTGGAGAAGTAATTTTATGTAAGTTTTCATCGATTGATTTTGCAGGTGTTTCTGCAACTACACTTTCAACTGCAACTTCTTTCGTTGTTGCTTCTTGTTGTTGAGTTGATTTTGTAATAACTGGCGCTGAAACTACTGTTTCGCCAACACTCTTCTTGATTTCGACTTTCACACCATCTTGTTCATATAAAAAATTACTAATAGTAGAATCATCTATTAATTTAATTAATTCTTTTACTTCTGAAATATTTAACATATAATTGCACCCCTTAAATCATTCTTTTAGGACTAGATACTAATATCATACGATAAGACCTTATGATAATTCAACAACCATCTTTAAAATATGACTTTTTTGCTACTATTACTTTCATTTTTTTCCTTTTATTATGTGAGTCGAAAGGGGATCTCCTCTCTTTCTACATACTTATCATACCACTATCTTTTTAAAATAACTAATCCAAGGTGTACAATTAAAAGAAAACGCTTACTATTATTATAGAGGTAAAAAGAGCAAAAATTAATTACTGTTAGAAGCTCTATTTTCTTCCTAATTTATTCTATTTCATTCTCTTTTTGAACACCTCTACTTAATTTGCTGACCAGTTACACACCTTATATTCCATTGTCTATTTTCCTGATTGTTTGGACAATCGCCTTACAAAAAAACTGTAGACACTTCCCAAAAAGTATCTACAGTTTCGCTAACTATTCATTATCTCTCATTTTCACAAATATTATTATTGTGGATCAATTTTTACTGCAACATTAGCGTTTGGTGCATCCATATTTTTGCGAACAAGCTGAACAATTTCATTCGCTGCTTCTGCGGATAATTCTTCTGCTTTTACGGTTACCTTCACTGTACCATCATCTGAGGTCTGTACAAGCACATCTTCATAATTTTCTGCTTTAATTAGGCTTTCCATAATCTTTTCATTATCTGTAATTTCCTGAAGCTCTTTAATCTTTTCTGTAGCTTCATTTTTTTCTTCTGCTGTTTTATCCTTTGAACCTTGAATGGTTACTAATTCTTCCTTCATCTTGTCACGCTGTTCCATTAAATCAAGTCTCATCTGTTCAAATACTGCTTCAGAGTCAGTTGTTGTAACAGTGCTTTCCCCGTTACTATCAGTAGCTGCTTCCTCTGCATCCTTCGTTGTTGCATTTTCTGTATTCTCATCTTCGCTAGTTGCAAGTTCATTTAATCGAGATTCTGGGGATGTGATATAGTAGACTGACAATACCACAACCAAACTTAACATCGTTAATAACCATACTGTTTGCTTTTTTAATAACATCTATTATTCCCCCTTAGTTTTGTTTAGGCTGTACAGAAACTCTATGGCTTGAAACATCTAACGCCCGAGTAACTGCCTCCACAATCATTGTTTTAACTTTTATATTTTCAGCTCCTTTTGCAACAACGAGTACACCAGCAATTTTAGGCTTCATCGTTTCCACTACAATTGGAACTTGTTTATCCCCATTGGGCACCAATACCACTGTTTCCTCATTCGATGTTTCTTCTACGCTTCTATTTCCTCCTTGTGTATCTTCTTCTTCTGTTTTTTGAATCGTTTGTGAATTATTTTTTTCATATATTTTTTTTTCAGATCCTTCTAAATTCACATAAACAATCGCATCTTTGACACCTGCTATTGCATTTATCGCTTCCTTAATTTGTTCCTTGTATTGTTCTTCATAATCAGCAATAGTTAAATTGCTGCTATCGGCTTTTTGTCCAAATGTTTCTTGAGCATTTTCAGAGGAAGCATCATTACTTAATGCGGAAACTTCTTGGGCGTTATTATTGTCCTTAAAAAACATGTTGCTTAAAAGCATAATGGCTACGCCAAACAATACAACGATGACAAGATAGGTGGCTTTTCCTTTTTTCTTTTCATCCCCGTCATTTGACAGTACATTTTTTAACCAGCTTAATGGCCCTTTGTCCTTGTTATCCATTTTTCTCCTCCTCCCCTCCTTCGTACATAATTACAATTGCATCATCTCGTACTTCCCATTTTTCGGAAAGAAAAGAAACAATACTTTCTGTATCCATTTGTTTCGATTCATTTTTGTCAAGAAGAGGTTGCTGTGTGTCAATTCGAACAGGGCTTACAGCTTCCACAACGTTTTGTGGATCCTTGCTTTCTTTCATATGAATAACCATTTCTGCTAAGTTTTCAGGAAACCCAACATCCTTCTCTTTGTCGATTGATAATTGAATCGAATTGATCTCCATTCCGTAATTTGCTATCAACTCCTCATTTGCATCCTCTTTTAATTGGACAGCCATTTTATTTAATGTATATTCATCAAGTGAGGCTTGTATTTCTCTTTTTTTCAATTCGATCGAATTATTCATATTTTTTTGTTCTGGCTCGCCGATCGCACTGGCAGTGAACACAGCTTCAAAGTCACTCGAAATCAGCTTAAATACAGGTGTCAATATAACAGTTATTAGTAATAATCCAGCGACCATCTTGGCATATTTCTGAAAGGTAGAGTTTGGCAATAGCATGTCCACAACAGTTGCTAGCAAAATAAACAGAATTATATTTGTAACCCACTCTGTAATAAAATTCATCCTTGCCCCTCCTTTCTACCTCACCATCATTGTTATATTACTTGCAACAATGATTACTGTTATACTTAGGAAAAACATAAGGGAAACGATTGCTAATGCTGCAAAGACATAGATAACACTCTTACTTATAACATCTAAGCATTTAATAACAGGTCCTCCGCCAATTGGCTGTAAAAGTGCTGCGGCAAATTTATAAATAAAAGAAATCATTAAAATCTTAATCGCAGGAAAGGCAACAAGTAGAAGGAGAATTACCACTCCTGCTATTCCAACCGTGTTTTTTAACAATAAGGAAGCATTTATAACTGTATCTGTTGCATCTGTAAACATTCGGCCTATAACCGGAATGAAATTTCCCGTTACAAATTTAGCTGTCTTAATCGTAATTCCATCCGTTATTGCTGACGATGCACCTTGGACGGAAATAACACCTAAAAATATAGTCAAGAAAGTTCCTAAGATCCCTATACTGATATTACGTAATAAATTAGCTAATTGTGTAACTTTGTATTGTTCTGATAGACTGCTTACGACGTGAAGTAAAGTTGATAAAAACAATAGAGGAAGCACAGTATATTCAATTAACATCCCACTTGTATTCATTAAAAAAAGAATAACGGGATGAAAGAAAGCTGCAGATATGGCTCCGCCTGAAGCTGCCATAAGCCCTAGCAATAAAGGAACTAGTGCTAATATAAAATTTGTCATATTCGATATTGCGTCACTAGCATAAGTAATTGCTACATGAAAGCTATTCAATGCGAGAATAATGATAACCATAAACACGATCGCATAGGCGACAGTACTAATAGAGCTTTTCTCAAACGAATTTTGGAGCATTTGCAGTAAAACACTAAATATAGTAAGCAAGATTAACGATCCTAATAATTTTCCATTTACTATAATTTCATGAAATGCAAATTGTAGCATGCCGTGAAAAAAGCCTTGTAAGTCAAAAGTTTTATTTCCTATCATAAAATCATATAGGCTTCCCTTTTGGCTTTCTGGCAAAAATCCACCATATTCTGTTTTAACCGAATCCCAAAATTCCGTTAATTCATTTAGATCTAATGACTCCAATTGTGATTCAACAAGTCTTGTTGGATCAACTCCTTCGTCATTTGTTTCTTCTAATGCTTCTGACTGTGGTACTTCTTGTGACTCATGAGGTGAGGCTTGTACAATCGGTTGATAGAGAAAAAAGATAGCTGCCATTATTAGTAGTACGACTTTCAACTTTGTTTTCAATTTTTCCACCTCGAAATAAACGGTTTCCTACTTAACTTGGAATCATATTTAAAATTGTTTCTACTAATACAGTCAATATTGGTACCGCCATTGCTAAAATCAAGATTTTTCCTGCTAGTTCAATCTTTGATGCGATAGAACCTTGTCCTGCATCTTTAGTAATTTGCACTGCAAATTCTGCTATATAGGCGATGCCAATAATTTTCAGAATTGTTTCTACGTAAACAGTGTTTACCCTTGCATTTAAAGCAATTCTTTCTACCATTTGGATAATTGCCGCTATTTGGTCAACAAGAAAAAGGAAAATTGCACAGCCAACAAACACAACTAATAAAAAGGCAATATTGGGCTTTTGTTCTTTTACCACCAATGCTAAAAAAGTAGAAATTAATGCAATTCCAACTATTTGAAGAATTTCAATGATGATATCCTCCTTTACCCTTGGAATAAAAATACGGCTTTTATCTTTTGAAACAAATCATTTACAATATTCGCTACCATAAATAGAATGTAAATAAATCCAAATAAGGTAACCCATTGTGCATACTCCTTCTTGCCAACTTGGTCGAGGATTGTGTGTAAAAAAGCTACGACGATTCCTACTCCTGCGATTTTGAATATAATATCGACCTCTAAGCCCATAAAAGTCTCCTCCTAAAAACTACATCAATAAAATGACAATCAGCAGACCGGACAGAAATCCTAAGCTTCTTACCATTTTTTCATATTTCCCTTGTATTTCTCTTGCCTCTTCTTCTTCTCTTTCTAAATGAGTCAGCGTAAGCATTATTTGCTTTTGTTGTGAAAAACGGTCGTGCCTGCCTAATGTTTCACCGAATTGCTTCATGATTTCTAATTCAGTATCTTTCATCGCCGTTTTTTTCCAAATATCATGTAAAGATAAACTCCACGCTTCTTTGACAGTTGTATCTTCTTTGATTAAGCGCTCCGCAAAACTTCCAAAAAAAGAACTTAGTGGATCACTTAATTGTTCTGCTAATCTTCTGGAAGCTTCATGTAAGGGGGTATGTCCATACATAATCTCCGCCTCTAATGATTGAAGTGCTGATTTTAGTGCCCTTATTTGCTTTGGTCTTTGGCTTAATAGTTTTGAAAATTCCATTCCACCCCAACTTGTTGAAGCAAGAATCAAGATAGCGCCAATTATTTTCACCATTTATTTCACCTTCATTTCATCCATTAATAAATGGCCTTGTCCATTTCTTATTGCTGTTACTGTGCCAGGACCCTTCTTTCTATTTAATTCAATATAGCGTTCAAATATGCCCATTTTTATCATCCTAGAAAGCATCGGTCGTTTTTTTACTTCTTCCAAGCTTGATCCATGTGTTGTCATTACTAATTGAATACCAGCATTAACAGCTTCTAGGATTGCTTCTTCATCTTCTTTTCGACCTACCTCATCTACAATCAGAACATCTGGGCTCATGGAACGAATCATCATCATCATTCCTTCCGCTTTTGGACAAGCATCCAGAACATCTATGCGTTGGCCAAACGTCATTTGAGGTATTCCATCCATACACCCTGCAATTTCGGATCGTTCATCCACAATCCCTACTTTCGCTGGCTTACGTAATGAATGCTCCTCTTCAGATGAAATTAATCTAGCTATATCTCTTAATAAGGTCGTTTTCCCGGTCTGCGGGGGTCCAATAATCATCGTATGCCGCCATTTTCCTTTATCATATAAATAGGGAATGTATGGATTAGCTATTCCGATCTTCTCCTTTGCAATACGAATATTGAAAGAAGCTACATCCCGTATTGCCTTTACTTTGCTATCTTGCAAAATAACTCTGCCCGCAAGTCCAACACGATGCCCACCTTGAACAGTGATATAACCTCTTTTCAATTCTTCTTCCATTGTATAAACCGAGTATCGACTTATTTTATTTAGTAATTGGTTCCCATCCTCTTTCGAAACAATAAATGGAAAAAAGATAGAATGTCCATTTATAAATACTTCTAAAGGTCTGCCTATCCGAACTCGAATCTCTTCCATATCTAATCTTTCAGATGGAGGGATTGTGAGTATTTGATTTTCAATAGATTTAGGCAAAAAAGAATAGATAGTATTCACAAAAAATTCCTCCTTTGCTATAAGATTTCTGCTTTTTTTCAGCTTTTCATTGATTTTATTGGTTGTAAATTTGCAAAGTTAATTCTGGCTGCTATTCATTATTCATATACAGAAGAAAACTTCCCTCCACATAACATACATAGGATGACTTATTAAAATGTATGCTCGTCTACCTTTTTTATGTCATTTCCTGTTTGATTCCTTTATTTTTATACATGTAATTTATTTAAGAACCTCGCAAAGATAGGTAAATAGGGATTAAAAAATGCTTTTTTTCAAAAGCTATACAAGATTAAACGTCAAACGCCTAGGAGGATAAAGATTTGAAAAAGCTACTTTTCGTTTTCCTTTCCATTAGTTTAGGGTTCTTCCTTTCTGTTCAACCAGTTGTAGATAAGCCCGCTTTAAGCAAAGAACAAAAGGATACACCTAAAAATGTTATATTGCTCATAGGAGATGGTATGGGTATCGGGCAAATGGAGATTGCTCGCTTATTGGAGCATGGAGTAAAAGGAAAACTTTTTATGGAAACACTCCCCTACACAGCGATTGTCCATACATCCTCCAGCAATAATCGGGTTACTGACTCTGCAGCCGGGGGAACTGCTCTTGCGATTGGACAGAAAACGAATAATGGGATGATTGGCATTACACCAAATGGAAAAAACGAAGACAGCATTTTAGATATATTTAAAAAGGAGGGAAAAAGAACAGCAATAATTACTACTAATTCGGTAACAGATGCAACACCAGCAAGCTTTACTGCAAGTGTCAATAATAGATGGGCAGACCAAGAGGAAATTGCCAAGCAACAATTAAGCAATAAAGTAGATATCATTATGGGAGGAGGTAAAAAATACTTTACTCGAAAAGATAAAAGAGGGATTGACCTGATTGATGCATACAAAAACTCAGGGTATCGTTATATTTCAACTGCAGATCAATTAAAAAAAACAAATTCGAATAAAATTCTTGGGCTTTTTGGAGATGCTCACTTAAATTTTCAATTAGATCGTGAACTACTCAAAACAACAGAACCAACCTTACAGGAAATGACTAAAAAAACACTCGATATTCTATCAAAAGACGAGAAAGGTTTTTTTGCCATGATTGAAGGAGGTCGTATTGACCACGCCTCCCATGCATCCGATATTACAGGAATATGGAAAGAAACAATTGCCTTCGATGAAGTGGTTAAATACTGTGTGGAATGGGCTAATAAACAACAAGATACATTAGTTGTTGTTGCCGCTGACCACGAAACGATGGGGGTTTCTGCCACTGAAGCAATGGATATAAATGCACTTAAAAACATTACTGCATCTCCTCATTACATGGCTCAGCAACTAACGAAGAAAAAAACAAGTAATCACTATACGGAAAAAAGTATACGAAAGGTCTTTAAAGACTATGCAGCAATGGATATAACTAATGAAGAGCTTGCCAAATTTCAAACAAACAAATTACCGAAGAAAGAACAAGTCTATCGCGAGCAACAAATCGACTGGCAAATTGGAAGTATTATTGCGAACCATTACCACGGCGGTATCCTCCAACCAGAAGTACAACAGCTTAGCACTACAGGGGGGCATACAAGTAATATGATTGTTGTTTTCGCATTTGGAATGGGGGCAGAAGAATTTCATGGGGTGTTAGATAATACCGATATTCCCAAGAAAATTGCCTCCATTATGGGCTATCCTTTTGCTAATTAATATGGTAAACATCCAAACGTAAATAATCACTTCAACATATTCTATCATGAGGTGATTATTTATGTTTTTAAGACCAACTTCTGTAACATATATATCAAATGGATTCCATTCGACAGGTAAGGACAAGCATTTTGGAATTGACTTTGCACAAAATGGAATTAATGCGATTAGAGCATGTGCTGACGGCAAGGTGACCAAATCCTATTTTTCAACAAGTTACGGAGAATGTATCATGATTCTTCATAACATTTCTGGCCAAGAATATGAAACGGTATACGCCCACTTAAAAAGTGGTTCTCGGAAAGTAAAGGTCGGAGAATATGTAAAAAAAGGACAAGTTATTGGCATTATGGGTAATACAGGAGATTCAACCGGTCAGCATTTACATTTTGAATTACACATTGGCCGTTGGAATAATAATAAAACGAATGCAGTTAACCCACTTCCTTATTTTGAATCAGATACTGAAGCCATTCCTTCTAGTAACAATGAATATATTGTTAAAAAAGTCCTGCGGTAATATGTCAAGTACCAAAATCTAAGGAATTGGAAATTGTAAGCCAACCAATACCTAAAAAAGACAATACTTAAGAAACCCAGTAAGATATTAAACCATTTACTGGAAAATATTGAAGGATTTAGGATGTTTTATCCTTTAGTTATTCACCTTCCTTCTTGGCGTGTAGACTTGATCGTTGCGTAGCAGCGCATCGACCAACCGCACAAGTTTTCTTGCCGTTAAGACGAGTGCTCTTTTGTGTTGATGCTTAGGAACCTCACGATATTTTTTCAGGTAGTATGCCCGAAATTCAGGTTCATTTCGTTGAACCGAGTTGGCAGCTTCAACAAGGTAATAACGAAGAAATCTATTTCCTGAACGTATCATTTTGGTTTCCTCAGCTTGGAACTTTCCTGATTGATTCTTGGACCATGTAAGTCCACTATATTTGGCAATGGAAGCTTGGTTATCAAAGCGATCAATTTGTCCAATTTCGGCTAAAATACCAGCGGTATAGACTGGGCCTATTCCTGGAATCGTCTGTAAGGTATTAGGGATACCTTCTAGAAGCTTTTGGATGGCTTTGTCAAGTTCTTTAATCTGTTTAGTTATACTACGGATGGACTCTATTGAAGTCCCTAATAATAGGTCGATAGAATCTTCCACACACTTTGATAATCGGTAGGAAGATCTCGCAGCCTTTTGAATGGATTTCGCCACACACTCGGCGTCAGTAAAGCGATTTTTGCCCTTATCTTGAAGATAATTCGCAAGTTCTTGAAGATCCATTGAGCTAATTTCATCTAAGCTATATTGTTCAAGAAATAGCTCTAACATGGCATTTCCAAAAACCGAACTATCCACTTCAGTCGTAAAGGAACTACACTTATAAAATAAGTGTTGCAGAAAATATTGCTTTTCTCGCGTTAGGTTGTGAACGAGATGATATCTCATTCTTGTCAACCTTTGAAGAGCAATAAATTGTTCCTGCATCACCGCCGTTAGTGGAAGACGTCCAAACCGTAAGCGATCTGCAATAATCCAAGCATCGACTTGGTCTGTTTTATCCAGGTCAACATATGACTCTTTAAATTTTTTAATTAGTTTTGGATTAATAGTAAAGACTGTTGTTTTAAATTCTTTAAGAGATTCATCCTCGTGAAAAAACATAGCAGGATGCCAACTATAGACTGAAGTGGCCTCCATCCCGATTTGAATCTCGGAAATTGAGTTACTTTGGGCTATCTTGACAATCTGATCTTTCAGATAAGATGCCCCAGTCAAATTGTTGTCAACAGTGAGAGCAGTTAATGCTTCTCCTTCAAAATTCATGACACAAGCTTTCATATCTTGAGAGCTAACGTCTATTCCAACAAATAATTTCATGGTGGCTAACCTCCTTTCAATCTAGGATCAAGGGAAGGACTCTTCGGGATATCCCCAGTGTACTTGTCGGTCAATCACCCTCGCGTATTAGAACTCACTTTGGTCCATGAGCTGCCTGGAAGCTGCAACTTCCAGCATGGGCTGCCAAAGGGAACAGCCTGCGGGTTAGAAGTTCGAACAAGGACTGGGGAGACAGACTTTTGTAGTAGTCAAAGCTACAGGAGATGATAGAAATCCCCCAAATGATCCTAAGACCATTATCTAGGGACATCACGAAAAGTCCACCCTTTGGAAAACTTTTTCAGATAGTGGGGGGCTAGCCCCCCACTATCTGAACTAACATCTATAGAATTATCAAAGAACAATATTTTAATTGGAAATTACCTCGAAAGAGGACTATAAACTTACTATACGAGGAGATACATTATATGAAATTAGTAGAAAATATAAAACAACGATTAAAGTTCTTACAACTTACAATCAAATTGCAAACCCGAACCTAATTAAAGTAGGACAGAAAATCAAAATACCTTCCACACAAGCTGTTTATTATGTCGTAAAAAAAGGAGATACCGTCAGCCAAATTGCGAAGACTTTTCATACAAGTGTTAGTAAAATAGAGAAATGGAATCAATTGAAGGATGTTAATAAAATATACCCAGGACAAAAACTAAGAGTAGGATAAGCTTTTAGCTATCTTACTCTACTTTCTCCTGTAATAAAAAGAGTAGTGTGTACACAAAGGCAAGGTAAATCTTTATACATATTTACCTTATTTATGAATGTGAAAAAAGTTATCTATATGATCAGCTTTCTTCTCCTGCACAAAGACATATATTCGAAAACTCAATTAAATAAAAAAAGAGTCGTATCACTTAAAAGCTAAATTAGAGAATGTTTGTCTTTAATGATTAGCTATTTCTTTTTGTCAAAATCCATAGAAAAAGGAGGTAATCAATTGATTACCTCCTTTTTCAGCCGCATTTGCCGCTTAGATGTATGGAGTTTCAAAACCTGCTCCACCAGGTGGGTGTTCGCAAAAGCTCTCATCATATGTCCTAATGACAAATGGCATTAGGCCTGCTGATCCTTCTTTAATATAGAACTCCCTAATTATCGATAAAGGTTGAAACTTCATACGATAACGTACAACGCAGCTTCTATGGTTTTATCATACATGAATTTCTTTCGGAAAGCAAATGGTAAAATTAGGATGTCACTTTTAAGTATTAAGCACGAGAAACGTAGCTTGCTTCAGCTGTGTTAATAATCAAACGATCCCCTTGATTAACAAAGAAAGGAACTTGAACAGTTAATCCTGTTTCCATCACTGCAGGTTTTGTACCACCAGATGCCGTATCTCCCTTAATTCCAGGTTCTGTTTCAGTAACTTCTAATACAACCGTATTTGGAAGCTCTACACCTAGAGTTTCGGATTGATACATCATAATATGGACTTCCATATTTTCTTTTAAGAATTTTAGTTCGTATTCGATTACAGAAGCAGAAAGCTCAATTTGGTCATAAGATTCTACATCCATAAATACGTGCTGGTCACCATTAGCATATAGATATTGCATTTTGCGATTGTCAATTTGCGCTTTTGCAACTTTTTCGCCAGCTCTAAATGTTTTTTCTTGAACAGCTCCAGTACGTAAATTCTTTAATTTAGAGCGAACAAACGCTGCTCCCTTACCAGGCTTAACGTGTTGGAAATCAAGTACGCGCCAAATTCCACCGTCTACCTCAATTGTTAAACCTGTCTTAAAATCGTTTACTGAAATCATGCAGTAATCCTCCTATAAAATAATCAGTTCCTTAGTTGAATGGGTTAAAGCTTCATTATGATTATTTGTTATTATTGTATCATCTTCAATACGCACTCCACCAAGTCCTGCGATATAAATACCTGGTTCCACTGTTACGACCATACCTGGTTCTAGAGGAGCATTATTTCGGAAGGATAAATTAGGTCCTTCATGAACTTCTAGCCCAATTCCGTGACCTGTAGTATGTCCAAAATATTCCCCATAGCCTTTTTCAGTTATGTAATCACGAGTCAGTGCATCTGCTTGGACACCTGTTATTCCTGGTTTAATGCCTTCCATTCCCTTTAGTTGAGCTTTTAATACGATATCATAAATCTCTTTTAATTTCTCATCTGGGTTACCGATAGCAATGGTTCTCGTAATATCTGATACATAGCCATTATAATAAGCACCGTAATCTAATGTAATAAAATCACCAGCTTCAATTACTTTGTCGGTTGCAACACCATGTGGCAATGCAGATCTTGTCCCTGATGCAACAATTGTATCAAAGGAGGATGAAGTGGCGCCTAATTTTCTCATAAAAAACTCTAATTCATTCGAAACTTCCAATTCTGTTTTCCCTACCTTAATAAAATCAAGGATATGGGTGAAAGCAGCATCAGCAATCTTAGCAGCTTCCTTTAATATCTTAATCTCTTCATTAGTCTTAATCAAGCGTAACTTTTCAATTATACCTGAAATTGGCACTAATTCTCCTTTTACAACAGATTCTAGCTCCTTATATTGAGTAAAGGTTGTATAATCTTGTTCAAAAGCTAGTTTCTTTATTCCCAATTTCTCTGCTTGACTTGCAACCTCTTGAAGAATTGCCCCTTTATGCTGAATAACTTCGAATCCACTGCATTGATTTCCTGCCTGTTCCACATAACGGAAGTCTGTGATAAATAAAGCTTTCTCTCCGCCGATTAATACAGCTCCTGAAGATCCTGTAAAATTACTAACATAACGTCTGTTATATGTACTTGTTATTAAAATACCATCTGCTCCAACTTCTGCTAGTGCTTCTCTTACTCTTTTAAGTTTCTCCATTATAACCCTCTCCCTTATTTTATACACTTGCCTAGAGGCACATGCTTTCTATAGCCTTAACAACTTCTAGATAAGGTAAAAATCTGAATGATGAAAAAAGTACACTCATGAAATTATTTTAACATAAATACTTTTATAATACAGGCAAAATAGCTAGCAAATAAAGATTTTAGACACCCTAACTAGCTAAATAAAAGCCTTGAGTAAGAGGGCATAACCACTTTTCAAGAAATTAAGAAAATGATTTTATTGCCCTTCATTACCTGTTAAATTAGTTGACGGCTTTTTTTCCTTCCATTCTTTTAGTTGAATTTCACTTTCTTCATAAGAGATTGTATAACCCACAAATACACCATAAAGGGCATATAAACATGCGGAAAAAATGATTGTATCCCTTTTCAGCTCTAGAAATGGGGCCATGCTTGGAAATATAGGGTTTAAAATGACAAAAACACAAATAAACAATGCAATCCCATATCCAATTCCTATATAGATGGTTTTAAATTTCCTTAGCATCAAATAGTAAGCAAATGCTGCTCCAGTTGAAAAAAAACCTATGAAGACGATACTGATTACCGTTCCAAGCCAGCCATATTTCCAACTGCCAATCGCCCAAGGCTCTAAGAGGATATTAGGGCGTATTTCTGTAAAATGAAAAACATATCCTATGTACCCAATAAGCGACCAGAATATCCCTCCAAACATGCCTGTCCAAATTACTAAGGCGATAAAAGACATCGGTCTTCCTTTTTCATGTGATTGTTGTTGATTATCCATAATGTCCACCTCCAACCCTAGTATGTCCCAATCCTTTTCTTTCCTTGCATGTTTATCTTAGCGTTTGATTAAAAGGTTTATTCACAAAGGATGGGATGTCTTGCTAGTGGTTTTTTGAATTTTTTAGTAATATGGTATTAGGGGATATACAACCATAAAAATCTTACAGATGAAAAAATTAAGTTGTTTTCACCTAAATTATCCTGAGGTTGGTGCTGTTATACATGTCAAGTGAACAAAAACCATTATACGGAGGTCAGGCAGTTGTAGAAGGTGTGATGTTTGGTGGAAAACATCATTATGTCACAGCCATAAGACGCAAAGATCAGACTGTTGATTATTTTCATCTTCCTAGAACGTATAATACCAAGCTAGCAAAATTAAAAAAAATACCATTTTTACGAGGTATTATTGCCATTATTGAATCAAGCGGAAATGGAACAAAGCATTTAAATTTTTCAACGGATCGCTATGATGTTGATCCTTCTGAAGATTATAAATTGGAAGAACAAGAGCCTTCTAAAGTATCCATGATTTTAGGAGTAGCAGTTCTTGGTGTACTTTCCTTTTTATTTGGAAAATTCATTTTTACGCTTATTCCGACTTTCCTAGCAGCTATGTTTATGCCGATTATTTCTGGACATGTTGCGCAAATACTATTAGAAAGCTTTTTTAAGCTAATTCTTTTACTTGGATATATTTATTTTGTCTCACTGACTCCTATTATTAAAAGAGTCTTTCAGTATCATGGTGCTGAACATAAAGTTATTAATGCATATGAAAGTGGGAAAGAATTAACAATAGAAAATGTACAATCGGCTTCAAGGTTACATTATCGCTGTGGATCAAGTTTTATTCTGTTCACGGTAATTGTTGGGTTATTTCTCTATTTATTTTTCTATCCAGACAACCTTTTAGACAGAGTACTTATTCGTATTGCTTTGATTCCAGTCGTGCTTGGAATTTCCTTTGAGGTATTACAGTTTACCAATAAATTAAGAAATGTCCCAGTTTTAAAATATCTTGGATTGCCTGGTCTATGGCTACAATTATTAACAACAAAAGAACCAAGTGATGATCAAGTGGAAGTTGCTATACTTTCCTTCTCCGAATTAAAGAAACGCGAGGAAGAAACGGAAGCACAGGTTTCAAAGACAGTTGTTAAATAATTTATAAAAGAATCTTCCCTATTTATATAGTTTTATTACCGTTTAAAAATCTTTTTTCTGAAAACTTTTTCTTGTGAACAATTTGGCTTTTTTTGAATAAACTTTTCTTAATAATAGTTTAAAAGTTAGAAAAAATGCTCATCATGCTTTTAGGGAGGTGGCTTTTTGAAGAACCGATTTTCAATTATCTTATTTGGGAGTATTTTTCTCCTTGCTTTCATTGGCTTAACTACTAGTTTAATAAAAAATCCTGCTGGATTTTTTCTAAACATTGCTGTCATTGTTGCTGTAGGTGCTATTATTTGGTTCATTTTCCGCCATTTCAATACAACTAGTCCGCAAAAAAGAGAGCAAAGAGCTTTTCTAAAAGCTGCAAAGAAATCAAAAAAACGGCTACAAACAAGAGAAAAGGTACCAGCAGGACAGCAGCAACATTCAACTAAATCCTCTTCCTTAAAAGCCAACAAGCATAAACGTAGTAAAAGCACTGCACATTTAACTGTTATTGAAGGGAAGAAGAGCAAAAAAAAGAATCGGGCTTCTTTATAGAGGGCTCGATTCTTTTTTGCTATATAGATAGAGCCTTTAGGATATAGCCCCATCATGTTTTAATAAGCCCATTTTTCAAAAAATTTCGTAGCACAATCTCTTCCTAACTGTATTAGTTTTACTTGATCTTCTTTTGTAAGTGCAAATTCTGTTGCGAGTACCCCCTCTGTTGGAACAAAGATAATATTTTTCTCATGCTTCCTGGAAATATAGCGGGAATCATGTGCATCTTTCATCGTTTCAAACATTGCTGCAAATAAATCAATAGCATTTTTGATTCTATGCTTTGGATGCTCCCTTATACTATGACTTAATTTAACTCCTAAAACAGGTCTTGTTTTCAGTACATTCTCTTGATCAAATAACCAAATTGGGAAATTACTGAGCACTCCCCCATCAACAATCACATTTTTATTTGACTTATTTCCAAGAGTTACTGGCTCAAAAAAATAAGGCAGACTACAACTCATCCTAATCGCTTTTGCAATCGAAAAAGTTTGGGGATTGATTCCGTATTTCGGCAAGTCGTCTGGTAGAATCATTAATACACCATTTGTAATATCTGAAGCAATAAAGCGTAAAGTATGTGGGGGTATATCTGCAAATGTTTTTAAACCTTTTACGGCCAATTTACTTTCTATCCATTTTTCCAGTTCTTCTCCTTTATATAACCCTAACTTCCAATATAGAAAAAACCATTTTGCAAGTGGAAAAGGAATGAGCAATTGTCGTTCATCTAAAAAGGTACTTAAATCCAAATCCTCCAATAATTCCGCTATTTCTCTACTCGTATACCCTGCGGCAATTAAGGCAGCAACGATTGAACCTGCACTAGTTCCTGCCAACCGAGCAAATTGAAATCCTCGTTGTTCTACAACTTCATATGCTCCCACTAAAGCTAGCCCTTTAATTCCTCCTCCAGAAAAGACCCCGTCTATATACATAAAATTCACTCCTTTTAACAAGCAAATGGGACTTCGAAAGGTATTTCATTTTTATGGACCCTAGACCTTTATACTCCAATTTAGTATTCGTAATTAGAAAATAGTACAGAAGACAAGTTATATGTCATTCTTTTATTTATAGTCACCGTATTCACTTTAAATAGGATGCAGTAAATTCATATTGGGTTTAGGCATTTGTATCAATCAATATAGTGTATAGACACATAAACTAATTCGAAGTAGATTAGTGCAGTATCTTGTTTTGAAGATAAAAAGTAACGAAGGATATGCGCATTAGCTAAATAATGAAAAAAGAGGAGGATATTTATGCAAAATCAATTCATTTATCCACAAGATATTAGAAGAATACGACCTGGTTTTGGTGGATTTGGCAGACCTGGGTTTGGTAGACCTGGATTCGGTAGACCTGGGTTCGGCTTTGGAGGAGCTGGCTTAGGACTTGGCTTAGGCTTGTTAGGAGGATTTGCAACAGGGGCATTACTTGGTCCAGCATTATATGGAGGATATGGTTATCCACCATATGGTTACGGATATGGCATCCCACCATATGGATTTTATTAAAATATTGTAAAAAATAATGAGCGATGAGCCGAAAACACCTTAATATCGCTTTCCTTAATCTAGATTAATCCTGCTTTTATATATATAAAGAGGCTGACAATTGCTCAGCCTCTTTCTGTAGCTTTATTCATAAAAGTAATAATTTCAAACTGAAGATCTATTCATTATGACCAATATCTGCGTATTAAAGGCCACATTTTAATTGTGTGTTGCAATTCGTACAAGTATTACATCCACCGATTTCTTCTACTACACCTTTTCGGCATACAGGACAAGTATCGCCGATTTCTGAACCAATCGTTACATTTGTTGATTTTAACTCATTTATCGTATCGACAAGAACTACATGTGGTTCTTGATGCTTTTGTGGTTGTGTTTCTTCAAATGTGTTTTCTTCCGCTTTTAATGTTAGTACTTGACTATCGCGAGAGCCATCCACATAAACGGTTCCACCTTTTGCACCACCACGATATAATCTTTCATACACTTTTTGAACTTGCTCTACACTATATCCTTTTGGTGCATTTACCGTTTTACTAATAGAGCTATCAATCCATCTTTGAATGATACATTGAACATCAGCATGTGCCTCTGGAGCCAAATCCATTGCAGCAACGAACCAATTTGGAAGATTATTTGGATCTGCTTCTGGATGCGCATCTAAATATTCTTGAACAATATCTGCTTTCACTTCAATGAATTTTCCAAGTCTTCCGCTTCGGAAATAAGAGAAGGAGAAGTATGGCTCAAGACCAGTTGATACCCCAACCATTGTACCTGTACTGCCTGTAGGTGCTACTGTTAATAAATGAGAGTTACGAATACCATATTGAAGAATGTCTTCTCTAATATCCTCAGGCATTTTTTTCATGAAGCCAGTATGAATAAAGGCATCGCGTAGTTTTGCAACCTCTTCCTCTGATTCCGCTTGTAAGAATGGGAAGCTGCCTTTTTCTTTCGCTAACTCAATAGATGCTCTGTATGCAGTTGTTGCGATGGTTTCAAATACTTTATCTACTAAGACATTTCCCTCTGCACTGCCATATTCTGTTTCACAGTAAATCAGTAGATCATGAAGACCCATAACACCAAGACCGACACGACGTTCTCCAAGCGCTTGCTTTTTATTTTCTTCCAAGAAGTAAGGAGTTGCATCGATTACGTTATCCTGCATTCTTACGCCTATTTCTACTGTTTTCTTAAGCTTTTCAAAATTAACTGTTTTGTTTTCTTTATCTGCCATTTCTGCAAGGTTAACAGCAGCTAGATTACATACACTAAATGGAGCTAATGGCTGCTCTCCACAAGGGTTTGTCGCCACAACTTTTTGACCATAGCTAGTAGCGTTTGTCATTTCATTTGATAGTGATAGGTAAGGCTTTGAAGCAATTCTCCACCTTTTCCCCCACTCCACACCGTACGTGAGATTTTCACCTCATACGGCGTTCTATCTAATCCTACTAAACCAAATTTCAACAAGTTACAAGCTTAATAATTATTTATCGAGTATTGTGCAAGTTTTTGAATGCCTCTAAATCAAGATTGATTCATTCTTACATTTCTTACGCAATGCATTTATCTTCTCAATCAGTTTCGAATTCTGATTGAGTTTCCATTTAACAAGGTATTTATCAATCGTTTCTTTTTCAGTAGCATGAAGTAGTCTATGCATGTCTTCATGGATAATTTTGAGGTTATCATACTTATCCGTTCCACCTAAACTTCTAGGCTTTACATGATGACAGTGAACTTCATGTGCTTCAAGAAAGATACCAAGTATTTCACAACATCCATTCCTCATTGAGTAACGGGAAAGTCTATTGTCTTGATATTCGATTGATTGGTCTTGTATCTTGGATTGCATTAGTATTCTTATGTTATATTCGACAGCTGGTTGAAGTTTATTGTGAATTAATTTTCTACCTTCATCAGTGTAGACCGAAAGCTTAGGATTAAATTGTCTAGATTCAGTAAAACTTGTAATCCCATGTATAGGAAAGAGATGAACTCCTAGTACCTTCCATGTTTTGAGGTTACTTGAGTAGTATTGATTATAGACTTTACTTGCATCCGTTGGGTGTGCATATTTCCCTCCAACTTGATGTAGTTTACTCCTAGCATAAGGATGAACCTTGTGTGCTATGTCTTTGAAATCTGATGGAACCATACTCCCGTATTTAAAGTAATTTTGTATCCCCATTACATAAGCATTAAAGAGCCTTATGTTATTAACGGTCGTTTCCTTCCTAATTCTAAGAATTAGTTCCTTCATTTTCCTAATGACATCAGCTTTCTTCTTATCAATCATATTTACCCTAACAAGATGTTTTTGTTTCTTCCTAACAGCCTTAATTTTAAATCCCAAGAAATCCGAGGACTTCTTTTTGAGATTTGTAATTTTAGATTTCTCAGGTGAGATATCTAATTTCAATCTACCCTTCAAGTATCCTGCCACTGCATGAAACCATTTGACTGCATTCTCATGATTATTGGTCATAATTTTGAAGTCATCTGCGTATCGAACTATAAAGCCAATCTTCATATTCGAATTTCGTTTCAACATTAAGTACTTCTTTACATTCTGAGAATACTCATGCTTCGTTTCAAAAGTTTCCCATTGATTACTTACCCACATATCTAAATCATGAAGAACAATGTTAGAGAGTAAAGGTGAGAGTATTCCTCCTTGTGGAGTACCTTTGTTTGGAATTCCAATACCTTTTATCGGTGCTTTGAGCATTTTGCTTATGATTGCTAAAACCCTTCTATCATGAATGCCCAAATTCCACATTTGCTTCATGAGAACCCTATGATTTACATTGTCGAAGAATCCCTTTATGTCGATATCTACTACATAATGTAATTGTGAGATATTAACTAAGAAATTCACCCTAGATAAAGCATGTTTTGTGCTTCGTAATGGTCTGAAACCATAACTGTGATTATAAAACTTAGCTTCACAGATAGGTTCAAGAATTTGTTTAAACATCTGTTGAATTAGCCTATCCAACATTGTTGGTATTCCTAAAGGTCTAAACTTGGTATTATCCATTCCCTTTGGAATCATTACTCTGCGTACTGCTTTAGGTTTGTAATCTTTGAGCGAAGTTCGAATGAGATTTATGAATTCTTGCTTATTCATCACTTTATAGTTGTCAATCACATACTTATCTGTTCCAGCAGTTTTAGAACCTTTATTGGCTTTTATGTTTCTGTAAGCTAGTAGGATGTTTCTTTCATCTATGATTAGGTTAAATAGATTTTTGAAAAGATGTCCTTCCTTACTCTTGGCAAATAATTCATCAAAAAACTCTTGCATACCATAATACTCGTTGTGTCTTAGGCTCATATTCGTTGCAGATCACCTGACTTTCTCAGTGATTCCCTGCATTCTTACCCGATCAACGAATTTCACTTGCTTTGTTTGGTTTAATATATTGAATTAGACTTGGGTCTATCCCTCCACTTATTTTCATAAGCTTCTTCGGTACTGTGACCCTACTTTCACAAGGATAAATGAATTTCAGATTAGAAATCCTTATATCAACCACTCGGATGATAGTCCTTGAATGAGTGTTCCTTGCTTACCACGTTCCAATAATTCCTAGCCATATGATTGAACTTAGGTGCTTGCTCTGAGCCTGAGATTATATAGTGTCCTTGTTCACTATATCGTGTTTCATGACAACGGACTTACTCCACGACAATCTCGGTTAAACTGGTTAACCTTCCACCTTTTCAAGCGGATTTCATTCTAGACCCTTTCATTCGCAAGTTCGTCAGTCAGGTTGCTAATCTGACATTCTCACCATATTCACCTTTTTCGGCTGACCGCCTTATCTTCGACCATGACTCTAAGTGAGTTTTAGGTCAAATTCAGACGACTTTACCTAGCTTCATACACTTCATCACTATCATGATTCCATGCATGTAGGAGTCTCATCATAGTGGTTTCAGCTCAACGTGACGGCTTTCATTCCCACTATCGGAATTATCAGTTGTATTTAACATAACTTTTGTTTGTTAAACCCTCTATTTCATACGTTTAAGCCGCACTTATAAGAGAACGTGTCGCACCATTATCAATGAAGAAGATACCTGGCTCTGCAGAATAAGTTGCACAGATATTAATTAAGTTCCATAATTCCTTCGCTTTTATTTTACGATAAACACGAACTTTATTTCCTTCTGCTTCCCATTCTCTTACATCGCCAACTTTATGCCATTCTTCATTATAATGTTGCATTTGCTCCTTATCGTAGCTTTCAACATCAGGGAAACGAAGTGCATATTCTTCATCCTTCTCCACTGCATCCATAAATTCATTTGTTAAGCAGACAGAAATGTTTGCACCTGTTAAAAATTCTGATTGATGAACAGCATAAGTACCGCCGCTTGATAGCTTTTCTTCTGCATCACGGAAAATACTCTCGTTAAAACCACCTTGCCCAGGGATATTTTTATAATTTAGAATTCCTTGATACATAGAACGTTCTTGTTCTGTTAAAGGAGTAAATTTCAATTTATCTTGTGCATATTTTTTAATTGTTTCATCTTGCGTATTTTCAATCAAGAAACGTAAAATACGTGGATTTTGCATTTTCGAAATAATGAATTCAATAATATCTGGATGCCAATCAGCTAGCATAATCATTTGAGCACCACGACGAGAACCGCCCTGTTCAACTAAATGTGTTAATTTCGCAATATCATCTAACCAAGAAACAGAACCAGATGATTTACCATTAACTCCTTTTGCTAGTGTATTACGAGGTCTTAGCGTAGATCCATTTGTTCCAACACCGCCTCCACGACTCATGATTTCCATAACCTGCTTACGATGCTCGGAAATACCTTCTCTTGAATCCTGAACAAAAGGCATTACATAACAGTTGAAATACGTAACATCTGTTCCTGCTCCAGCTCCATATAATACACGACCTGCAGGGATAAAGTTCAAATGAACAAGCTCACTGTAAAACTTTTCGAACCATTCTTTTCTTTTCTCTTCTGTCTTTTCTACAGATGCAAGACCAGTAGCGTTTCGTTTTGCAATTTGCTCATAATAAATTTCCAACGGTTTTTCAATTACATCTAAGGAACGAACAATGACACCCGTTTCTCCTTCTTCTCCTTCAAGAACGCCACGGTAATCTTCTTCCACTAATACCTTCGCTGTATTAAGAATATGGTCAATTTCTTGAATGAACCCTAATCCTCTTGCTGGAAACTTTGGATCTTCTTTAATCGTTAATACAACAAAATCGCCAGCTGATAACGTAATTTTCTCTGTATCTTTATACGTATAACGGTCAAGCATGACAAGTCGAGAAACGCCTTTATGAGTTAGTTTCATATCTGGGGTAATTGGATGAACCTCCGGAAATAAAGCAATATCCTTATTCAGCTTTTCTATATCTACCTTCACACCTTGACTTAACATTACTGACATACACACAACCCCTTCATTCATATAAAAAGTAGAGCAGATACTAATAGTTGTTGAAAAATAATCTTTGTATATAAATCTATAATTAGATATCTAGCATTTTTTTATTAATACCCTTAAACTATCACATCAAACACATAAAATCAACATATAGTATTCACCATAAAAATCAATACCCATATATTGTGTATATTTAAAAAATTACCGATTTGTCAAACACCGAAAAAAAGTAGATTTTAAAGAAAAAGAAAGAGATACATAGATAATTAGACATAAAAAAAGAAATTTCGTCCTTTTTCGCACTTGCTTATTGGAATATAGGATAATCCATTGATATTAGCCTGTTTATCTTAATCTTTTCTCTCCAAAAAAATTTTTCGACATGTAAAAATGATACGAAAGCATTGTATTTTTTCGTTTAAGCAACCATTTTTAAAAGCAATTAAAACACGAAATTCTAATAAAAGAATTTCGTGCTCAAAAATTTAGATCTATTTATCGTCTAAAATTCCATTCATCGCTTTCATATTTTTCTTTCGCGATTTTTTCTACATATTCTAATTCTTCATCAGTTAACTGATAATTATCTAACTGAATATCCAACCCTTCTTCAAAGCCTTTTCTAAAAGCTTCTTTCGCCATCTCAATGGAAATGTTTCTCGATGTTAAATCGTTAATAGCTACCGCTTTACTCTTAAAAGCCTTTTGCATTCTTTCCTTGACGCGGTCATTTGGATACTTAAATAGACGGAATAATTTATCCTCGTCTAAGTCTAATAAAATAGAACCATGCTGCAAAATAACACCCTGTTGTCTCGTTTGTGCACTCCCAGCGACCTTTCTTCCCTCAACTACTAATTCATACCAACTAGGCGCATCAAAGCATACTGCGGATCTTGGACTTTTCAAATTATTTTTTTGTTCTTCTGTTTTCGGCACAGAAAAATAGGCATCTAATTCTAAAAAGTGAAACCCTTTTAATATACCTTCCGAAATGACCCGATAAGCTTCTGTTACTGTTTTCGGCATATTAGGATGTTCTTCTGTAACAATCACACTGTATGTCAATTCATGCTCATGCAGAACGCCTCTTCCACCAGTTGGTCTTCTTACAAATCCAAGACCTAATTCTTTAACCGCTTGTAAGTCAATTTCTTTCTCTACCTTCTGAAAATATCCAATAGATAAAGTAGCAGGATTCCAGCCATAAAAACGAATCACCGGCGGAAAAACTCCTTTAGAATGCCATTCTAATAACGCTTCGTCTAATGCCATATTAAAAGAAGGAGAATGATTGCCTGAATCAATAAATCTCCATGTTTCTTTTACCATAACGAACCCTCTTTTTCTATGTATAATTACATTAAATCCCTACTAAGGATATCAAAAAGAAAGCCTATTTAAAAGTAACTTGCATGGAAATAAATTTAATTAAAGAAATGTTATGGATATATTATAAGTATTTACTTTACTACTAGAAGGGTTGATAGATATAATAGAGATAGTGTAAGTAATTGAAAGGAGAAATGAGAATTGACAATGATTTATACTCTTCTCATCGTTTTAGTCGCATTCCTTGTATATTCAGTGGTTATGTGGCTTTATCAACGTCGCATTGTAAAAACTGTAAGCCAGGATGAATTCCGCCAAGGATACAGAAAGGCACAGTTGATTGATGTACGTGAACCAAATGAATATGAGGCTGGTCATGTACTCGGTGCAAGAAATATTCCACTATCACAGCTAAAGATGAGAAAAAGTGAAATTCGTCCTGATAAGCCAGTATATTTATACTGCCAAAATGGGATGAGAAGCGGAAGAGCTGCTCAGTTTCTTTATCGTAAAGGATATAAGGACTTAACCCAATTAGAAGGCGGATTCAAAAAGTGGACAGGAAGAATTAAAGCAAAAAAATAATAATATTCTAACTAGGAATTATTATATAAAAAAAGCTGATGCATACTTAGACATCAGCTTTTTTCATTTACTTCTTATTTCAAATTTGCTATCTTCTTCGTATAACGAAGGACTGGTTTTCTTGCAGCTAAAGTCTCATCTAAACGACCGATTACTGTCGTATGAGGTGCTTCCTGAACAACTTCTGGTGTTTCTTCTGCTTCTTTTGCAATTTGAATCATTGCATCAATAAAACTATCCAATGTCTCCTTTGATTCCGTTTCAGTTGGCTCAATCATTATGCATTCTTCGACATTTAAAGGGAAATAGATTGTTGGTGGATGATAGCCAAAATCAAGCAATCTTTTGGCTATATCTAATGTTCGCACCCCTAATTTCTTTTGTCTTCTACCACTTAAGACAAACTCATGTTTACAATGACGATCAAATGGCAAATCATAAAATTCAGCAAGACGTCTCATCATATAATTTGCATTTAAGACGGCATTTTCTGTTACAGCCTTTAATCCATCTGGTCCCATTGAACGAATATACGTATAGGCACGTACGTTAATACCAAAGTTTCCATAGTATGGTTTCACTCTACCAATTGCTTGTGGTCGATTATAATCTAAGACAAATTCATCTCCTACCTTTGTCAAAACTGGCTTTGGTAGAAAAGGAATTAAATCAGCTTTCACTCCCACAGGTCCAGAACCTGGCCCACCACCACCATGCGGTCCTGTAAATGTTTTATGCAGATTCAAATGGACAACATCAAAGCCCATGTCTCCAGGTCTTGCCTTTGAAAGTACCGCATTTAGATTGGCACCATCATAATATAATTTCCCGCCAGCACTATGAACAATTTCAGCCATTTCTAAAATATTTTCTTCAAAAAGGCCTAGTGTATTGGGGTTTGTCAACATTAATGCCGCTGTATCTGTACCAACTACTCTTTTTAAATCTTCTAAATCTACTAATCCATTTTCATTTGATTTTACTGTCACCGTTTCTAACCCTGCAACTGTTGCAGATGCAGGATTTGTTCCGTGTGCAGAATCAGGAACAATGACTTTTGTTCGCTCTGTATCCCCATTTGCTTCATGAAAAGCTCTAATCAGCATTAACCCAGTCCACTCACCATGTGCCCCTGCAGCCGGCTGTAAAGTAACTTCATCCATGCCGGTGATTTCAACAAGATGCTGTTGCAAGTCATACATAAGCTCTAATGCACCCTGGATAGATGATTCCTCTTGTAATGGATGGATATGAGCAAAGCCATTGAATCTGGCAACATTTTCATTTATTTTCGGATTATATTTCATCGTACATGACCCTAATGGATAAAAGCCGGAATCTAAGCCATGATTTCGTTTTGATAAAGCAGTATAATGACGCATTATATCTAATTCGGATACTTCCGGAAGTTCTGGAGTTTCTTCTCTTATATAATCATTCGGCAAAAGCTCCGACAGATTAACTGTTGGGATATCCATTTCTGGTAAACTATACCCTATTCTTCCTGGTGTACTGCTTTCAAAGATAAGAGGTTGATTTTGATTAGACATGATACTCCTCCATTTCTGCAACAAATTCATCAATTTCAGCTTTGGTACGCAATTCCGTTACGGCAATTAGCATATGGTTTTCTAGTTGTTCAAACTCTCTTCCTAAATCATAGCCACCAATCATTCCTTTTTCTAATAACGCACGGTTAATAGAAGATATGGAAGTATTACATTTAATAAGAAATTCATTAAAGGATGGCCCTTCATAAACAATATCAAAGCCTGCTTCCTTTAGTTTTATTTTAGCGTAATGTGCTTTTTGCATATTGGCAATGGCCATTTCTTTCACACCATGCTTTCCAAGTGCTGTCATCGCAACAGATGCAGCTAATGCATTTAGGGCTTGGTTTGAGCAAATATTAGAAGTGGCTTTATCACGGCGAATATGCTGCTCCCTTGCCTGCAGGGTTAATACAAATCCTCTTTGGCCATTATCATCTATAGTCTGGCCGACTAAGCGCCCAGGAACCTTTCTCATTAACTTAGAAGTTACAGCAAAATAGCCACAGTGCGGTCCTCCAAAGCCCATCGGAATACCAAATGGTTGTGCATCTCCTACTACTATATCAGCTTGGAATTTCCCTGGTGGTGTTAATGCTCCTAAAGCGAGTGGGTTGCTTGATACGACGAATAATGATTTATGCTCATGAATAATTGCTTCTAAATCTTTTAATGGCTCCACTCTTCCAAAAAAGTTTGGGTATTGAATCATCACTGCTGCAACTGTATTATCGATCATCGTCTCTAAAGCATCTAAATCTGTTATGCCTTCCTTATGTGGAACCTCTACAACTTCGATATACTGACCCTTTGCATAGGTTTTAACAACTTCTTTTGCTTCTGGATGAATGGCGCTTGATAAAAGAATCTTTTTTCGTTTCGTCGTCCCTGCACTTAACATCCCTGCCTCTGCTAATGCAGTTGCTCCGTCGTACATAGAAGAGTTAGCTACGTCCATTCCTGTTAGTTCACAAATCATGGTCTGAAACTCAAAAATAGCTTGTAATTCCCCTTGTGAAATTTCCGGTTGATACGGGGTGTAGGCTGTATAAAATTCGGAGCGTGATAGAACATGGTCTACTATAACAGGCGAATAGTGATCATAAACTCCAGCTCCAAGAAAAGATACATTCGCTTTCGCGTCAGCATTTTTTTGGGATAGCTTTGTTAATTCTTTCAATAATGCAGATTCACTTTTTGCAGGCTTGATTTGATAGCTTCCTTTAAAACGTACTTTTTCTGGTATATCTGAAAATAATTCATCTACTGAATTTACACCAATTTTTTCAAGCATTTCCTTTTGATCTTGTTCTGTCATCGGTAAATAGCGATGCTTCATTCGTTTTTCCCCCAGTCATTAGCCCATCTTGATTTTAAACATAGCCATAAAAGTTATTTTCTTTTATAAAAAGGCGTCTTGATAACTTTTGCCTTCAAATGCTTTCCTCTTATTTCTACTTCCACCTCTGTACCCAATAAAGCATAATCAACTTGAATTAACGCAAGCCCAATGTTTTTCTTTAAGGTCGGCGACTGAGTACCAGTAGTAACTTCCCCAATACACTTGTCATTTGCAAATACTTTATAGCCATGTCTTGGAATACCTCTGTCTAACATTTCAATTCCAATTAACTTTCTTGATAATCCTTCTTCCTTTTGTTTCTTTAAAGCTTCCTTTCCGAAAAAGTAAGCTTCTTTATTTAATTTAACGGCAAATCCAATTCCAGCTTCTAATGGTGAAATATTTGCCGTTAATTCTTGCCCATATAATGCAAGTGTTGCTTCAAATCGCAAAGTATCCCTTGCACCTAAGCCGCAAGGAAGTACCCCTAATTCCTCACCTAACGATAATATTTCACGCCATAAGTCTTTAGCATCTTCCCTTTGACAATAAATTTCAAAACCATCCTCGCCAGTATATCCAGTGCGGGATAACAGAACCTCTTTGCCTGCTAAATTCACCTTGTTCTGAAAGTGAAAATACTTAATTCCAGCATAATCAACAGAGGGATTTATTTTTTTTAATATCTCTTCTGCTAACGGACCTTGAAGTGCTAATTGAGCAAAATCTTCTGATAAATTAGTTAAGATAACATCTCCAGTAGTATGTTTTTGGAGCCATTCGAAATCTTTCTCGATATTGGATGCATTCACCACTAACAAATAGTGATTGTCTGCAAGTTTATATGTTAATAAATCATCTACCGTTCCACCATTTTCGTAGCACATTGCCGAATATTGTGCAGCACCTATTGTGATTTTTCCGATGTCATTTGTTAGCATTTTTTGAAGAAAAGCTAAGCTACCGCTTCCCTTCACTTCGATTTCGCCCATATGGGAAACATCAAATAACCCTGCTTTTGTACGAACAGCCTCATGCTCCAGCTTTATACCGGAAAATTGTACAGGTAAAGCCCATCCTCCAAAATCGATTGTCTTTCCTCCATACTCTTTGTACACCTCATATAATGGTGTTTGCTTTAATAAAGCCAACGAACAGCACTCCTATCCCCTATGTATTAGACTTTCTCATTTATCCCATTAAAAAACGGCAACAAAAAAAGACAGATAACCCCCTTTTATAAAAAAGTAAGGTCTCTGTCCTTGCACCTGAAAGTTTACCGATTAATCGGCTGTCCCCTTTGGTGGCTTACCTATATGTAAGCACTCTCCAGAGCTGCGTCCAAATAGAGTTCTTTTGCCTGAGAGATTCACAAAATACTTTGCTTGCTCCTTCGGCGCTACGAATGTAGTCTCTCCCCTATTTCTCATCCGCGATTCATAAAATTTTCTTAATTGGTCATACTAAATACTACCTGAAAAAATGTTTTCCCACCTGACAGTTGCCTTCCACTTAAAGCCTTATGAAAATTCGTGAAAGATAGGTGGGAGGTACTTTCCGTATAGTGCGATTGGTTCAACTAACCATCAGGAGTGTTGAAGGAAAACGCCACTGATGAAAGTTTCTCTAATTTTAAAAAGTAAAAACCGATTATTTATTGGTCATTTTGAATTTAATGTTCATGTTCTGTCCAAATATAAATAAATTGTGACAAAATTAAAAACTTTTTTACCCTTTTATCCTAACATCCGAACGAAAAGGTGGCAATATATTTTTTGTTTTACTAGCATTCTTTTTTCAATCCTTTTTATACATACATAACTTTTTAGCTTTACTAAATAAAGTAAGAAAGGACGAATAATATATGACCGTTCAAATCCATTTTGATGATTCATGGAATGATCAGCTACTAAAGCGAATTTCAGATGATGGTCCATGGGCCAATTGGGAATTATATAAACTAGCAGTAGAAGTAGAACAACATAATATCATACCAGACTTCGAGGGTCTAAAAGCCCCTAAGTACTTATCAGAGCTTTCTCCTTTGCCCCACCAACTTGAAGTTGCAAAAAAGGTAATCGAAGATATGAATGGAAAAGCTATTTTGGCAGATGAAGTTGGTCTTGGAAAAACGATTGAAGCAGGATTGATACTAAAAGAATATATGATTCGCGGATTAGTAAAAAAAGTGCTGATTTTAGTTCCTGCCTCTCTTGTCACACAGTGGGCTTATGAATTAAATAGTAAATTCTACATTCCCGCTATGGTTCAGCGCAAAAGCTATGTTTGGGAGCAATGTGACATTGTCGTATCTTCTATTGATACAGCAAAAAGACAGCCACATCGTGATATCATAAACAATCTGGACTATGATTTGGTGATAATTGACGAGGCCCATAAGCTGAAAAATAATAAAACAAAAAACTATGAGTTTGTTCAAAATTTAAAAAAGAAATTTTGTTTACTATTAACAGCTACTCCTATTCAAAATAGAATTAGTGAAATCTTTAATTTAGTATCTTTATTAAAGCCCGGACATCTTGGTAGCGAATCATCCTTCTATGAAAAATATAAAAAAGATGCCCGCTCCATTGATGATGATGAGAATCTAAAAGCTTTGGTCAATAAAGTAATGATCAGAAACAGACGCCATGATACAGGGATTGAATGGACAAAAAGAATTGTTGAAGCTGTCCCAATTGAATTTACAAGAGAAGAAAGAGCATTGTATGAAGGACTAGTAGATTTAAAAACAGAACCCAATCTTTCTAGCAATAGTGAAAATTCCCGCAGTCCTTTTTCGATGATTACATTACAAAGAGAGGCGTGTTCCAGCAGGGAAGCAGTGTATTATACTCTGCAAAACATGGCGAAGAAAGTGGAAAATCCAACACCACAATTCCAACAAAGAATACAAGAACTGGTAAAAAAAGTAGAAGCGATTCAGCAAAATTCAAAGGCAAACAAAGCACTTGAGCTTATTAAGAAGATTAATGATAAAGTAATCATTTTTACTGAATATAGAGCTACGCAACTTTATTTACAATGGTTTTTGAAACAGCACGGTATTACATCCGTTCCATTTCGCGGTGGATTTAAACGAGGCAAAAAGGATTGGATGCGAGATCTCTTCCAAAATCATGCGCAAGTATTAATAGCAACAGAGGCTGGCGGAGAAGGGATTAACCTTCAATTTTGCCACCATATTATTAACTTTGATTTACCATGGAATCCAATGAGACTAGAGCAAAGAATAGGACGAATTCATCGACTTGGTCAAAAAGAAGATGTAAAGATTTATAACTTTGCCGTTAAAGATACTGTGGAAGATCATATTTTAAAATTATTATATGAAAAAATCCATCTTTTCGAAAAAGTAATTGGGGAGCTAGATGATATTTTGACGAAATTGGACTTTGGCAATATGGATGATTATATGGTTGATATTTTCTCCCACTCAAAATCAGAAGGAGAAATGAAAATCAAAATGGATAATTTAACAAGCATGATTGAATTCGCACAAAGTATGAAGGAAGGTGAGCCATATGAAGCAGCAGGAAATTCATCAATTTCTTGAACGATTTTTTGTCGCAAATGATTGTGAGATAGTAGAGAATAAACCTGGTTACCTAACTGTCCAATTAACAATTGAAATGGACAAAGAGTTAATGAATCGACCTTTTTATTGGCATTATCTTGAAAAGACTGGTGGCGTCCCAAACCCCGCCAGTCTAACCCTCATTACTGATCCAAAGCTTGCACCAGAGGATTTGAAGGGCGAACAGATACACTTTGGGTCTCCACGTCTTCATCAACTTTTTGCTTCTGCAAAAAATTTATCAAAGTATATTCGTTTATATGAATATAAAATAGCACAAGGCCAGCAACAAACAGCATTAAAGCCATGGCTTGCTCTTAATGTAAAAATCTCCTATCAATGTGACAGAAAACGGGATGTGTTTCAATCGATTGGTCTGCAGCTAATCAATGGCCAAATAGCAACAGATTTCCAGGCAAAAGTAGAGAAAATGAACCTTTCTGCCAAAATTCCTGATTATGCGTTTACTCTTTCTCCCTTAATCATGCCGAAAAGCGGGATAACAAGAATTGAAAACATGATAAAACAATCTTTATTATTAGAAGATCATACATGGGCAGAAGAAGCGAAGGAAAGGTGGAAAAAGGATTTAGAATTGCTAGAGCATTTTTATGAAGATATGGAAGACATGGAGGAAGAACAAGAAACCTTGGAAACGGAAAAATTAGCTCTACAGGAACAGTACGAACCAAAGATTAATATTTCGATTATTAATGGCGGGCTATTCTATTTAGCTTCAGAAGCTGTCTCCTAAACCATAATCATGAAAAAAGGAGTAGATTTATGCTTTAATAAGCTAAGTCCACTCCTTTTCATAACCTATCTTCTTACATTTCTACGCTTAAAGCTAAACATAATTAAATAAGGTAAAACTCCAAACCACCTCAGCATAAATGGTTCTTTCAGCCCTTTTCTTTCCGCTCTTAACTTTTGCCTTTCTTCTTTAGGCTGATCCATGTACTGGACAAATGTTTGGGTTAAATACTTCACATAATCGTTGGTATTCATTTAATCACCTACTATAGCATTTGTACTAGGATAGCCCTATCGTTTGGTTTTTATTCATTCTATCCATTTCGTCATTTTATTTTGCTCCATATCAAAGTAGCTTACGGCATAAATCGGCTTTATCCCCGCTTGCATATTTAATTGATAATCGATTTTAAAAGTAGTACTCGAATTTTTTTCGATTGTATAAAAAACATTACCATGTAAAAAAGTTTTTGTACCAGCAAGTTCAGGATGTTCTTCTGTAGAAAGTTCATATTCAATTTCTTTTAGGGAAGACAGGAAATAATATTCTTGCATATTGCTATTTCTCACACTTATTTCTATCCCTTTTTTCTTTTCATAAAGACCATATAAAATAAATAAGAAGGAAATAAAAAGAATATACACACAGAGCGATAATGGATAAATAAACCCTTTGTTATTCATTTTCCATTCACATCACTTTCCATGCGGAGATAAGATATTATACTTGCATCTTTTTTCTTATCAAATCGGTTAATTACCTCTATTCTAAAACCATTCTTATTCCTTTTAAACTCTACATCTTTAACACCTTGTAATGCGACCTCATGCCCTGTCGAATCTACCCGCCTTCTTATACTGCTTTCATATTTTTCATAAATAACCACTCTGCTATCCACATAAAGCAGTAATTTGTTGTTGGAAACATCCATATTCTGTGCAATCTTCACTTCTTTTTTTAATTCTAGGATGAACACTTCCCATTCCATATCCTGTAACTCTATCTCGGAAATTTGACGGTTAACGATATGTTTCAAAGGAATGCTTAGTAAAGAAAGAATAATAGAAAAAATAAAAAAGCAAAGAAGTGAACTGACCTAGCCAAATGAGACATATATAAAACACCTATCCATATTAAATTTAACACTTTTTCATTAATTTGATATTGGTTCTTTACTGGAAATAGTTCAGGCACTTTGTCACTTTACTTGGAGCCTCTGCGGGCATAGATTCTTTAGCCAGGAAGCCAGATATCTCAAAGAGAATCTGGCTTAGCCATAATAGGCTATCATGCCCGCATCTCCAAATAAAGTGCATGTCTTTTCTACATGCAAAGTGGATAACCCCGAAATCCTTTAAGCTGCCTTTAATCCAAATTCTATTGGAGTTAAGTAGCCTAATTTTGCTTGAATCCTACCCTCGTTGTAATGATGAATGTACCCATCTATTCTAGAAATAACTTCTAAATTAGCTAGGGTATTAAACTTACAATATTGGAATTCCTCTGTCTTTAAATTTGAATGAAATGATTCAATCACCGCATTGTCCCAACAGTTCCCTCGTCTGGACATACTACCTACTAAATGATGTTCCTTCAAATAATTTTGAAAAGTATACGATGTATACACACTCCCCTGATCGGAGTGTATAATAACTCCTTCTGGCTGATTGCGTTTATCCAAAGCATCCTGCAGTGTATCAATTACTAATGTCGTTTGTTGATGATTATAAATCTTATAAGCTACGATTTCATTATTATACAAATCCATAATCGTAGACAGATATAATGTTTCGCTGCCATACTGGATATACGTAATGTCCGTTACCCACTTCTCATTTGGTTTACTTGCACTAAAATCACGATTAAGAATATTAGGTACAATGACTTCACTTTCTCCCTGCGATTTCCACTTGCGTTTTGGTTTCACCTTACACTGCAAATGATGCTTCTGCATAATGTTTTGAACTGTGTTCCTATTAAGATGAATATGATGTTCTCGCTTTAGAATAGCTCTAATTTTCCTATGACCATTTCTATATTTAGTAGCCTTACAGATTTCAATAATTAAATCTTCATGTTCATTCCGATATTCACCAAACCCTTTAGTCCAACGATAATAGCTAGCACGTGGAATCCCTAAAACTTTTAAAATGGAAGTAACGGTATATTTTTCACGAAATTGTTCAACCAATTGTACTACTAGCCCTTTATCGACTCCTTTCTCATCGCCATATACTTTTTTAGAATTTCATTCTCCATTTTTAGGTGAGTTAGTTGATTACTTATTCGCTCGTCCTTACTTAAAGAATCGGGCCCATGCCCAAATGTATATTGTTTACCAATTGGCTGATCAAACCGATACATTTCTCCATTTTTGTACCATCTCATCCAAGTTTCAATTTGAGTTTTATTTTTGATTTTGTATTTGTTCATAATTTCCCGTGTTGTTAATTTTCCTTCAAGCTTATCTCTTACTACCGCCCATTTAATCTCTTTTGTATATACAGTTTTTTTGCCCACGCAAAAACACCTCCGAATAATGTCACAATACTTATCTCAAGTATTGCCATTTTGGAGGTGTTTTATATTGTCTCACTATTTTAGGTTAGTCCAAAGCATTTCCAATAAAATATAACCTTTATTATTCAATATCAACCCTTTTTTCATTCGATGAACACATCGCATATTTCTTTCTTCTTCTGAAATATATTATTATATTGGATACAAACTGTATTATCTATTTTCCAAAGGATTGTGTAGACATTCCCCTCTTTTTCAATAGATGTATTTCCTTTTTCTCCTTCTCCTAATTTAACTTCCATTAAATAGTGATAAAATAGGTCATTTACCATCTTCCCTTCTTCCGAATCTTCCAATTGCTTTAACACATGCACATAAATCGGCATCCAAGTCAAAGCAATAAGAAGCCATATTGTATAAGCCAATAAATATTCCGGTAACATAAAACCTTTACAATTTAGTTGCATAAAATCGCCCTTTGCCAATTAAAATCGTTAATTTATATGGCTGCTCTCCAATTCGGAATTCATATGTCCCAAATTTAGAAACGTTCCCTCTCGTATTGATGGTAAAAGAGATCGTGTTTTCATTTACAAAAACAATATCTTCATTGTAATAACGATCCACAATACTACCCACATATTCATCTCCACGGATGCTGTAACGATTTAAATTCGGATATATTTTTACTTGAAGAAGCGATTGATTTGCGATAGCAAATGCCTGGGCATAATAAAGATCTGCCTCTAATTGAGTAATAAACTGGTTCTCATTAAGTGTAGTTTGCTGGGAGGTGACTATGAACACAGATAAGGAGGAGAGAATCACCAATAATGACATTGCAAAAACCATTTCTATTAGTGTAAATCCTCTTTGATTTTCTATCATGGATTTTCCGTACTAGCAGTAGTAACTACGCCATCTGTAATAATTAATTCCTTGCCATTCGTACATTGCTCTTGCTCTTCTGTGATATAATTATCCTCTTTCAGCGCAGAGATACTCGCAGGATATTCTTTATGCTCCATATAATAGGACTGAACCTCTGCTTGTACCATCTTTGTTAATGCTTCACAACCTGTGTCATTTATCTTTGAATTATGCTTTGTAATATTGGGAATTGTCACAATTAATAATATGGAAATAACCACCAAAACTATCATCATTTCTATTAGTGTAAAACCCTTTTCATTATTCATTTTGTTCTCCTTTCAAAATCCATCTAAAAGCTGAAACATTGGCATTAATACAGATAAGTAAATGGAAACAATTAAAATTCCCACAACGGAATACAGTGTAGGTTGAAAGACCTTCATTGTTTTTTGTATATTCTCTTCTATTTGCATAAGGCAATGATTGCCATAGTAATAGAATTCTTGATCCAGCTTTCCATTTTCTTGACCATGCTGAATAATTTGAAACAGTTCCTTATCTAAAAAAGTAAATAACATAAAGGCTTGATCAAGACGATCGCCTTTTTTCAACTGCGAAATAGCAAGTATACCTATTCGAGAATACAGCTTTTGCTCTTTGTTTTCTTCAAAAAATTGCAAACATTCATAAATCGAAAAGCCACTAGATAATAGATAACTTAATTGCAAAGATAAAAGGTAGGAAAAATAATGCCTGACAATTTTTCCTATGAATGGGATTCGCGCTAGTAAATTCATTTGAACTATAATATCCAGTTTGCGGAAATATACATAATAAGAGACGTAACAAGCAATAAGAAGAAGTAATAGAAAAGCGAAGAGAGAGGGAATAACCTTACCGATTATTTGGACAAAGAGCAGAAAGAAATTCTTATTTATATTCATCGTTAGAAAAATGGAATTAAACTTAGGAATGAGGATACTTTGAACAAAGAAAAACAGAATAAAAGTAAATAATAGAAGAAAAAGAGGATAAGATAGAATCTTCCTTAATTTTTTGATTGTATCTTGTTTATTCTGAATCATTTTACTTGCATCCTGAAACGCAGTTGCAAATCCTCCATGCTTTTCAGCAAAATACACAAAACTAATAACTTGGCGATCAAAATTTAACCTTACAAGGTTTTCAAAAAACGTATCTCCTCCTTTTAACGAACCATAACAAGCATTTATATCTTCCAATCGACATTCCGGCATGTAATAACGCGAAGATTGAACCGCTTCTGCCATGGAATAGCCCCTATCAAGCAACTCCCCAATACATTTTAAAAATCTAGCTTGCTCTAAATTAGTCCACGCCTTATTTTTTTTCATCATAAATCCATCGTTCATATTCCCCCTCCTTTATATATCCTAATGCTATCCCTTTACAAATGATGTCCCCTAATGTTTTATACTTATAACTCCAATCATCTGTCCTGTTATTAAGAATGTTAGCAATCATCCTTCCAGTTATCATTTCAAATACAGTAGATCTTTTTAATCGATCATCTAAACGGTAACAGAAAGGTGAACAGCCATCATCACAAAATGGACATACCATTTCTACTAGTCTTTGTGCGGTAACAGCAATTAAGGTTTGTTCAATTTCTGTCTCCTTTATGCCAAATTCGAGCAATCGATGAATCGCACCTTTCGCATCCCTAGTATGCATGGTAGTTAATACCAAATGCCCTGTTAAACTCGCTCTTATTGCAATATGAGCAGTTTCCCTGTCTCGGATTTCTCCAACCATGATAATATCGGGATCATGGCGAAGAATCGCTTTTAGTCCTGTTGAATACGTAATACCAGCCTTCTCATTAACCTGAATCTGCAGTACATTTTCTTGGGGCTTTTCAATCGGATCTTCTAAGCTAATAACATTTCTTTGGTAGAGGTGAGCATTTTCATTTAAGAGGGAATAGAGTGTTGTCGTTTTGCCAGATCCAGTCGGACCTGTGAGGATAATTAACCCATGAGCGTGCTTTAATAAAGAGATTAATTTTCGAGAAACATTTGGAAATAAGGAGATATGGTAGATTGGAAGCATATTTTTGTCGTAAAGAAGGCGAATAACTAAACTTTCGTGAGGGGAAGAAGGCAAGGTTGATAAACGTAAGCCAATATGTTGACCATTGATGTTTGTAGAAATAGAGCCATTTTGCGGTTTTCTTCGTTCTCCAATATCCATGGATGCCGTAAACTTAAAATGAGAGATTAACTTGTCACATTCCTCCGCAGTTATTACTAATCTAGTAAGCAAATGATTAGCAATCCGCAATTGAAGGACCGATTCCTTTTGTCTCGGGGTTATGTGAATATCAGTAGCATTTTGCTCCACTGCATCACGAATAATACGATTGGCTAAAGCTTCAATAGATAACACTTTTCATAAAACACCACCTTTTTATTTATTCGTATTAATATTTCGACATAAAAAAAGAAATTCCTTCAATTTTCATTATTTTTTTACTTTTATTCAATTAGTTATTTTTAAATATAATGCAGATTATTTCTAGACTAATATTTCCGATTAATTTCCATTGTTCTTTTAAAAAAACTTCTGATTTTGAATAAAAAACACCGAACAAGCCATACTATATATATCAATTATATTGGGCTATAGCCAAGTGGTAAGGCAACGGACTTTGACTCCGTCACTCGTTGGTTCGAATCCAGCTAGCCCAGTAAAGACCCAATTTACATGGGTCTTTTTTTTATACATATGAATTCGCTATTATTCTTTGTTAATTTTTTTCCGAAAATGAGAGACATCATAGAAAAAAATTCCCTTCTAAGCTTAAATAGCAGATATAAGTTGAGATATTAACTCCTTTTTAAAAAATTGTTCATTTATATGAAATCTTGCCGTTTATTTTAAACACAGACGTATATACATTTAGTTAAACAAGAGTCAATAAAAACTACCCCAGTCTGTCTTGATTTCTTTTACACATTCATATCATCATGTTGAATCTGTGACTTTTCGATTTGAATAGTTGCATGGTCTATTTTAAACTTATCTTTTATTCGAACAATCGCTTGCTGAAGAATAGCTTGACTGTCTTTTTTATCATCAATTAACATATGGCAGCTTAATGTATCAAGCCCGGAAGTTATGGTCCATATATGCAGATCATGAACATCGATTACTCCTTCGATTTCTTCTAACACCATTTTCACATCTTCTTGGTTTATTGTTTCCGGAGTTCCTTCCATTAATATATGAGTAGAATTTTTTATTACTCCCCAACCGCTTTTTAAAATTAATAAAGCAACTACTACAGATATTATAGGATCTGCAACATACCAATCAAAGAATAACATGAGTACTCCAGCAATAATTGCACCAACGGAACCTAATGCATCACCCAGTATATGTAAGTAAGCACTTCGTAAATTTACATTGTTATGCACATCCCCTTTCTGCATTAATCCCACCGCGCTAACGATATTTGCTAACAATCCAATTGCTGCAATGGTCATCATTGTTCCACTAGCAACCGTCGGAGGCTCGGCGAACCGTTTTATAGCTTCCCAAATGATAAAAAAAGCGATAACAAACAATGTGGCGCCATTAAATAGGGCCGCTAAAATTTCAAAACGATAGTATCCATACGTTTTACTAGGCGATGTTTTACGGGACGCAAACCGGATTGCAAGAAAACTTAAGAAAAGAGAACCAGCATCACTTAACATATGACCTGCATCTGATAATAAAGCAAGACTATTTGTAAGAAGTCCTCCAAAAAACTCCAATAGCATAATTCCACAGGTAATTAGTAAAGCGAAAATTAACCCTTTTTTATTACCCTCTCTTGTTGATTCGAAGCCATGGTGATGATGGTGATGTCCATACTGACTATGATTATGCTCATGAAAATTCCCCATATTTTTTCCTCCTTCTATTTTTTAAATAAAATTACTTACCTTGCGGATTTATCAAACCAACAGAAAATACTCTTTTCCCTATATTTTGTGGTAAAAAACTAATTTTATGACCAACTGATAAAGGAACCTCTCGTCTATTAAAACGCCAGCTGAAGTTATATCCAAAAATTCCAGCCACCACTACTACAACAGCTCTTGAATATTCTAGATGAAGAGAAGGCTGCATTACACAAGAAGATAAAGCAGTGTAAAATGAAGAATAGATGATGTTGATTAGCTTCTGTTGTAATTAGAGCAGCTTGCCCCTCCATCAATAATGGAAACAGCTATTATCTCCAAATTATCTTCTTTTATATGAATATATGCTCATATATTAATTTTATATCTCCTATTAATAAATGTCAATTTTACATTTGAATAATAACAATATGTGAACGGAAAAAACATAAAAAAAACATTATAAAGATGGCCAAGCTTCAAATGGTGAATATGTACAATTTATGAACAAAATCTTGTGAAGTTGTGAACATTTTATAAACTTATCGTTTTAACCATGTTTATGGTAGATTGCTATATTATAATAAAGAAAATTAGTTCCCAGGAGGAAACAATTGTTATGGAAAATACACTAAAAGTTACAAATGTATTGTCTGACCCAACTCGTTTCTATATTTATCAATACATTACTAAACGTCATCAAGATGTAACCGTTCAAGAAATAGCAGACGAATTTTCTATCCATCCAAACGTAGCCCGCTTACATTTATCTAAATTAGAAGATGTAAGAATGCTCTATTCTGAAACAAAAAAAACAGGAAAGGGTGGCCGTCCAAGTAGACTATATCGTTTATCAGATGAGGTCATACAATTTAGCTTTCCATTTAGAAATTATCAATTATTAAGCAGTATTTTATTAAGATCCCTTGAAAGCCTCGGTGCAGAAGGAAGTAAAGCACTATATGAAACAGGAAAAACATTTGGCAAAGAGATGATGGAACAAGAAATTGCCCGTTATACAAATAATACCGCATCATTATCCAATGGAGATAAACTACGGCTATTACAAAATGCCAGTTTAATGACAGGGCAACTGCCAGCATTAGAATGGAATGATGATGAAACTTCCTTATATTTTGAAATATATAATTGTCCATTTAAAGAAGTTGCAATGGAGCATAAAGATAAAGTATGTACAATGCATCAATCTTTCTTTACTGGTATGTTTGAAGCATTATTTAAGGATGTTCAGTTAATCGAAAAACAGAATATTATTTCAGGCTGCGATCAATGTGCCTATAAAACACAAGTTCAATAGGAAAGAAAAGAGAGTTTCCTGTAATTATCTGCAGAAATACAACTTTTATTCAGGTTATCCATTTCTATATAATTGTTACTTATCCTTTTAACGAGTCTACTTATTTAAAAATGAACTATTTATTTTATCTTGCATTAGGATTCCATATTTAATATATGACAGCATGTGGAATACACAAATGTCAATCTATTTGCCACGTAAAGTGTAGCTAAAAAAACTCCTTATTGCTCAAATTTCAAGCAATTAAGGAGTTTTTTTATTGTTTCTATTTAACTTGGTTTACTTGTTTTTTTCTTCTAGCAATATAAAGGAACAATATGCTAGCAAAAATCAATATAAATCCGATTAACAGATAATTATAAGAATGTGTGCCTGTTTCAGGGCGTTGGTGGGTTCCGTTACTTTCTTTTCCACTTCCATTTCCTATATTAGATACATTCTGACTATTTTTGTTATTTTCTTGATTTACCGTGTTGGTATTATCATTATCTATTCCTTTTCCAGGATTTTCTGAGTCTTGTTCATCCTCTGTTCCGTCATCTGGATTTTCTGGGTCTTGTTCATCATCAATTACTTCACTTTGTCCGGAGATAGTAACATTCAGATCTACATACGTTCCAAATTGATCTGCCGCCGAAACTCTTACAACTATTTGACCGTTTCCTTTTGCAGTTATGACTCCCTTTTCGTTTACAGATGCAAATTCGTCACCACTTATTAAGTCATAATTTAAATTCTTATTGGTTGCAAAGGTAGGATATACTTCTGCCTCAATTTGTGCTGTTCCTTTATCTTCTGTAATTGCGATAGATTTTGTTATTTTAATGCTCGTTACCGGAATAAATACCTCTGGGTCAATATCTCCAATTTGGGCTTCTTCACTAATAATCAAAGTACCTTTACCAGTTATTTTGCCGTTTATTTTTAATGTACCATTAATAGTTAAGGAAGCATCTTTAGCAATCTCTAAAGTTCCATTAATGGTTAAATTACCGTCAATTGTACGATCACCAATTACTGATACTTTTTTACCTTCTGGGATAACAGAAGCATCTGTTGTTGAAATATCCACTTCTCCGTCCCAAATAAGTTCTGGTGTTTGCTTCAGATTATTAAACTTCACTATATCCTCTCTTTGAGAATTTAACGAAACAGTTACGTTCGCTTCTTCATTAAAGGAATTCCAACCATAAGCATTTACACCATTACCTAGACTAACATCCTTTATGCTTGATCCAACCATTGAATTAAACGCATAATCCCCAATATATTCTACACTATTTGGGAGAGCCACTTTATCTATGCTATTTAAACCAGAAAATGCATTGCCCCCAATATATTTTAAATTATCTGGGAGATTTAGTTCTTTTAATGATTCTAAATCTGCAAATGCATTAGATTCTATCATTTCTACGGAATTAGGTATTTCTAGCTTCTCCGCTTTCTTATTTCCATAAAATGTGTATGCAGGTATTTTCTTTGTTCCGTTTGCTATATTAATTGATTCATATTTATTTCCAGAAAAAGAAACTGCCTTTAAATGAGTTAACCCATCTGGTATAGTAAGCTCTTTTTCTGTCCATTCACTTGCTAACAACGGATCCCATCCTAAATAGTTTAATCCATATTCTTCAACTAATTGTAAGTTTTCAGGAATATTCATTGTGTCTAGTCCGTTAATTTGATCAAACGCTCTTTCACCAATTTTTGTAATTGTATCAGGCAACGTAATTTTCTTAAGATCCTGATTTCCTTGGAAAACATAATCATAAACACTTGTCACTGTATAAGTAATATTATCTCCTTCATTTGTAACTGTTTCAGGAATAACAAGTTCTTGTAGTTTCTTATTATTTTCAAATTGAGTTACTTCAACTGTTGTTGCACTAGTTGGTCTATAAATCAATGAACCTACCATAAATTGTCCACTGACATAGTCAGTAAAGCTTACCCCACCAGACTTTAATGGATTGGTGAATCCACTTCGTCTTAATTCGAAAGCAACTTGATCATTCGCAACATTTACTGTAGCTTCTCTTGAAATTCCTTTAAAGGCATCCTTTCCAATTGTCTTGACGTTTTTACCAATTTTCACTTCATTCGCTTTCGTACTTTGTGCAAAAGCGTATGTTCCAATTTCCTTCACAGAGTTTGGAATAATAATTTTTTCAAGACTAGATATGTCAGCAAATGCAAATTTCTCCACTTTAGTTACATTTTCAGGGATATCTATAGTAGTTAATCCACTTGATTGAAAAGATCCGTACCCAATTGATGTAACTGATGTAGGAAATTCAATTTCTTTAAGTGAAGATGCTTTAAAAAACATAAACTTAGGAACTGCTTTCATCTTCTCTGGTAATTTGACTGTTTCTAAACTTGCACTATCCGTAAATGCAGCTTCTCCGATATACTTTAGTGTGTCAGGTAAGATAAGTTTTTTCATTGAACTAACAAAACCAAAACTTTGTTCTCCAATACTTTCTAACCCTTCTGGTAAAGTCAATTCTTCAAATGCATCTATAAAGAGAAATGCAAAAGAACCTATTGATTTGATGTTCTTAGGTATATTAATTTTTGTAATACTTGCTCCATTAAAGGCATTGTCATCAATTCTCTCCACACTGTCTGGCATTTTTACATTAGATAGTGCAGATGCATAGAAAAATGCACTTTGCCCAATAACTTTTAATCCTTCGGAAAATTCTATCGAAGTTATGGAATTATTAAAATAAAATGCTTTAGCTCCAATAGAGGTTACTTTATATTTTTTTCCGTTATTTTCTACTTCGGATGGTATATAGACATTTCCTTTGATAGTATCATAGCTAGAGAATAGTTTATCTGGCTCACCTATTAATTGTACTTCGTCATTACTAGTCACTTTATAATAAAAGTTTTCATATTGGAAAGTGTCATTTAAATCTTTACTGATAATAGAATGGTCTGCATCTATTGACATATCACTATATCCTATTGCATCATCTTCGTCTGGTTGTTCAGGATTTTCTTCATCAGGATCCTCTGTTTCACCTTCCCCTGGCACGTCCGTATCAACGTAAACCTTGATAGAGGAAGTTAGTCCTGTAACGGCAGTTGCAGTAATGGTTACTTCACCTTTAGCTATCCCAGTTACAACACCATCAGCATCAACAGTTGCTATTTTGTCATCAGAGCTTGTCCAAGTTAACGATTTATCAGCTAAATTTTCTGGTTTAACTGTTGCATTCACTTTTTTCGATTCGCCTATTGTCAAATCTAAGTACTTGTCTAATACAATTGCTTGTGGGCCGATATCCACATAATTTGTACTAATGTTATAAGCATAATCGAACCCAAAGATACTTAATCTACCTGGATTTAATGACTGGTTCGCAAGTTCTTCTCCAAGATTTGTTATATCTGCACGAACTGTGCTCGTTTCTCCTTTTTTCTCCACATAGTCTATTCCAAGTTCAAATAAAAGTACATGTCCAGCGACGTCCCCAACAAGTATCTGTTGAATATAGTTATCGTCTTTTACATCAAATGTTAGGTATACTTTGCTATCCTCTTTAACAATGTCGACATTTTCTACTGTTGGTGCTTCTGTATCTACAGTAAAAGGAAGATCGAGCGTTTTTTCTGTATCAGTTCCTGCAATTTTACCACTTACTTCATAAATCAACTCCGTACCACTTGGTACTTGCTGTCCTTTTTCATCCTTTCCATTCCAACCTTGCATATTCAGAATCGGTATATATGCACCTTGAGTGGAACTAAAGAAGGTTTTACGGGCATCACCATATACATAGGACCAAACATCCTTATCATTTGCATCTTTGATTTTAAAGGATAAATTTTCTGCATTTCTTAATAAGCTTGTTATAGAAGTAAATATTCTTGAGTTATCCCCATTTAATGAAGGAGAAAAAGCAATTTTTTCTTTATCATATTTACCTGTGATAGCATTTCTTCCTAAATAATATCCGCTTCCTGCAGCGTTCGAATTAATCATTATCGTTGATGTTTGTGTAGTAGGCTGGATTTTATCATATACTGTGTTATCAAAAATGGAAGGATCTGTCCAATTACCATAGTATCCTAAGAATGGAAGAGAAAGTGTTGCATGATCGCCTTTTTCATCATATAAGCTTGTGTAACCTTCGCGCTTTTTCTGTAAAAGTGATCGTCCCACGTTGAACTACCGCAATCTTATCTTTAACATCTAACTCACTATAATCCTTTTCTTCCCCAATTCCTGGTACCATTACATAAGCATATTCCTTGTTATCAAGTGTCTCCAATACATCATAGGTGTCTCCATCTGTGTTAGAAGCATTTTTATAAGGAATATTTTCATCCCCTACTTTAAAATATGGAGAATTATAAACAGTATTTTCCACACTTGCTACAGATAAACCTGCTGCAAAAGTTGATGGTGAAGACACAACCGCATTATCTGGATTTGACGCTAATGGCATGTTAGTTCCATATGTATTATTAACTACAGCATTATCATCATTACCAGCAGCCATCAATAAATTAACGCCTGATTCCGATACCCTTGTATACGCTTCTTTTACTGCTTCTTCCCCTATTTTTGTGAAGCCAGCACCTGATCCTAAGCTCATATTAATGGAATCTGCACCTAATGAAACAGAGTCATCTAATGCAGCCAAAATATCATCATCATAGGCTGATCCAGTCCCATCTGAAAACACCTTCATAATCATTAATTGAGCTTCTGGAGCAATACCTTTAATTTTATCACTATTTGCTGCAATAGTTCCTGCTACATGCGTTCCATGGTCTATATCACCAATGACATTCGGGTCTTTATCTGCATAATCATATCCAAAAGGAACCTTTTGACTTGCAAACACATCATCTGACGATAAATCTCCAGCATTTAAACTAACGGAAGATATAAGTGACGAAATATCACTTTTTGAATATTTTGAATTTTGTGGGTCTTTTTGAAATGCTTCATGATTTGTATCTAGTCCCGTATCAAGAATAGCTACAATCGTTTTCTCTCCTTCATATCCAAGCGCTTGCGCTTGATCTGCCCCAATCATTACACTACTATTTTTCATTTGTATATCATTATTTGCTTCAGCTGGAAGTTCATATTTCACAGCCTCAAAAATTCTTTTTACACCAGATATTTTCTCTATTTTTTCAATGTTTTCCCGTTTTGTCTCTAACGAAAAACCATTCATAACTACTGTGTATCGATAGTTATCTTTAAAACTAGCATCTACCTTTTCAGAGATCTTTTTCATTACGGAGTCTTGTTCCCCCATAATATTATTTGCAATTTCCTTTCCCTTATTAGAATTAATAAACTCAGATGGTTCTTGTTTACTTTTTGTACTGTAATAGTCTAATACTGGTCCTTCCTCTAATTCTACTATTACACGAACCTTTTCTTGTGGATCATAACCAAATTCCTCACTAATATTTTCTTTTTGAGAAATATTTAATTCACCCTCGGCTTTTTCCATAGTTATATAACTAGTATTCTCTTTTGCACTTACATAGTTATTACTAAATGGTGTGATTGTACTAAATAATACAACCAATAGAGTTAGTAGAGTAGTAACTTTTTTGCCACTCTTTAATATACTCATTTCCCCTTCCCCCTAAACTATTTATTTAGAAAATTCAATTACTTTAATATAATATCATGTAGTTAGATATGTTTCAAACTATATTTTAGATAACAATCTAATTTAGTTTGTCTTTTATTATATCGCTGTGATACTATTACATTAAAGTAAGCGTAGTTGTAAGTACCCTTATAAAAAATTGCATAAATAGTAAAGGAGCTACCTAATGGATATATCAATAACATCTAAATATGATGTTTTTACAGAATGTATTTTCTTATTGGAGAGGAGAAATTTACCAGAAGGGGATGAGTTTCCTAAAACAATCTATGATGTTATACAAAAGATATGTGAAAAGTACAATATCCCTTTTGAAGAATTTTCGGATGAAATTTATATTTTAGCAGAAGTAGAAAATTTTATTATGGACAATCTAGAAATCGAAGAAAAAAACTACTTTTCTATTTTGGCATTGAATCACAATCGGACTATTCACTTGCATGGGCATTATATTATACAATACGTAAACAAATTATTTTTAATGATAATGATTATGAGAATCCCCATGAATTTGATTTAAGAATACAACTTATTGGACTAGTTCTTAATTATAATCTTGAAGGAAAAGAAATTAAAACAGAAAAAGATTTAAATGATTTCTTAAGAGATTATCAGTGTACAATAGAGGACAAATGGTTATATACTCAAGTATTCTATAATGCTGGTAAATTTCAGAAGGAATTGCTTGAAATATTGGAAGAAGTTTCTGATCTATTTAATCAAAAAGCGAACATTCTGCAATCTTATATTGACGCCTCTGCTATCTTTCTGAAGGAATATTTCTTGAAGAATCCTGAATCTAACATAATGAAACAATATAATTTACAGTTAAACTCAAGAGAATTAATTATCATTCCGAGTGCAATGGGGTTTAATACATTAAAATGGAACCATATGGATACAGATGGTCCGGAATATTTATATGCTGGAATTATGTACCATAAAATTGGCTCACTTATTCAAAAATACAATCACAATGAAGAAACCCTATTAAATCGCCTTAAGCTTTTAAGTGATAAAAGAAGACTAGAAATCTTGAAAGCACTAAAAAACGGTCCCTTGTGCGGACAAGATATTTCTCAATTACTCTCACTTACGCCTGCAACTGTTTCTCATCATATGAATTTCTTAGTAAATGAGGGATTTGTTCGGGTGCAAAAAACCGGTGTGCGAATTGACTATTACTATGTACCAAATGAAATGAATCTCTTCATGAAAAGCCTAAATAATGTTCTGCTATAAGTTTAATTTGGTTCTAATCAAAATTATTAGGCTTTTTTATTAAGATTGATACTATTAAATACTTTAAATTCATAGGAGGTTTTCCCTCCTAATTGTAACACTTTTAAGTTCTTCTATATTTGTAAGGTGAATCCAATAACAAAAAGCCCATCCTACCAATACTTGCTGTTTCAGAATTATTTTTCGCAAAAAAAAGCCACCAAATGGCAGCTGGAATTACTTTAAGAAAGCACCAATAGATTAATGAGAGGATTATTTGCTCTAAATCCCTATATTAACCCATTAAGACTTCTTTCCTCTCTCTTTTCTTCGGTATCACTTACATACTAACTTAAAAGCCGTTAATATACGGATTATGATCCATTTCATGTTCGATTGTTGTTTTTCTCCCATGACCAGACAGTACAATCGTCTCTTCAGGTAAATTTAAAAGCTTCTCGTGAATGCTATTTATTAATGTACGTTGGTTACCACCAATTAAATCAGTTCGTCCAATACTTTCATAGAAAAGAGCATCGCCAACAAATGCCCAATTCTCTTTTTTAAAATAAAATGTGACACTTCCTGGAGAATGCCCTGGTGTCTCCATCACTTGAAAGGTAAAATCTCCAATTGTCATCTTAGGATTCTCATCCAAGAAGTGCTCTGCTGGTCTGGTAACTACAGGATTGGGAAGTCTAAATGCCTCACTCCCATTTAATTTCGGATCAATCAACCACTCTTCTTCTTTGCTATGTACATAAACGGGAATGCTATAATCTGTTCTAACTTCCTCCACTGCACCAATATGATCAAAATGTGCATGGGTTAAAAGAATTGCAATAGGGGATAATTCTAACTCCTGAATCATCTTATTCAATTTTACTCCATTTGCACCTGGATCTATTACTAAACAATCCTTCTTTTCATTCCATACTAAATAACAATTGGTCTGGATTGGCCCTAAAGGAATTTGCTTATACTCCACAAAATCCCCTCCTATTTATTCTCTAATTGACTTACTACCCGTTCCACTTTCTCTTCCATTTTTCTAGTGATGTCTCTTCTGTCATCAATTCTGATGTTTGTGCAAACACGCACAAGACCTTTTTCAAATGGAACTTCATGCATTGCCTGAATCACTTCAAATAATGTTGGAAGTTCTCCTTCAATAATCGTGTTCATTGGTGTTAATTGGAAGCGAATTTGGCCTTTTTCCTCATAGTTCATTAAAACTTTTTGAATGTCTGCTACATACGCACTTACACTTGGAGTTTGTGTGCCAACTGGTATAACTGTTACATCAACGATTGCCATAATTTATTATTCTCCTTTCTCTTCTATCAGCCAATGGATTTCATCTATTATTATTCGATTTGAGTTCATTCCTATGATGGCATATTTTTATACCAACTTCAACTATTGAGCAATATTGGACGTAAACAATGGTGTAATATCTCCAGTCTCCATATTCAGCATATTTTCAAGATAATAGCCATAAAGACAGTACTTTCCATCGCTTGAAATTTGAATTGGCTGATCTTCTAAATCTTTATCGGCAAATAACTTTTTACTCAGACCTGTTTCCATATCTACTTCAATAAGTTCAAAACCCTCCTGATACGTTTCTGCATTGCCATTTCTTTCGGGAGTAAAGGTAAGAAAGCTATTTTTATAAATGGTATAGTTCGGAACTAACCAATTTGCAAATTTTGATAATCGAGGAACAGAAATACTCCCTTGCTTCTTAATATTTGCATCATAAAAAGTATAAACTGCCTCTTCTTCTTCTTCCCCCTTACTTGATATAGTAAGTAGAAATTCATTTTTCTGGTCAACAAAGTAAATATTAGCCAAATCTATTTCGTTTTCTTCTTCCGTTTCCAAATTAAATATTTTCAGCGGGGCATATAATGACGGATTGCTTTGATCCCAGTCAAGATACATTACCTTTTCCTTCGTTAACCATTGTGGAAAAGGAGTAGAGACAGGAAAATCACTTAATACATTTTCCTGAATATCCAATGTGAATACTTTACTTTCCCATTCCTTGGTTAAAGTTGTAATGAGCAATTCATTTTCATTATGAGAATTCCATGAAAAGTCTGTTTCATAGCTTTGTAGCTTTCTAGAAAGTATTTCATTTCCTTTATAATCAATTATATGAATTTCTCCTTCTTCCTCAGAAAGAGCCGTATAAATTAACAGTTGATTTTCATTTAAAAGAACATTAGATAATTCTTCTTCCGACTTATATAGAGGGATATGCTTTCCTGTATAAATATTATAAGCATAAATTTCATATACCCCTTCATAGATAGAAGAATAACAAATCGTATCTTTCTTTATCCAGCCATATACTTGCTCAAATTCTCCTTCAATTGGACTTATAGGAGGAAGCATCGCGTTGTTATCAACATCATTGTCCTTCGCTTCATTTTCACTGGCTGAATCATCATGTCTAGGAGCACAGCTAGACAGAATTAGTGTGAAAAAAGTGAAGAGAAGAACTATTCCTAGCGTGTTTCTCTTACCTAATGAAAACATTTTTCACACCCCTATAATACTATTCAAGTTTTGTTCACTCTATAGAATAGTAACACAAAAAAGCCGACTTTTTTCGGCTTTTTTCAAATCCACTTGTAGATTTTTTATTAAAAGTAATATTTCCAATCAAATATAGGTCATTTGTTACAACTATATAGTTATTTAATATCTCTTAAAAATGGAATACTTCTCTTTTTTCAATTTGCCTAAACTTTTCTATAGAATGATGTGTAGCCCTACATATATAAGGAAGCCAAGAAAAGTCCAGTTGTTTCATGATAAATTTCATTAAATTGAGAGAGAGGGAGTGGATTTATCCCTTTTCCTAACTCAATTGTGAATCCCGGCTTTCTTAATTCTTGAATAAACCAATCTTTATATCCTGCATGACTATCTACATTTTGGATCGCTTTATATCCACTCACTCTCGAAAATTCTTCTGCAATTGCTCTCGATTCTTCTGGTTCCATTCCTTCATATCCCCAATACAATTCTTTTCCCTGTGTATGTAAAGCTACTAATCGATCAAATTTTTCTTTTTCAACTAAATTTGCCATCACCTGAGACTCTGGTTCTGACAAAGGGCTATCTCCAGGATAGTCTCTTGGAGCAGGCGCTTTCGGTTCTTTTCGTTCCTTTTCTATTTCCCAATTAGATGGAAATTGATTATTTAAATCTACACCACGGATATTTGCTTTCCAGCCAGTAAAATCGCTGCTACCTGCATTTATGGAAATGATTTTTTCTTTTTCTTTCTCTAAAGGACCGTTTAAAACCAAATCAACTCCGTCAGGATTAACCATTGGTACAAGTGATAAATCAGTACCCTGATACAGTGGCATTGTTCGAACATTGCGCATAGTAGTTCCGTTTGTTAATGATAATAAAAAGTCATTTAAAAACGTCATTAAAATTCCTGTCGTAATCCATTCATTTGCATGGAAGGAAGCATTTATATGAACCTTTTTCTTTCCCTTTCCTATTCTGATTTCATCGAGATTTTTTCCTAATACACTTTTTCCTATTGTTTCCTTTTTAATGAATGGGAAGGCCTTTATTAAACGATTCATATCTGACTGTAGGGATGTATAGTCATACTTTTTCTTTCCCTGCACAAATCGTCCCACAATACGGTTTGGGATTAAAATCTCCTCTCCGACTTTAAGTTTATTAGGATTTAATTGTTGATTTAATAATAATATGCTATCAACCGAAATATTTCTTGCTCCTGCAATTTTCCACAGAGTATCCCCTTGCTTTATTTGATGGACTTGTGATTCAAATCCAGGAATTTGGATAGTTTCAGAAACTGCTAATTTATTTGGATTTACGCTAGGATTACTATCTAAAATAAGATTTAGGGGAACCATAAATAGTTGACTATAGTACCAAAGTGTATCTCCTGGTCTCAATTTAATCTCCATATGATCACTCCTCTCTCTATTTATATATATGAATCCCTGATAAAAAACATGCTTAGCAGCGATATAGCAATTGCATATTATAATTTTTTTATGAAGGTGCTGTTTTCTTACATAATTTGACCTATAAGCAGCACTAACGGATTTAATCATTTAAAATATATAAAAAAGCTTCATGACTAATATAGTCACAAAGCAGTTTATTGCTAATCTATTAACTAAACATCAATTAGTATCTTCCCTTACATCAAGCATTCCGTTTTCTTTATCATAAAAACGTAGTAGGTCTCCATAAATAATGCTATCAGAATACTGTAATTCTAAATTAGCCTGTTCTATATAGGGTTCACATGCATTACCGTCAGCTACTTCTCCTGTCGCGCGCTCATAACAAACCTCTTTAGTATATACATACTCTTCTGTAATAAAGCTACCATCTCTTAAAACAACAAATTGATTGTTTTTTTCTGAGAATAGATCTGAACCAAATTGGATATCATTTTTCGTTTCAATACCAAGCAAATGTAGAAGAGTAGGCTTGATATCCATTTGCCCCGAAACAGTTGAGAGTGTTTTCCCCTTCATCCCTGGAATATGGATAACAAAAGGAACTCTTTGTAATTGCGTACTGACAAAAGGAGTAACTTCTTCCCCTAATAATTCAGCCATTGCTTTATTATGATTTTCAGAAATTCCATTATGATCTCCATACAAGATGATAATACTATTTTCATAGAGACCTTCCTCTTTTAATCTCTCGATAAAAATTTTCAACGCTTCATCCTGATATCGAACAGTCGGTATAAAGTTATTTAACGTTCTACTTCCAGTTGTTAAAGGTTCAATTAATTTATCCTCTTCTTCCAGTTCAAAAGGAAAATGATTTGTCAACGTGATAAATTTACTGTAGAACGGCTCTGGCATTTCTTTTAAATGAGCAATCGATTGTTCAAAAAAGTCAATATCCTTCAATCCCCAACCAACAGAATTGTCCTCGTTTACCTCGTAATCATTAATTTCATAAAATCGGTCATATCCCAAGCTTTGGTACATAATATCCCGATTCCAGAAACTTTTATTATTTGCATGAAGGGAAGCTGTAAAATAACCATTTTCTTTCAAAATTTCTGGTGATGCTTGAAATTCATTTCCAGAATGGGTAAAGAAAACGGCCCCTCTGCTTAATGGATACAAGGAATTTTCGACAATAAACTCAGAATCTGATGTTTTACCTTGTCCAGTTTGGTGATAAAAATTATCAAAATAAAAGCTTTCTTTAATAAAATCATTTAAAAATGGGGTGATTTCTTCCCCATCCACTTCCCGGTTTACAGTAAAAGCCTGTGTGGATTCTAAGCTTACCATTATTACATTTTTCCCCTTAGCTATTCCAAACATATCCTTATTTGGTTCTGTATAATTCGCCTGATTGTAATTAACCATATCTGTTAACTCACTACCATCCGCAAAAGCTCTTTGCGCAGTAGTCTTTGTTTGAAGAAAAACATCATAAAGTTGGTAATTATACGTCCCAATATTTTTCACTAATAGCTCTCTGTCAAATGTCCTAGTTAGTAATTGCGTTCTCTGAGTTTCAGCTAAGCTTAAATTGAAAAAAGCTAAGCTTATCGTAAATAAATAGAAAATACTTTGCTGCATCCTAGTATATTTAGGAATTTTTAAGAATGCTGGCTTCTTTTTCATAATAAGCGCAAGTAGAATAATATCTACAAAGAAAAGAATATCTGTGAGATGAACCAGCTCTCTAACACTACTTCCTAAATCACTCATATTACTCGTCTGAAATAAGAGTGGCAGGGTTAAAAAATCGGTATATACACGGTAAAAGACAACATTTGCATATAAAACAATCGAAAGTGTCAAACTGGAGATGAGCACATATCTTTTTTGATTTTTCTCCGAAAGAAACATGGAAATACCCAAAATAAATAACAGGGAGCTTAATGGATTAATAATTAATATAAATTGTTGAATCGAATTTTCAATTTTGATATCAAAGCTAGTCATATATGCAATATTCGTTTTAATCCACAATAAAACTGTTGCAACCGCTATAAGTGATAGCTTTGACCATTCAAATTTATTCTTAAACAATGATGTATCCTCCTTACTATTGATCAAACAAAATCTCGACATAATCACTTTACACATTTTACAATAATTTTATTATATAAAGACAATCTTTATGAAATTTTAATCTAATTTTCATCTTTGCGTATTAATATAGTATATTACACTTTTTTAGACGTGCAACTAAAAGAAAAGTTTCAAAAACTTTTGCTTTTTTTAAAGTGTCCTTTTTATGAATATTCCATCTATTAATCTAGTAAAAAATCTTCTCCCGATTCAGAAGAAGATTTTGTGAAATATTTGATTTAAAATATGTCTGATACTCTCATCATTTGATTAATTTTTTGCAAGCCACGCAGCACCAATTACTCCCGCTGTATTCCCCAATGTCGCAACATCAATTACAGTTGATTCTGCTACACTTTTAAAAGAGAACTTCAAGAAGTTTTCTTTTACTGGATTTAATAGCACATCACCAGCTTTTGAAACGCCACCACCGATGACAATTTTCTCTGGATTTAAAGTATTAGCAATATTAGCTAGTACCAATCCTAAATGGAAAGCTACGAATTGGACAATTTCATTAGCTAATTCGTCCCCTTTTTTCGCTGCATCAAATACATCCTTTGCCGTAATAGCGCCGTCTTGATCTAACACAGAATGAAGTACACTCAACGTATGTCTTTCAGCCAATCTTTCTTTTGTCAATCGAACTATTCCAGTTGCAGAAGCAATCGTTTCTAAACAGCCTGTTTTTCCACAATTACAAGGAGCTCCGTTTTCTACAATAGCCGTCAAATGACCTATTTCACCAGCAGCCCCCTTCACTCCTTGCACAATATCACCGTTTATAATAACTCCGCCACCAACACCTGTGCCAAGAGTAACACAAACTAAATCTTTGGATCCTTCTCCAGCACCTTTCCACATCTCACCTAGTGCTGCACAATTGGCATCATTGTCAATTGTTACCGGCAAACCTAAATCTGCTTCAAGGCGCGCTTTTAATGGGAAGTTATCTGGCCAACCTAAGTTCACTGTATTGAAAATAACACCTGTTTTATAATCAAATGGTCCAGGTGCGCCCATCCCAGCACCTAAAACATCTTCCTTCGAGTGTCCTAATTCTTGCAATTTAGCATCGATAGATTTAGCAATGTCGGATGTAATATTTTTTCCATCTTCCGAATTATCTGTTGGGATTTCCCAATGATCGATTAAATCTCCCTTTAATGATAAAAAAGCGATTTTTACCGTTGTTCCACCTAAGTCAATTCCTGCTACCCATTTTTCCTGCATCATTAATTCCCCCTATTTTTCTGTTCCGATAATAGCTGTATTTCTTGATTAAGTAATCGCATAGCAGAGTCAAAATCTTGCTCTTTAATTAATTGAGATTGATACAATTCTTTTATTTCAGATTTCATTAATTGTAAATCGCCTACACGATCGCCAACATAAATAATCGTTCCATATTTTTTTAAAAACTGTTGCACATCATAAATGGTTTCCATGGTACCCCTCGATTTCATACATATTCGACTCACTGCAAAGGTTTGCATAAAGTGATAAATTAATCGTTTTCAAATTAAGTATATCGGAAATGAATCGTTTCCTCAACAGCAGATTCATTTCTCCCATTAGAATAGTAATAAGCAAGATAATGACTTTTACGCGAAATATTTTCATACCAAATTAAAGCCTAAACTACTCCATTTATCATATTTCTCTTCTTTTCTCATATATTAAAAAAAGTACCTCTAAGACAGGCTTTTAAAGTAAAATGATTTCCCATTAGATGGAGCGGTGAAAAAAATGAAAAAAGATTTTATTCGATTAAGTCTCTCTCTTATTATCCTTGTTGCTATTTTTTATATTTTTCAGCAAAAGCAAATTGCAAAGGAAAGTATAACTTATTTTCCAATTGATCCTACTGTTACTTTCCCAAAAGCAAATACTACCCTTACATTTCATAAAAAAAGATTCGATGAGTATAGCATTCTCTGGAAAAGCAATTCTTCTATTAACAAGCGAGCGTATTTACGTCAAGATATGAGCTTACTTTATGGAAATGGGAAGCTGATAAGCACGATGGGAGAATGGCGACAAAATACATTAGAACTTTCAGAAGAAAAGACCGTTGTGGAAAGAGAAAGCAACTATTTACAAGCAATTACTTTTCATTATGCTGAAATACATGATGCCAATGAAAGAATTTTCAGTTCTCAAAAAATTTCAGCAGACAATTTATATATCATTAATTCGAAGTTTGAGAGTGCACCACTATCTTTTCATTCTCCAAATAACTTAGTCGAAAAAGATTGGGCAAGAACATTAGATAAACAAGCATTAGATTATATTGAATACTCTTATCGCCAAGTATTAAAGAAATTTCATATTTCAGCTGAACAATATGATACAAAACTTTTACTCACAGAATTAAGTAAATTTAACGATACACCACTCCCAGATTTTTCAAAGGAACAAAGTGCAAAAATTCTTGGACAATTGACTGAAGGTCTTTATAAAAACTATTTCCTGGGAATTATGAAAGAAGACGGAACCATTGCTGATCCCATCGGCAGTTCTATCCCGGTGATATTAATTAATGACAATCATCTTCTTATCTTATTTACAACAAAGGACGGTGAAGCGATTGTTTTAAGACAGCAAATTTCTACTCTTTAATTTTATCCCATAATAAAAGATATTTTGGATTGTTTTCATCCAATTCTAAAGCTTTTTGTAAATATTCTCTTGCTTCTTCTAGATTCTTATCATAAAGACTGACAACTGCTAAATTATAATACGCTTCATGAAACTGTGGATTTAAATGGATTGTTTTTTGCAGATTTTTTTCAGCTGCTGCAAATTCCTTTTTCTTAAGCTGGATATAAGAAAGTAAAAAATAATAGTTCTCATTATTTTTAGTTTCAATTGTTACTAAAACATCTTCTGCATCATCATATTTTTCATCATTTACATAATTGTTGACCATAATAAATGCAGATTTGTCCCGATTTTGTGAAACCCCTGAACTCGATGAATAGGCAATGCCAATACCTATTAGCAATAGAGTAATAAGTAGCGCCCCAAGCTGGACTTTCCAGCTTTTTTTCTTTGGAAAATGGACGATAGCTGTTGCTAGAAAACCACCTACTAATCCACCAATATGTCCCGCATTATCGATTCCTTGTATAGTAAAGCCAAATATAAGATTAATAATGATAATAATAATGACATTCCAACCCATCACTCGAAAAAACAGCTTTGGAAATTGCCAGGCAAAATAAAGAAGTGCACCGAAGCATCCAAAAATCGCGCCACTTGCGCCAGCTGATAAAGATGGACTTATTAAATAACTTGCAAACACCCCACTAAATCCAGCAAAAAGATAAATGATGAAAAATCTACCATTCCCAAAAATTCTTTCTATTAATGGACCAACATAATAGAGAGCAAATGAATTCATGGCTAAGTGCAAAAAACCAATATGTAAAAAAATAGGTGTTATTAAACGCCACCATTCCCCCATAGCGATTAAATAATTTACTTTCGCTCCCCATTGAACCAATGTTTCGCTATTGTTACTTCCTCCGCCCCCTTCCATTAGAAGAAATATTATTACTTGAACGACAATAAATAAATAGGAAATAAACGGTTTGCCAAAGTTAAGTAACTGCCTTTCTTCTTTTTCATTTTGTTTTATTAGCTCAAGGATATTTTCTTTATAGCGCTCCATTTGATCGTCGCGTTCTTCTGATGTACCTGGTATGTCATTTAAGTTTGTTATTTTTCCGCCTGCTATTTCCCACTCGTCTACTGACCGATCAAGAAGAATAGTATTAATTTGCACTTTTTTATCAGGACTATTAAACAAGTGATTTACTAAATGGTCATAAGCATCTACAGGAGGAAAGGCAGTTATATACACGCTCTCTACCTTAAGTGAGCGTTTACGCAATGTGCGTCTTATCCTCTCTGCATTTAATGCTGTTCTTTCCATATCCCTACTTAACCAATTACTCCAATCAAGATCCATTTGGAACAACCGAATAATCGGTGTGTTTCCTCTGTTCTTTTTGCTCTCCAGCCAAATTTCTTGTTGATTTTCTGCTAGATAGATTACTTTATAACGGCATTCCACTATTAAAAAATAGACTATTCTCCAATACTTGTACGGTTCAATCACCATCTGTTTTCTCCCTACTCTCCAAACGCTGAAAGCTATATCTTCTCTATTTCATTTGTCCATTCATTAAATAAGACATTTTCTCTTTTTAGGAAATCACCTTTCCCTTTACAATACTATAAATGGTTGTTTTTTTCCTTTTTTTATCGCTTGAACGTCACAAAAATATTAATTCTTTCATTATGTAGAAATATGTAAATAACTTTAATAGAAGCAAATGCTTCACCATATCTTTTTCATATAAGATTGGTTGCTAAGGGGAGCCATTCTAAAAATTATACCCAATCAAGAATAAAAGGAAACAGATGAACTAAATACCCTGTGAATTATGTTTTCACAAGGTATTTAGAGAGATTATTGATAGATTGTATCTTTAGAACGACCAAAAACGGAATTCATCATCGTTCTTTTTACACTAGGAATATTCATCAATATCCTTACTGCATACTTCCGAATAAATGGATTTCTCAAAATAGTATTTATGACACGATACCGTTTCTGAAATAAATAATATCCACCTAAAGCAATTAGTAAAATGGAGAATACTCGTGACATTTTTCCATCCCTCCTAATGATTAGTTTGGTGAATATATTATTTTTTATCCGCATAGAGTAGTGAAAATATTCTCGTTTTTTATCGCTTGTAAAATAAAATGATCAATGATTATAAATGAAAAAAAAGATAGCTCAATGCCGCAAGAAAACCTGATAGAACATTCACCATATCATTGTTAAAAAGGGTGAAGCCTTTCTTCTTTACTACAGTCTGATGACATACCATTCTTGTTTCCACCATTTGACCACAAATTGGACATTGATACTCAACCTGTATAAATGCCCCTAAAAGGGTATCCAATACATTCCCTAGAAAACCAAAAAGAAAAACGAGAAAAAATCCCCACAGCTGAAGAGGAAATAATAATGTAGCTATAATAGCAATTAAAAATGAACCTGCTAATCCTGCCAATGTCCCTAATATGCTAACAGCTCCTGATGTTCCTGTTTCCGTCTCCTTAAAGGTTCGAATAGATAATGGTCTTCTTTTACTTAATGATCCAATTTCGGAAGCCCAAGTGTCTGAATTAGCAGCTGCAAGCAAAATAGCGAAAACCGTAATCCAAACAGACTCTTCTGTAATAAAATAAATAATACCTACAATAGCAGCAAATCCTCCATTTGCCATTACTTGTAGCCAATCTCTCCTAGAACCTTTTTGTGTTTTTTTCTCCATTGATTTTTTTGTTTTACTTTTGTACGTAGAAAGCATGCTAGAAGACACAAAAAAAGCTCCTAAAATAATTAGTCCCTTATAGCCAAAACCTAAAGCAATTCCACTGCCGACAAAAAAAGCTGCAATTGCACCGCTTTTTGTTAAAGACCTCCGTTTGTATGCGTAATAGGAGACAAATAAAATTACTAAAGAATACATTATACTACTCATTTGTACATAATATCCCTTCATTCGTGATTATTTTCTGTACAGCTAAATCATGTTTCTGAAGTGGTATTCTTTCTTTTACCTGCATAGAAAATGCTAACGAAATGGTTTCACCTTTATAGCTTTCTAAAAATCGGTCGTAATATCCTCCTCCAAAACCTATTCTGTATCCATTCCTCGAAAAGGCTAATCCTGGAACAAGGAGTAAATCGATTTCTTCTGGATTTGTTCGTTCTGTTTTTTCCATTATAGGTTCAAATAAATTGCTGTAAACCGATTCAAGCTGATTGAAACTCTCTAATTTACGAAAAAGCATTTGTCTAGTTTCAGGAATACACTTCGGCACACTTACCTCCTTTCCTAATTGCCAACACATACGAATGATTTGATATGTATCAACCTCTGGAAATTTGGAAATGGTAATTCCTATATGAGAAGCAGAAGAAAAGGAAGTATTGTTATATAGTTGAAGAGCTATCTGATAAGACATATGCTCATAATGGGGTTTACTGATTGCTTGTAGTTGTTTGATCATATTTGTTCGGAACTGTTTCTTTTCCAGCATATTATGTATACACCATCCTTACCATTTGTTTTTTAATATGAAAAAACAGAAGGGAGATATCCCTTCTGCTTATTTTGTTTCACGGTGAACGGTAGTACGTTTTTCTCTTGAGCAATATTTTTTTAGCTCAAGACGATCTGGATTATTTCGTTTATTTTTTTTAGAAATGTAGTTACGATCACCACATTCAGTGCAAGCTAACGTAATGTTTACACGCATGTTTATTTCCCTCCAAACTATAGGTTGCTAGTTCGTGCATACGACTTTTATATGATAACATCTTTTGTTAGGAAATGCTAGTACTTGTTTTCATTAGAATGTGATTCAGCTCTAAAACCTCTTTTTTTTCAGTACCAGTAATAGACCAAGCTCGGCTGATTCCAGTTGATTGAGGCATAATCTCCATGCTTAAGGAAAAAATGCTTACACTTGATCCTTTTGCCAATGGCTGATATTTAAGTATCCCCTTTTGATTATTCGTCCAAATATGCTCAGTGTGTACATTCCAAATAGGTTGTACCGTTCTCTGTTCAATACGGTTTGTATTATATTCTCCGTTTACCAAATAGAGCTGGTCATCAATAGAATGATAGATGACATTTTCCGTCGGAGAAACGAAAGAAAGATGCTCTTGGTATGCTTTTGGAAAATAATTTAACACTAAAATCTTTAATGTCTTCGCTTGTTGAGAATGATTTCTCACATAAATCTCGTTATATTGAATTTTAGAATGCTTGTGTATTTGCTTTACATGTACAGATATCGAATGTTCTGGTATCAATTTCTCATAGCCATTTTGAATCCAGTAAGTTTTTCCTTCAATCCAAATTCCAGGGGTAGTAGTTATTTTTTTCATAAGTAGCTTTCTTTGAGCACTTTGATAATCTTTTTGTAAATTAGCCTCAATCTTCACTCTACTTTCACCTACTCTACTATTTTTAATTAGATATGGATTCGTTTACCTTTGTATTTACTAGTAGTTCATCGAAAACTCTTTTTGTTTCTTCCCCAATTCGATTCCAGCTGAATAGTTGGCTTACTAATTTTTGACCATTTTTGCCAATCGTTTTGCCTTCTGTTGGATTTTCCAATAAATACTCGATATTTTCAACTAAGTTATCTGCATTATTTGGTTCCATAAATAAACCTGTTTCTCCATTCTTTATAATACCTTTTAAGCCACCAGTATGGGAAACAATCGTGGGAACTGCAAATATAAGGGACTCTAATGCTACAATTCCAAATGGTTCATACGAACTCGGAATCACAACGATATTAGCGTGAGCATAAAATGCATTTTTTTGTTCTCCGTGCAAATATCCTATTAATTGAACACATTCCGATAATCCATTTCTCTCGATAAATCTTTGATATTCTTCGTACATTGGCCCTACTCCAGCAATAACAAAATATAAATCTGATCGCTTTTTATGCAATTTTCTCGCTGCTTCCAATAAAGTACCAAAACCCTTTTCTTTTACCATTCTGCCCATCGCAAAAATAATTTTTTTATTTTTGTCTAAATGAAGGGATTCGACAGATGGAAAGGAAGCATTTTCAATTTGCATAGATTCTATTCCATTTGGAATAATGTTAATTTTTGATTGCTCTACTTCAAAAATGGACATTACCTCATCCTGCATATATTCACTGCAAACAATTAAAGAATCCGCTGCATGAATTAGTTGTCTTTCTTTCCCATGAATAAATTTTTGCATTTCCGTATAAATGCCACCATTTCTTCCATGTTCTGTCGCATGAATGGTTGCTATTAATGGAATATTTAATTGGTCCTTTAACGAAATTGCAGCAGCCCCTACAAGCCAATCATGTGCCTGAATTAGATCAAATGTCGTTTTCTTTCCTAACTCTATCGCTTTATCCCACATGGCAAGATTTAGTCCGCCGATCCAATGGATAAAATTTTGCTCTATACTATAAATTGGTTTAACACGATAAACGAATAAACCATTTTTTTCTTCTACATCTTCTGCCTTTTTCTGCATATCTTGGGCTGTAATAAGATGTACTTCATATCCATTTTTTATTAAACTGTTCGTTAAACCAACCACATGAGTACCAAGACCGCCGACTATATTCGGGGGATATTCCCATGATAAAATAAGTGCCTTCTTCTTATTTGATGGAATTATTTCATTTATTTTCGGGTTATTCATTTGTATGGTAGTATTTAATATTGGATGCACCTTTTCTCTCAAAGACATCCATTCCTTATCAATCGGTCCTTTCATAAATATACTTAATTGATTTGCTGCTTCCAGATAGGATGAAGCTTCTTCAGCCGTCCAATTATCTTGGTAGAGCAAAGCGCTTAACAATAGCCATTCTTTTTCCAACTGTTTCTGAACACTTTTCGCTTCATTTGATAACAGAACTTGTCTCCATTGATGTAGTTCTTTTTCTACAAAAGCCAAAGAAGCATATATATCACTTTGATTCTTGATTTGGCTTTCTCTATGTTGATCCAAAAAAGAAGAACAAAGATGTACATGATCCATCCCTTGACTAAATTGATTCAAATATGTTTCAGGAGTAATATGAACCATATAGCCTTCATCACATAAATAACGAATACTTTTATTTAATTCCTCTCCTATTTTTACATAGCTCTCTAAATCAATAGGTAGTGATAATATTGACTCATTCGTGTAATGATTATACGATTCAAGTACCTCCATAATCGCTTTATCCCACATTTGCTTTTGGGGATTTTTTTCTTGAAAAATCTGATATAAACTTTCTTCAACAGGAAAAAAAACAACATGATGGGGAGATTCAACAGCTAATCCTACATCGCTTGGCAATGGATCACTATGATTTATAGTTGCACTGTTTAGATAACTATATGTCAATTTCTCTTTTTGCAAATATAAATCTAATCCAGGCGAGAAATATCCTTCAGGAAACCAAAAGCCTTTTGGACGGTACTCTATATAGTCATCAATAATCGATAAACCCATTTCCATTTGCAATTGAACACCTGTACTAGTTGAAGCATTCGAAACTTGTGAAAAGGAAGCAGGGCTTGCAAGGAGTTCTATTCTATTATCTTGAATGAGTGATTTCATTATCTTTAATAAATTTTTATCTTTTTGTTGCCAATATGTTAGTAATTCAACGTTGCAGTTCTCTTTTTCTAAAAATTCTGTCATTTCTTCCCGAAATGACTGCAAATCTAATATTTCCATATATATTGGTGGTACAACAAGCTGAATGATATATGGAGAATTATTTTTTTCAGTAAGGAAAAGAAAGTTAATATATTGAATTGTGTGTTCATAAAATTCCCTTTTTTTATTCTTATCTTCCGAAAAATAATTCATAAAAGGAATGTTATTTATAACAATCAATTGAAAATACGAACCATTCATTTCTTTTTCACATCCTCTTGCTCTTCTAATTCATAATAGCTATAGGTACTTACATGCTCAATCCAATTCGGTATAGGATTGTCCCCTTTTTCCCAATTTTGTATCTCTTTTTCCATAGTACCAACTTGATCTTGTGAGATTCTCGGAGTATGTAATGGATTAGACTGTAATATCGGTAAAAAGGATTGGTAAACATCCAAGACTCCTATTTCAAAACAAAGGCTTCTGTTTGGAGACAAGTCTTGTAATATTATCGATTCCTGTCCATTCTCGACCGGAAGAAGGCGATAGCTATGTGCATTTCTTCCATTATAAATAATACTTGTTATATCATTAATCTTCACTGCCAAAGAGCAGGTTTCTGGGTCAATATCATAATAAGTAGAGATTAGCTGCCATTTCCCTTCAGGTATTCGCCAAAATACTAATGCAGTATTTTCACTTGTTAACCAAGCTTCCATGCCATTTTTCTTGGTTAATAAATCAACGCTTGTCCAAAAATGTTCTGAGACAAAGGGAATCTTTGGCTCTGTTTTTGTGGTTATTTGTTTCTCTTCTTCTTGTTCATTCTTCTCTTTTTCTTTCACGTACTTTTTCCATTGGTATTGAACTTTACCTACAGTTGAATTTAGTTCCATGGCAATTTTACGGAAAGAAAGCCCTTTACGTCTTAAACTTACAATTTGTTCAATCAATAGAAATAGCACCTCTTTCTAGATTTTTGATTTCCCTCTTTCTGACAATCTTGGGTGTATGTATCGCAAATTACTAGTATATGTCTACAAGATACTTTTTAGTTCCTATTTATACTATTATGTTACCACTGAATGGGGGATGCCACAATGAACAGATTTTGTCGGATTGCGCTTAAACTTATGTACGTTCATCTTGAAGGTGCAAAAAAATTTTTCTACCTTGTATCTGCTTCCTCTAGTAACCGAAATTCGACATATGCCTGCTTAAATGCAAGTAGTATTACGACATATTCCTAAATGTTTCGCAAAAAAATCGAGTATTGTCTCCCGGTTGAGAAAAATGGCTGATGAATATTTTTTGTTATCTTATAGCAATTTTCATTCATTCCTTCCATAAGTTACTTTGATTAAATAGGAATTATTGATTGATAATGATAAAATATCTTAGACTGGACTGTTTTACTGCAAAGATAAAGATGATTTCTTTTTTCCTATTGAACAACAATCTTTTAGAAAACAGCTTTTTTTAAATAGTCTAATACTATTAATTTGTGACATGAGGTGAATTATGTTAATTGTAACGCTAGTATTATTAGGGATTTCTTTATTGCTTCTTCTACTATCTTTTTTTCTTCGTGATCCTATAAAAGACTTACGCGAGGAAATAGATCAGCTATCGATTCAGCAAGTACAGGAACTATATAAAATGAAAAAGAAATTAAAAGTGTTAGAAGAGGAATTAATGATTGGTGAGGAAGATTTTTCTTTTAAATCTCCTTCTTCTGTAAAAGAAATAAAGCCAATCCAAAATGAAAATACTCCATCTATTCATGCCATCATTAAAAACCAAGTTTGGACACTTGCAGCAAGTGGAGTTCCAATTGATCAGATTGCCAATCAATCATCCCTATCCATTTCTCAAGTTCAACATATTATTAACGAACGGGAAGGACAATAATGAAATGAAGAAACAAAGTTTACGTTCATTCGCTATAGGAATGCTCCTTTCAGCTAGTGTGATCGGTAGTTATTATTTCTATATGGAAAAAAACACTCACCAAGATGAAAACTTCCTAAACACAAATGATGCGACTACATACCTTAAAAAACAGGGTTTTATCGTTTTAAGTAATGTAGAATATGAGGAACTGAACAAAAGCATAGAGGAAAATAAACAAGAACAAGCAAAGTCTGATACAGAGGCAAATAATAAACAAGAGGAAGCTGAAAAAGAAGCACAAGAGACATATTCCTATACGCTAAAAGTTAAAAGCGGTATGAGTATTTCCACAATTGCTGAATTATTATATAAAAATAAGATCGTTAAAGATCAAGAAGAATTCGAAACATACTTAATCGATAACGATTACCACACAAAAATTCAAGTTGGCAGCTTTCGTTTAACGAGTGAGATGAGTCATAAGAAAATCGCTGTGACTCTTACTAAGTAAATAGCGCTTCTTTAGGATGGTATAAAAGCATTCTTGTCAGGACGAAAAAACCAAACAATCAGACAATAGTTTCTAAGATTGTTTGGTTTTTTATATTAGTTTTTTAAATGACGTTTATAGTAAAAATTTGTTGTTTATGCCTGTTGCCTTATTTTTTTACCAATCGTATTGTCTGCCTTTAACTAAATAAAAAATATTTTCAGCTATATTAGTAGTGTGGTCGGCTGCTCTTTCTAAATAGCGACAAACAAATGTTAGTTGAGAAATTTGATGTAAATATTCAGGTTTATTTTTACTGATTTCAAACAGCTCCATAAACGCTTGTTTGTTTAAACTATCTACCTCATCATCCATCTCAGCAATTTTCCGAGCTAACCTTGTGTCCTCTTCATTATATGCATTTAAAGATAACCGTAACATTTCATTCGTGATTTCCAGCATTTTTTTGACATGTACCATCGGTTTTACTAAATCCTGATTACCTATTCTAATAGTAGCCTTTGCTATATTCACTGCAAAATCTGCAATTCTTTCGATATCTGTCGCAATCTTTATTCCAACAATAATTCTTCTTAAATCAATAGCAACAGGTGCCTGTTTTGCAATAAGAAGAATTGCAAAATCATTTATTTCTTCATACAACCTATCTGCCTTTGCATCATCATCAATTATTTCTAGAGCCATCTCGATGTTTTGTGTCTCAAGTGCAGCTAGTGATCTTTGGAGAGCTTGAATAGAAAATTCTCCAAGCTCTGTCAATTTTCCTTGTAGTTCCTTAAGCCCTGCTTCAAACTTCTCTCTAACTGGCATGATAAGAGTCTCCTTTTTCGGGTGTTGAACTGAATTTATTATCCAAATCTTCCTGTAATATAATCTTCGGTTCTTTTATCCTTTGGATTTGAGAATATTTTATCTGTTACATCAAACTCAACAACTTCTCCATTTAAGAAGAAAGCTGTTTTATCAGAGATACGAGCAGCTTGCTGCATATTATGTGTAACAATAATGATGCTATAATTTACCTTTAGTTCTTGAACTAGCTCTTCTACTTTTAATGTCGAAATTGGATCAAGTGCAGAGGTTGGCTCATCCATAAGAATAACATCTGGTTCTATAGCTAGACATCTAGCAATACATAGACGCTGCTGCTGTCCGCCAGATAGTCCATATGCATTCTGATTTAATCTATCTTTTACTTCATCCCAAATTGCTGCACCTCTTAGACTTTTTTCCACAATTTCATTTAATATTTTCTTATCACGAATGCCATGAATTTTAGGACCGTATGCCACATTTTCATAAATTGACTTTGGAAATGGATTCGGTTTTTGAAAGACCATTCCTACTTTTGTTCTTAATTCTTCCACTCCATAGTCTTTGTCAAAAATATTTCTACCACGGTAATTAATTTCACCAGATGTTTTTACACCTGGCACTAATTCAATCATACGATTTAATGTTTTTATATATGTCGATTTCCCACATCCAGATGGCCCAATAATAGAAGTTACTTCATTTTCAATAATATCTAAATCTATATTTTTCAGCGCATGGTTATCCCCGTACCATAAATTAAGCTGATTTGTTTTATAAACAGAATTTTTTACCTTACCATCTAAATCATTACTTTCTACTGCTTTCTTCACTTTATCTACAAAGACTGTACTCATTTGAAGTTCCCCCTATACGTTTAATAACGCTTTTGAAATTTATTTCTAATCAATACTGCAATAGAGTTCATTAAGATTAATAGCACTAAAAGAACAATTATTCCTGCTGCTGCAAGACTCTGAAATTCTTCTTGTGGTCTTCCCGTCCAGTTATAAATTTGCATTGGTAATACTGTAAACATATCAAAAACTGTTCTCGGCAAGAATGCAAGGAATAAAGGAAGACCCAATACAACTAATGGTGCTGTTTCTCCTATTGCACGTGAAAGTGCCAATATCCCACCTGTTAAAATGCCAGGGATAGCTGCCGGCATTACCACTCTAACGATTGTCTGCCATTTTGTTGCACCCATACCGAGAGATGCTTCTCTTAATTCACTAGGTACAGATCGGATTGCCTCTTGAGCAGCTACAATAATAATTGGCAGAACCAATAAGCTCATTGTTAAACCTGCAGCAAGCACACTTGTTCCAAGTGACATGGCACGAACAAATAAGGTTAGTCCTAATAAACCAAAGACAATTGATGGTACACCAGCAAGGTTTGATATATTGATTTGGATAAAATTCGTAAACTTATTTTTATTCGCATATTCTTCTAAATATATTGCAGTCCCCACTCCAATCAAAAGGGAGACAGGTGCAACTACTGCCATAAGCCACACAGTTCCTATTAAAGCAGTATAAACCCCTGCATTTTCAGGTTTACGGGATGGCAAGCTTGTTAAAAATTGAAAATCCAAATAGCCAATTCCTTGAGTCAATACTCGATAAAAAAGGATAGCGAGAATAACTAAACCAAATAAAGTCGCGCTAAAAAATAATCCTCTCATTATGACATTTTTCATTAATCTCGGTTTCATTTTTTTTATAACATTTGAATGATTTATCAACTTCATCTTAATATTCCTCCCTAAAACGACGAGAAATGTATTGGGCAAGCAGGTTCATTAAGAAGGTAAACAGAAATAGTGTAAATCCAACTGCATAAATACTGTAATAGATTGTTGTCCCATATCCTGCATCTCCTTGGCTAACTTGAACAATATAGGCTGTCATAGTTTGAATTGATTCTGTTACATTGAAGCTAAGATTAGGTGTACTTCCACCAGCAACTGCTACAATCATTGTTTCTCCAATTGCTCTTGATAACGCTAAAACAATAGAAGAAACGATACCAGAAACGGCAGCTGGCAAGACAACCTTAATTGCTACTTCAAATTTTGTAGAACCCATCGCTAAAGCCCCTTCACGCATTGATCGTGGAACTGCACTCATGGCATCTTCTGATAAAGAAGCAATCATAGGTGTAATCATAATGCCGATCACAATTCCTGGACTTAATGCATTGAACATTTCTAAAGAAGGAATAATTGATCTAAGCAATGGTGTTATAAAGGTTAAAGCGAAAAACCCATAAACAATCGTAGGAATACCTGCTAGCACTTCTAAGATTGGCTTAATTATTCTTCTTGTTCTATCACTCGCGTACTCACTTAAAAAAATGGCCGATGCCAGCCCTATAGGCACAGCAACAATACCTGCAATAATGGTTACTTTTAATGTCCCAGAGACAAGTGGCATAATTCCAAATGTTCCTGGTTCGGAAAATGGATACCATGATTTACTTGTTAAAAATTCTTTCATATTCACTCTTTCAAAAAAAGTGAATGTTTCAATGAGTAATGTAAATAAAATACCAAGCGTTGTTAAAATCGATAATATAGCAGTAATTAATAATACTTTAGGCATTATTTTCTCTAGCATTTTACTTAAATTATTTTTTTGTTTTTTTTCTGCAATTAATTCCTGAATAGATGGTGTATTTCTGTTTACTTCTTGTTTCATCATGTTTTTCAAGCCCCCCTTAAATCCAAACACCAAGATGGAAAGCCAAGTACAAAGCTTTCCATCAAAACTTATTACTTCAGTCCTTTAATTAACTCTAAATCTTTTTCATATTCTTCATCTGGTAATTTTACATAGCCTACATCTTCTGAAAGCACTGCTGCATTTTCAATCATAAATTCAACGAAATCAGCTACTTCTTCTTTTTCTACAGATTCATTTTTCACATAAGTGAATAATGGTCTTGATAATGGAGAGTATTCTCCGCTTTCAACTGTTTCATTTGTTGGTTCAACTGGACCGTTACCACCGTCAATCGGTACTACTTTTAAGTTATCTTTGTTTTCTGCATAATAAGCATATCCAAAGTATCCAATTGCGTTTTTATCCCCTGTTACACCTTGTACTAAAATATTATCGTCTTCTGATAATGTCGCTGCTTTAACTATTGGTTGTTCTTCTAGAATTACTTCATCAAAGTAATCGAATGTTCCAGAATCTGTTCCTGGTGAATAGAATTTGATTTCTTCCTCTGGCCATCCTTCACGTATATCAGACCATTTTTTCGTTGTGCCATCTTCTAGCCAAATTTTCTTTAATTCATCTACTGTTAAATGGTCTACCCACGTATTGTCTTTATTCACTACAACGGAGAGTCCATCATATGCTAATCGTAATTCAGTATAATCAATTCCTTTTGCTTCTAATTCTGTTTTCTCTTCCTCTTTAATTGGGCGAGATGCATTACTAAAATCAGTCTCACCTGCGATAAACGCTTTAAAGCCTCCACCTGTACCAGATGATGCAACAGAAACTTTTACATTTGGTTGCTCTGCTTGATATTCTTCAACGATTGCTTCCATAATTGGATAAACAGTTGATGAACCGTCTAATTTAATTTGTCCTGTTAATTGTTCACCAGCATCATTATCATTTGATGAATTAGCATCATTATTTCCGCCACATGCTGCTAATGCTAACATTGTTCCAATCATTGCTGTTAATCCTACTGTTTTAAGGCTCTTCATTTTTCTCTTTACCCCCTAAGGATGGTTGTTTTGTCTTACAAGTTAACTATAAGTCTTTAGTATTAATTTGGTTTTAACTGTTTGTAAATCAATGTAAACGCTATGTAAATTTAGGGGGTTGCCTTACATTTTTTTGAAATTGCTTAACAATTGGGTCTACCATTATTAAAAGGCTTTTTCTTTAACAAAATGCAAAAAAGGGCAAAACTAATGGAAAATAGTTTGCCCTTTTTCTATTATTCTTTTTCTTCTTTTTCCTCGTCTTTTTGTCTTTCTTTTTTCAAATCGAAATATGCATCCAATACACGTTCACCGATTTTTTTATTTGCCCCATTATCAACACTTCCTTGGTATGCCCATGGAACCATTACTGCCATCGCAACTTCTGGATTATCAGAAGGAGCATAGCTAATTAAGCTTAAATTCATGACTTGAGGAGGTATTTCCCCATAATCACTTCTTGATGGTCCATCATAAAACGCCTCCGCAGTACCTGTTTTTGCTGCAGGAGAATAATCTTTTCCACCTAAGTTAGAATAAGCGGTACCCTTTGGAGTTTGAGCTACCATCTCAAATCCTTGCTGAACTCGTTCAATCCATTCTGGTTTAACATCTACTGTATTTAATACCTTTGGTTTTACGGTTTCTACAACTGGTCCTAGTGTGCTATCATCTGCTACAGGTTCACGAATTTCTTTTACAATATGTGGTTCCATCCTTTTCCCGCCATTCGCGATTGTGGAAACATATTGCGCGAGCTGCATATTTGAATACGTATCATATTGCCCAATCGATAAATCTAGTAGGAAACCTGGCAATGTATCTTGTCCTTTAAACCCAACTTGTTCGTTTGGCAAATCAATTCCGGTGCGAATTCCTAATCCGTACTGCGCAAATTCGTTTCTAACTAATGAAAAGTCGCTCAGCTGTACAGATAACGGTTGACCATATACATAATTTGCACCAGCCATCTTCATTACTGTACGGAACATATAAACGTTAGAAGAGCGTTGCAATGCAGTCAGGTCATTAATTGGTCCCATTGTTGTCCAAGATTTCTTAATTGTGTTTCCGATTTTTACAGGTGTATCATTCCACACTGTTCCAGGAGAAATTGCTCCCGTTTTATACCCAGTTAATACAGTTGCACCTTTTACAACAGATCCTACGTTGTACGTGGTTGTAATATTACCAAGTGCATCATCTTGAACTTCCAATTTTCCTGTTTTTTCATTTTTTTCTAGTCGTTTTCCGGCCATGGACAGAACATCTCCTGTATTTGGATCCATTAAAACCACATAAGCCCTATCAAGCAATTTTGTTCCAGAAAATGTCTTGGCTGTTTTTAATTCTTCCTCGATTATTTTTTCTACTTCTAATTGAAGTTCCATATCAATGGAGAGAACTAGATCATTTCCTCGTTTTCCTTCTGATATGACCTCGGTACTTACGATATTGCCATTTTTATCTGTTTTATTGCGAATTTTCTCTTTTTGTCCTTTAAGAACATCTTCGTATTGGAGTTCTAAGTAACTTGTTCCTACTCGATCATTTCGGCTGTATCCTCGTGAAAGATAATAATCTAATTTCTCTGCCGGTAATCCTTTCTCTGCGGAACTAACACTCCCTAAAACAGATTTTAACGTATCACCGAATGCATACGATCTTTCCCAGTCAGTTGTTGTATCTACACCAGGTAAGGATTCTAAATTCTCGCTTACTACTGCAAACTCTTTGTCACTGACGTCTTTATTTTTCACCATTTGCGGTGTTAGTTTGTAGCCACTAATAAATTCGCGATAGATTGCTAAAACCTCTAAATCATGATTAGAAAGTGTTTTTAAATCCTCCTCCGTAATTCGATCCAGCTGCAATTGATATACTTCTGTATTATATTCGTCTTGATCTGGATACTTCTCTGCTAAAGCTTTTTTTTCTGTATCAGACACCTTCTTACTTGCCTTCTCTTCATTTTTTATGATCCAGTAATCCTTTTTTTCACGTTCTGTTACCTTTTTTGTATCTTTAATAATATACTGGGAAAGCAACTCAGCTGTTTCGAGCATCTTTTCTTGCTTTGCACCTGAATTCGTATATGTAATCGCTTTTTGTGCAACATTATCCACAATTACTTTTCCAGTAGTATCATACATTTTCCCACGGGGCACAGAGGTATTTACTGTAACATCTTCTGTTTTCTCTAGCTCTCTTTTATAATCCTCTCCGTAAACAATCTGCACAAAACCTAGTCGCAGAATTAAGGCGGAGAATAATAAAAACACTAAAAAGAAAATAATATTAAGACGTACAGGTATCGTTTTTTTCTTTTTCTTTTTTCCCACCGTATAATCACACTTTCCTTGAATATTCTTTTTCTATTGTAATAGAAAACAGGAGATTATTCTATTAATAACTAATTGGAATAATATGCTAGAATCGACTAAGTTGTGCTATTTGCATTTTTCCTACTATATTATTTATTAATATGAGAGAAAAAACGCCTATGTATCCACGTTTCTTTCATCCAAAAAACACCAAAAGGGGCTGGGACAAAACTAAATAACTAACTTTTAAAGACGAACAATCTCTAATTTAGCTCTTAAATAAAGCTACTTTCTCATGGATCTAAGTTTTTAAAACTAGTCAAGTGTAAAAACTAAGTCGTTCCATTGCGCTACGGACGCTCGCTTTCCGCGGGGAGGAAGCTGAGCCTCCTCGCATGCGCTGCGGGGTCTCAGCCTTTCCTCTATTTCCCGCAGGAGTCGAGCGTCCTCCGCTCCATTACACTTCGTTTTTTAAACCTTTTTCCAAAATAATAAACGCGAATATTTATGCGGATTAACCGCATAAATATTCGCGTTTATTATTGGTTGAAATGCTTATGTCCCAGCCTCTTTTATCGTAAGTCTATTAATCTAGTCTTTTTCTTTCTTTAATTCAAAGTATTTATCCATTACACGTTTTCCGATTGTTAAGTTCGGGGAAGGACCATTATTTGTTGTATAAACCCACGGAACCATTACTGCCATTGCTACTTCTGGATTATCGGACGGGGCATATGTTATTAAACTTACATTCATAACTTGTGGTGGTTCTTCTTGCTTATTTAATGGATCATAATAAAAAGCTTCTGCGGTCCCAGTTTTTCCAGCCGGACTATAGGAAGCACCTGCAAAGACACTTCCTGTCCCTCCTGGCTGCATTACCATTCGAAAACCTTTTTGAATTTGCTCCATCCAACCAGGTTCCAAATCTAACTTATTTAATACCTTGGGTTGAATTTCCTGAACAATCGGTCCTAATTGCCCCTCTTCGCTGGATGTCTCTCTTATTTCTTTCACTAAGTGTGGCTGAATGCGATAACCACCATTTGCGATTGTTGAAATGTATTGTGCTAATTGCATATTTGTATAGGTATCATATTGTCCAATGGATAAGAACATTAAATTTGCTGGCTGATTTGGATCAATTGCTCCTTTAAAACCAGCCATTTCATTTGGCAAATCAATTCCTGTTCGCACACCTAATCCAAATTCAGAAAAAGAATTTCTTATCTTTGGGTATGCATCCAAATCAATGTTTAATGGCTGCATATAAGCATATTTTCCCTTTCCTATCATAATAGCCGTTTTAGCCATAAAAACATTGGATGATTGCTTTAAAGCAATTAAGTCATTAATATTCCCCATTGTCTTCCAGGACTTAAAAGGGTTAGAACCCTTAATTTGCATCGTTGAATCATTAATATATGTCGTACCAGGACTTAGAACCCCTTCTTTATAGCCTGTGATTACCATAGCACCTTTTACGACTGAACCCACGTTATAGGAAGTTGTAATATTCCCTAACGCAAAATCATTAACAATTTGTTTTCCTGAATCATCATCTGTTCCTAATTGTTTACCAGCCATTGTTAATATTTCCCCTGTATGAGGGTCCATTAATACAACAAATGCTCGATCTAAATACTTGGTACCAGCATAACCGTATTTCGTTTTTTTTAATTCTTCCTCAATGATTTTCTCCACTTCCAGCTGCAAATCCATATCGATGGTTAATACTAAATCATTTCCTGCAGATCCATTCGATAAAATTTCCGAGCCTACAATGTCATCTGTTTTATCTTTAATATATTTAACCTTTTTCTTTTGCCCTTTTAAAACATCTTCATATTGCTTTTCTAGATAGCTTAGTCCAACTCGATCGTTCATGCTGTATCCTTTAGCTAAATAGCTGTCTTTTTCTTCAGCTGGGACTCCTCTTTGAGAGGTGCTCACATTTCCCAAGACAGTTTTTAAAGTGGAGCCAAATTCATACTCTCTATCCCAATCTCGAAGGGTGTCTACTCCAGGTAATCTTTCTAAGTTTTCACTAATAATGGCAATTTCTTTATCGGTAACCCCTTCATTTTTTACAATATGGGGAGTATAAAAATAACCGCTTTGAAACTCTCGATATATCGCTAATGTTTCCATATCTAAATCGGTTAGTTTGTTTAAATCTGTTTCAGATATGCTATTACGCAATAGCTCATCATACGCTTTTTGATATTCCTTTTTGTCGTCTTTATACTTTGACGCAAGCTGTTTCTGATCTTCTTCTGATATCTTTGTCTTTGCTTCATCTGGATTGATTAAAATCCAATAATCTTTCTTGTCTCTTTCTGAAATCTTTTTAAGATCTTTATCGCTGTCCATTTTAATAATTTTTGCTAATTCTTCAGCCGTATCCCGCATTTCTTCTGCTGTATACTTCTTCCAATTAGTATATGTAATGGCATTCTTGCCTACATTGCTTACAATACTTTTACCTGTTCTGTCATACATTTCTCCCCTTGGAACAGAAGTGCTAATTACGACATCCTCTTTCTTTTCTACTTCATTTTTATAATCGTCTCCATACACAATCTGTACAAATCCTAATCTTAAAATAAGTGCTGAAAACAATAAAAATACCATAAAGAATATAAGGTTAACTCTTAAAGGTATTGGATTTCTCTTTTTTTTCTTTTTTTCTCCCACTTTTAAAACCCCACCATTTCCTCCAAAACTCTCCTATTTTCTATTTTAAAGGAAGATTACAGAAATTTCTATATGATTAAAGGATTTTTAAAGGAATTCTCTCTTTCTCATTCACCTTTTCACAAGAAGAAGAAGATCTGTTAACTCTATAACAGATCTTCTTTTACATAGTTAAGCTGTCTTCCATCTGATTCTTCTAGCAAAAAAATAAATCACCGAGTGTCCACTTCCTAGGATAAACAACAAGACAGGGATTACTTTATTTGGATTGAACATGCTTACACCAATTATAAAAATGAGAACGGATAAAAGCCTTCCTAGATTGAGAAACAATTCTCTTACGACTATATATTCAATTCTCATTTCTCCTGCCTTCCATCCTTTTCCGATTACGTCAAAAGTTAAACTAGTATAAGGAACAAGGATTAATGGATAAGCGATAGCTATAGTACTCGCATAAATCAATAATTTCGTGTAAGAAAAATCAAAAACGATAATAAACATCGAAAGGAATAGCATAATCCCTCCAACTAAAATGGACTTATTCCGATTCTCATTTTTGATTGTCCTCGAAACAATATAATAGGCAACAAATGAAATTCCCGAATTGATTAACCCAAATTTACCCAAAGCCAACTCACTGTCTGTCGCTATATAAACATAGACAGTTATCATAAACGCAAAGACGCCTTCTCGTAAGCCTTGAAAAAAATGAGCATTCGTTATAAGTTTCCAGTTATAATTATTTTTTCGCTCTTCCAAAATTCTTTTAAAATAATATTTGCCTTCTGCCGGCCTTCTTTTGAGAAAAAAACTAGAAATAACCGCTAGAAGAAAGAGTGCAAGAGACATTCCAAAAACAATCATATAACCTGTTGACTTTGTTAGCTGTGAGATAATATATCCCGCAATCATCGGTCCAATCATCCCAGCAACAGAATTTAATAGTCCTAAGAAGCCATTAAAGAAATCTCTAGTTTCCGGTTCGGTAACTTCAAATGTCAAAACATTGTACGCTAGCCAATAGAATCCGTTGCCAATACCAAGTATTGCCCCTAACACTAGGAGAAATGTAGATGCTTTGTCTCCAATTAATAGTACTGTCAAATAGAAAATGGTAAGGAAGGCAACACCAATTCGAAATACAATGACACGATCAATTTTCTTTGCCCATCTGCCAGCAAGTGTAAAGGTAAGTAATTGCAGCAAGATAATAGCAAGGTTATACAATCCTAAATCTCTAAATTCTCCTGACTGCTTCCATAAGAATACGTTAACGAAAGTATTAGAAAGTGCTACACTTAATGCGTACAATCCACCGGTGAGCAACAATATTTTTAAATCTTTTGTAAGCTCTACATCACCTAAAATTTTTCCTATTTTCATCATAGAAACTCCCCTTTGTTCTAGAGTAGTTTCTAACAAAATGAATATCGTTATGCATTATATATAAAAACTAACAATTATGAAAATAAGCTATAATTACTATCTTTTCCATAATAAGACAAAAAAACCTGTGAGCATAATGCCCACAGGTTTTGCTAACCTATTATTATTTAGCAGCTGAATAACGTTTAGCTACTTCATCCCAGTTAATTACATTAAAGAATGCACTAATGTATTCAGGACGACGGTTTTGGTAATTTAAGTAGTATGCATGCTCCCAAACGTCTAATCCTAAAACAGGTGTCTTACCTTCCATTAAAGGATTGTCTTGGTTTGGTGTGCTTGTTACCTCTAACTCACCGTTGTTCACAACTAGCCAAGCCCAACCTGAACCAAAACGAGTTGTAGCAGCTTTTGAGAATTCTTCTTTGAAGTTTTCAAAGCTACCAAATTTGCTGTCAATAGCAGCAGCTAAATCACCAGTTGGTTGACCGCCACCGTTTGGAGAAATTACTTCCCAGAATAAGGAATGGTTTGCGTGACCGCCACCATTGTTACGAACTGCAGTACGAGCAGCTTCTGGCACTGCATCAAGATTAGATACAAGTTCTTCCACTGTTTTAGAAAGTAATTCGCCATTTCCTTCTAGTGCGTTGTTTAAATTTGTTACATAAGTATTATGATGTTTCGTATGATGAATGTTCATCGTTTCTTTATCAATGTGAGGTTCTAATGCATCATAAGCGTAAGGTAATTGTGGTAATGAATAAGCCATGTCTAATTCCTCCTAATATTATATGTATTATTTTCTTCCTTATATTGTTTTGTCCTATTTCGACAATTTATATAAGAGAAGCTCTTTAACAATACATTATCAAATAAAGAACTTACTTTCAATCTATTTGCTTGAAAAGATTCCCTCTTTAAAATACCCATCTAAAATTACTTTTAAACAGGCAAATGCCTAGTTGTTTATAGGACGGATTGTTCTTGTCTCCTTATTCTTAAATTTGATGAAACCACTTTCACTTTATTAGTTAGAAAATAACAATCATCACTTTATATTTCTACTTAAAAATAAAGTTTTTAATTTCCACCATCCTCTAGTGATTAACATCACTCCAGTATTTATACTAATTTGTTTATTACCGCTTCTATTAGAACTCAACTTGAAATAAGTTCGATAAATTGTCATTTTTGTGTTTCTTCCTTACGAATCAACGTTTTAGAGTAGAATAGAATTCACACCATTCACACGATAACCATTTTATTCCAAATCAAGATTGACAAATATTTCACAATGTTTTTTAATCAAGAAAAGAGGAACTTTTTAAGGAGTGCTTTCTTATGAATGAAGTACAACTATCATTATATAGTTTATTGATACAACATTTCTTTGAGACTGACAAAATAGAACATATAAAAAAGGGAACTTTATTATTTCAAGAAAAAGACCCTGTTCAAAAAATTTATATTTTATTAAATGGAACTATTTCTCTTGGGAGAGTCCATGAGAAAGGAAAAGAATTCGTCATTAAGATACTCCATGATGAGGAATTGCTGTTAGAATACCAATTATTTAAACATTCCCCAAAGTATTATTTTTTTGCCAAAAGTCTTACAGATTGTGATGTTCTTGCGATTAACCGCAGTGAATTTGAAGATTTAGCTTTAAAAGATCCAATGCTCCTTATTTCTGTTACTAGTTGGTTAAGCACGGGATATCTAAAAGCACATATGAAATGCCAAGATCTTATAATGAATGGAAAAAAGGGCGGCCTATACAGCATATTAATCAGGCTATGTCATTCATTTGGAATAAAAAATAAAGAAGGGATCTTGATTGATATTCCCATCACACATCAAGAATTAGCGAACTTAACCTTCGGGACAAGAGAAGTTATTCAACGCATATTAAAAGATTTAAGAGAAAGAGAAGTCATTGAATACAGCAACCAAAAAATTACTGTAAAAAATCTTGCCTATTTAAAAAGAGCAGTCGATTGTCAAAACTGTCCTGTGGATATTTGCGGACTTAATTAATAATAGAAGAAAAGGTAAAAGCTTACCCTTACCTTTTCTTCCATTAATTTATATTTTCAAAAAGAAATACACAATCATTATCCCCTGAATAATAGCTTTCGTAACTATACTGCTGAGAAAGCCTATTAGTGAGCCTACTCCTATTTTAAGCGCATTTTTCCAATCGGTCCTACTAACGATAAGCTCTGCTAGTACGGCTCCTAGAAATGGACCTAGTAGGATGCCAATTACAGGAATGACAAAAGGTCCAACAAGCAATCCTATTGTACTTCCCCAAATCCCAGCCTTTGTACCGCCAAACTTCTTTACACCGATCCAGTTAGATACAGAATCAGCAAAGAATAATAAGGCAACAAACATCCCTTGGATAATCCAAAAAAAGACACTAAGTTCTTCAAACGAAAAGAAGACACCATATAATAGATACCCTGCTAAAATAAATAGTACACTTGGGATGATAGGATAAATCAGGCCAGCAAAAGCAATAATAAATAAAATACTGATAATAATCCAATAAATAATATCCATTACATCTCCCTTTCCTTCTAATTAGTATAGGTGTATCCTTTTAAAACTTTTACCATACTTTTTTATGCAAATCAAATGCTGAGACTTGTATCTATTAGCATGAAAAAGATACAATAGGAATGAAACTTTTGAAGGATGTGTCAGAATGAATATTTTTAAGCAGTTTTATCGAAGCCTCTATTCTCCAAAAGATATAGCAAGCTTCCGTTTTCAAGGCATAGGAAAAACCATTATTTATTTGTTGCTTTTGACTATTATTGCAGCTATACCTAATTTGTATTATTTAAGTAAGGGAATAAATGAAGCAATACATACTTTTAGTATAACAATGGAAGAAGAAGTACCTTCTTTTACAATAAGCGACAATACATTAAATGCCAAAAATCAAGATGAACCAACTATCATTGAAAAGCCTGATTTAACAATCATTCTAGATGCTTCTGGAACCTATGACCATACAAAAATTAGTACTTATGGAAATACTGTAGCGCTCTTAAAAAATGAATTTGTAATCGTAACAGCAGGACAGGCGCAGAGTTTTGAATATTCCTCATTTGGAAATATCACCCTTACAAAGGAAGAGCTAATTGATTTTATCCAAACAATGGATTCTTTAGCATATGTTTTTATCATCATTTTAGTTGTAACCTATATCTTATTTATGCTAATTTATAAAGTTCTTCAAACAATCGTACTTGCTATGTTTGGAAACTTTTTCTCGAAAATTTTCGGCAGAGCATTAACATATGCACAATGCTGGAAAATCACCGTATATAGTACAACCATTCCCGTTATTTTCTTTACTATTATGGACTGTTTACAAACCATTGTTCCAAGTGGCTATCTATTAAATTGGTTCATTAGTTTATTCCTTGTTTGTTTAGCAATTAAAGAGGTCAAGCCGGAAAAACCACTACAACCATAACACAGTAAAAAAGCAAAAACCTTACACATTGGTTTTTGCTTTTTTATTTCTTAAGAGATTTACTTTTCTTCCATCCTTATATTTTCCTCTAGTTTTGCCACTAACATCGATAGTCTAGAACTTATCTCAGCATTAACCTTGATACTATCCTGCTGTATTTCACCTATTTTTTTCATCTCATCTGAACTTGCGAGTGTTTGTTGACTAATGGAAGTAACATGTAGCGTGCTATACTCCATCTTAGGAAAAAACGCCTGTAGCTCATTTAATAAATGGTGATTATCTTTTAGCCCTTCACTTACTAAAGAAATTCCCTTCAATAGTTGATTAAAAGAGACAGTCGCTTTTTGCACTAAGTCATCACTTTTCGTAAAATTGTTTTGTATATCTTTTAAATCACTTGATGACTTTTGAATGATTTGATCCATATCAAGTGTAAACTTTCTTATATCCTCTGCTGATTTAGAAGACAAAACAGCTAATTTCTTCACCTCATTTGCTACCACAGCAAATCCCTTTCCCTGGATACCAGCTCGAGCTGCTTCAAGTGTAGCATTTAAAGCTAATAGCTTGGTTTGTTCTGCAAGTTCTTTAATATCTTCGACAACCTTTTTTATTGATAAAGCATGGTTATTAAGTAAATCATTATTACGATAAATGACGGTTACTTTATCTTGTAGCATATGTTGACTTGCAAATAAATTATTTATATTCTCTTCGCCTAGTATGGCAGAATCATTCATTTCGTCTGTATGTTCCTTAATTTTTTGACTACTTTGGTCGATTTGATCGCTTAAGCCTTTCAATTCTTGGAAAACGGTTATATTATGCTCTGAACTAATTGCCGTTTGCTCAGCGCCATTTTTCACCGTAACAATCATTTCCGAAAGCGCCTCTCCACTTTCTATCATTTGCAATGCCTCTGTTTGTAAAATATCATTTGTTTTGGATAAATGATCACTAGTTGCATGCATTTCCGATAGTACAAGCTTTAATCTTTGTATTAATAAATTATAGCTGTTAATTAACGAGTTGATTTCAGGAATCCCAGTTTTAATGGTAGAAACCTCTTCTAAATGACCATTCCTTGCTATTCGCATAATTTCTCGTAACGTTAGTAATGGGCTTACCATTGTTTTGACAAAATATCGAATAACGACAGCAATAATCAGTATACTTAATACCGAAAAAAGCAACAAACTATTTTTTAATTGATTGACATTATGTAAATATTCAGATTGGGGAATTACTAACAAATAAATCCCTCTTAGTTCTTGAATTTGTTGAAAGGCAACGGTATACGTTTCTCCATTCCATTTTGTATCCAATACGCCTGATTCTAATTCCTCTAGTTTCTGAATAAAAGAATCATCCAACTTAAATCGGGAGTTTTGACTCACTTTAAATGGTTTTACTTCCTTTTCCGATAGCAAAAAGAAAGAAGCGTTTAACCCTTCTTTGGCAAAGCTAGCATCTTGATCTCTTATTATTTGTTCCATTTTCGTTTGAAACTTCTCTTCCTGACCTACGTACATTAGCATTGTATTTTGAGCCATAACGTAAATAGTGCTTGTTTCTTTCTCTAGTCTCTCCTTCATCATTTTAACTGTCATTTTTGTAGAGCTATTAATGGAAATAAACGCTAACATCAAAATCGTAATAATAAATAATGGCAAAACAAACAGAAATAACCGATTTTGTATAGAAAGCCTTTCCTTTATCCTTTGCTTCTTTATGACTTTTGTCATTTGCTCGCCCCCTATGACTATTTTCACAGAAATTTATTAAGGGCATGTAAAGATAAAGTAATTTAATTTTTAAATTCACGACTTTTTCCCTATCCCCCTTTGCCTGAATACTTTTTTCGTTCTAATTCATAGTGGACAAGCATATAGTTTGTCTATAAATTAGTTTAGGGGGATGTAGGATGAAAAGGTTTTTTATTACCTTTGTAATTTTAGTGACAATATATGTTATTTATATCGATTTAAATGAAGGTACGCTTTCCTCTACTCAAAAACAAGAACCCTCAATAGAAGTCCAGGCATCCCCAGAAGAAGCGCCATTATTTTTTGAACAACAAGTCCAATCTGGTGATACCGTTCTTTCTATTGTAGAAGAATATTCTACTGGCGCCTTATCGGTTAGCTTGGAGACTGTTGTAAATGACTTTCAAAAACTAAATGGTGGTTTAAAACCTGAAGATATTCAAATCGGAAAATCATATTCTTTTCCGATATATAAATAATAAACTTTAGCTTCCGCAGAAATGATAATGGTGGAAGTTTTTATTGTTTTTCTCACCTAATGAAACTTTTTCCCCGTCAAATTAGGGATTCCCAGTAAAAATGCAAAGTGATTTTTAGCAAGATTCTTGTCAATATGAATGTTTCATTGATACAATAGGTAAGGTTACAAAGAAATATAAAAAGCTAAATTATTTTGGCTTGTCCAATATAAAAGGAGCGAATCACCATTGAGTGAAATTATTCATCGTACAAAAACCCGACCAATTAAAGTCGGTAACTTAACCATTGGGGGAAGTAATGAATTATTTATTCAAAGCATGACCACTACCAAAACCCATGATGTTGAAGCAACAGTTGCCCAAATTAAACGCTTAGAAGAAGCTGGCTGTCAGGTTGTTCGTGTTGCATGTCCAGATGAACGTGCTGCAAATGCCATTAGCGAGATTAAAAAACAAATAAACATACCATTAGTAGTAGATATCCATTTCGATTACCGTTTAGCATTAAAAGCAATTGAAGGTGGAGCAGATAAAATCCGAATCAACCCAGGGAATATTGGGAAAAGAGAAAAAGTTGAAGCGGTTGTAAAAGCTGCAAAAGCAAAAGGGATTCCGATACGTATTGGTGTTAACGCTGGTTCTTTAGAGAAAAAGATTCTAGAGAAATACGGTTATCCAACTGCAGATGGAATGGTCGAGAGTGCCTTGCACCATATCAAAATATTAGAAGACCTTGATTTTCATGATATCATTGTATCCATGAAAGCTTCTGATGTTAACTTAGCAATTGAAGCATATGAAAAAGCAGCAAAAGCATTTGACTATCCTTTACATCTAGGCATCACTGAATCCGGTACATTATTTGCGGGAACAGTAAAAAGCGCTGCTGGTCTAGGTGCTATTTTAAGTAAAGGCATCGGAAATACTTTACGTATATCCTTAAGTGCAGATCCCGTTGAGGAGATAAAAGTTGCTCGAGAATTGTTGAAGTCATTTGGTCTTTCTTCCAATGCTGCAACATTAATTTCCTGTCCCACTTGTGGCAGAATTGAAATCGACTTGATTAGTATTGCCAACGAAGTGGAAGACTACATCTCTACGATTAAAGCACCAATTAAGGTTGCAGTTCTAGGCTGTGCAGTTAATGGACCAGGAGAAGCAAGAGAAGCGGACATTGGTATTGCTGGTGCCCGTGGCGAAGGCCTACTATTCCGTAAAGGAAAAATTGTCCGCAAGGTACCAGAGGACATAATGGTAGAGGAACTTAAGAAAGAAATCGATGCAATAGCTGAAGAGTATTTTGCGAAAAAAGCAGCTGAAGAAGCTGAAAATAAAGATACAATTAATATTCAATAAAAAGTAAGGAAAATCTAACCTCGTGATAGAGGTTAGATTTTTTTAATTCCCCATTTTTAAGTTAAAAGAACGGGGCAATAAAAATTCCAATGATAATGGAGATGGCACCAAGAGAGATAGCCCAAGTTCCAAGTGCTGATGCTCCCTTTTTTCTTGCGATGAATCCTAATACTATCCCAACAACCCCTAATATAATAGGCATTACAAATAAGGACAGGATTGATATGACTAAAGCTGTAATACCAATTCCTTTTCCACCTACTATATTCCTGTCTCGCTCAACATCGGAGGTCACTGGACGTGTATCATTAAAAGTCATTGGAGGTGTTATCTCTGCTGATGTTTCTTCCAAATAATCAACAGGTGATCCAGTTCGCTCTCTATCTTGAAAATCGTGACTGTATCCTTCATTGCTGTTTTGATCTGCCATGATGATCCCTCGCTTTCTTTAATAGGAGCATTTATTATCATCACCAAATTCTGTGTCCCTATGTCTGTAAATGATTTACATAACTTTTTAGTTCTTCCCTTTTCCTTGTCGAGTTTATTTGTTAAGCTAGATAAGAACAACTTTGAATAAAGGAGCATAAAATGAAAAAAATGCGTTTTGGAATCGATATTGATGGGACAGTAACTAGCCCTGCTACGTTTGTTCCCTTTTTAAATGAAAGCTTTCAATTGAATATTACATTAGAGGATGTTGTTCAATATGAATTTTATCCTTTAGTCAATGTTACTAACGAAGAGTTTGACAAGTGGTTTTTGGAAAATGAGGCAAGAATTTACTCGTCCTCTCCCCTAGCTGAAGGCGCAAGTGTTGTATTACAAAAATGGGCAAAGCAACATGAACTCATATTTATTAGCGCAAGAGGCGAAGGCATGCTTGAACTAACAAAACAATGGTTTGAAAGTAATGGGATTAGCTTTGATCATATTGAATTAATTGGTTCTCATCATAAAATTGCGGCTGCCAAAAGAAACATGGTGGATATTTTCTTTGAAGATAAGCATGATAATGCCGTAATGCTTCATGAAGAATTAGGAATCCCAGTTATACTCTTTGATACACCATATAATAGGAAACCAATTCCTAAAGGGGTTAAACGGGTAACTACGTGGAATGAAGCGTATGAGTGGGTGGAAGAATGGGTTAAAACTCAAGTGAATCAATAAACTCCTTTACCCCTACATAACATTTATAAAGACTTTTTATGAATTATTGTTAAAAAAATTAAAGTTAATATGTCCTGCTTCCTTTTACAAAAACAACCTATTAAGAAAAAACGAAGCGATATCAGAATAGATATGCTTCGTTTTTTAATTTTGACATTCAGGACATTTTCCATAAATTTCAAACTTATGACCAGAAACATCGTAGCCTTTTAAACTTTCAGTAAGTTCTTCCATTGGACATGTAATAATTTCTTTCGTTTTCCCACAATCCAAGCAAATGAAATGATGGTGGTGGTGATGGTGAGAACAAGTAAAGCGAAAATGTTTTTCTCCATTTAATTCTGTCATTTCAAAAATATCCAATTCTGCAAATAATGATAAGTTTCGGTATATCGTGTCAAAACTCAAACCTGGATAATCATCCTTTAATGACTCTAATACATCTTTAGCGGTTAAATATTTATTTTCATTAGAAAATAATGCTAAGATATCTTCTCTCTTGTCTGTATGTTTATATCCTTTTTCCTTTAGGATATCAAGTGCAGTTTGCACATTCATTTTCTCCACCTCATTTCTCCCTATCCATTTTTATCAAATAAAACGAAAATTCTATAGTAATCATTACGATTTATATAACATTTAATAGTATCAAAATCAGTATACAAGAACGAATGATTGTTGTAAAGATATCACTTTCTGTATACTAAATGAGAGAAATCAAAAAAAATTAGCACATTTTTGTCTTTCCCCTCATATGTTAGAATGGGGAGTGATGACATGAAAATTTTTGAAAACATAATCAATCATAAAATTAACAACATAACCTCTACTGAACTAATGAAATACAGTAAACAGTTCAAAATTAAAATCACAAACGAAGAAGCCGTAAAGCTTGCTAATCATCTTAATGGCCGAAAAATCAATATTTTCAAGCCTAATGAACGTGCACAATTAATCAGAGAGGTCGCTAAATTAACAAGTCCTGCTACAGCAAAGGAACTAAACGAGTTATTTAACTTATTTGCAGAGCAGTAATCTACCATACTTAAGCTTCACAAAGAAATAAAAAACGCTCCGGAAGAGCGTTTTTTTTAACTTTGTAAAATTTCTTCCAATAGATTTGCATTAAATGCCTTATTTTTAATCATTTCGATTTCATGCTTATAAGGTGCTTTCTTATTCGTTTTATCTATCCCAACATATGGTGTTTCCAATATTTTCGGAACATTTTCTAGCTCGGGATGATGAACTATTTTCACCAATGCATCAAAACCGATTTGCCCATAACCGATATTTTCATGTCTATCTTTTCGAGCTCCAAGAATATTTTTACTATCATTTATATGCAATACCTTTAATTTATCAATTCCCACGATACGATCGAATTCTTCTAATACTCCATCAAAATCTTCTACAATATTGTATCCAGCATCATGTGTATGACATGTATCAAAGCATACCGATAATTTATCATTATAGGTAACACCTTCCATAATCATTGCTAATTCTTCAAAGGTACGACCACATTCAGATCCTTTTCCAGCCATTGTTTCTAGCGCTATTTGCAAGTTTTCGTTCCCAGTAAGCACTTCATTTAAGCCCTCGATAATCTTTTTTATACCAACTTCAGCACCTGCTCCTACATGTGCGCCTGGATGTAAAACAATTTGTTTGGCTCCTAGTGCTTCTGTTCTTTCTATTTCACTACGTAAGAAGTTAACGCCCAATTCAAAAGTAGCTGGGTTCGTAGTATTGGCAATATTAATAATATATGGTGCATGCACGATAATATCTTCTATGCCATTTTGCTCCATATGAAGCTGGCCAGCTGCAATATTTAAGTCTTCTATTTTCTTTCTTCTTGTATTTTGGGGTGCACCAGTATAAATCATAAAAGTATTAGCACCATAGGAGACTGCTTCTTCACTAGCTCCAAGTAACATCTTTTTCCCGCTCATTGATACATGTGAACCAATTTTCAACAATTCAAACACTCCTCTATTCCCCTATTTTTTTCTACTCTTAATTCTCTTTTCTCTCTTTTTAATTGTTTCTACTTGTTGTTGCATTTTTTTCTTATAGCCAGGTTTCACCTTTTTAGGCTTTTTAACAAGAGACTTAGCCTTTACATCAATTTCATCCACTTGCTTCTTGCGGTTTTTGCGGCGATTACGATCATCTAATTCTACCCATTCGCCTTTTTTAAGATCCATATGCTTAAATTCTACGCCTAGTTTTTCCAATTGATTTAACTTATCTTCGTCTGATGTCTCATATATTGTTAAGGCAATACCGGAATAACCTGCTCTTGCAGTTCTTCCAACACGATGCACATAAAAATCTAAATCTGTTGGTAACTCATAATTAATAACATGACTGATCCCTTTAATATCAATTCCTCTTGCTGCTAAATCAGTAGCTATAATGTATTGGAATTCTAGATCTAGGATTTGTTTCATTACTTTTTTACGCTCACGAGGTGTCAAACCACCATGTATTCTTGCAACTTTAAGACCTTTGTTTGATAAGCCATTTGCAACTTCATCACACATTTGCTTTGTATTTGTAAATACAATCGCAAGATAAGGATTAAAGCTTACTAACGCTTCATATACTGTTGTAATTTTATCACGATGTCTGGAAGGAATTAGCACATGTTCTATTTTTGCGGCTGTTAATTGCTTTGGTTCGATATGAACATATGTTGGATTTTCTAAATACTTCTTTAAAAATGGCTTTAATTTCTCAGGGATTGTCGCAGAGAATACAAACATGCTTAAATCCTTTGGCATTTTTGACGCAATTTGATCAACATCTTCAATAAAGCCCATATCTAGCATAAGATCTGCTTCATCAACGATTAGAATTTTTGCAGTATGCACAAATAATGCTTGTTCTTTAACAAGATCATTAATTCTTCCAGGCGTACCTACAACAATTTGTGGCTGTGTTTTAAGCTTTTCAATCGAACGTTGTTTATCCGTACCTCCAATAAATAGGCGAGTTGTTATTGGTTGTTCGGAATGCTTAATTATTTTCAAAATTTCTTGATTAATTTGATTCGCTAATTCTCTAGTAGGTGCTGTAATAACAGCTTGTACTGCTTGTTTTTCAGCAACTATTCTTTGAATAATCGGTAAAACGTATGAATGCGTTTTACCTGTTCCAGTTTGCGATTGCCCAATTGCACTTTCCCCTTTTAAAACAAGAGGAATTACTTTCTGTTGAATTTCTGTCGGTTCGTAAAAACCTAATTCGTCAATTGCATCTATAATAAATGGTTTAAACTCGTATTGTTTAAATTGATTATTACTCATATAAAAAACTCCTTAATAGCCAGATAAATGAGCGTGCGCAGATTTGGCATTTATCTATAGCTCTTTTGTCCATCATTTTATTATAATAAAAATTTACCTAAAAGGCTATAATGTGTGCCCTTTTTATTTTTTCCAATACCATAAATCAAATATATTTTTTATCCCTAATCCTAGCATTTTACATTACATATGACACTATCCATTATTTCTTCGTAAAACCTAAACATCTTGTAAGTCTTTGCATATTCTATAAAGTAGTATAAGTGAAAGGAGGCGTTTTATATGATGCCACCAAGACCACGTGGCCCATTCCAAGGACCACCAATGGGCGGAAGAATGCCAGGAATGAGAGGACCAACTAGCTTCCCTGGAGGAGCAATGGGCCGAGGTGGAGTACCTAGCAGAGGAAGTGGCGGCGGTTTATTATCCAAACTTCTTGGAGGCGGTAATAATGCTGCAGGAGCTAGAAGTGCTGCATCTGGAGGAGGCGGGTTGCTAAAAACATTGACTAATCCTTCTTCTATTAATGGATTTTTAGCAAATTCTCAAAAATTCCTTAATACAGCAAGCCAAATTGGGCCTATGGTAAACCAATATGGACCAATGGTTAAAAATATCCCAGCTATTTGGAAAATGTACAGAGGATTAACGAGCTCCAGCAAAGAACCAGAGGAAGTAAACGTTGCAGATCAAGCAACAGAGAAAGGAAAAAGCGAAGATACAAAGAAAACAGTTAAAAAACGACAAACTAAAAAAGTCGATGATGTTATCGATGATTTTGAAATGGAATCAGTATCCGAAAAACCTACAGGTGCTCCAAAACCAAAATTATATATATAAATCCCCAGACCTAACAGGCAATACCCACAAAACGGTTCATTCCAAATTGGCTATTGCTTTATTTGGTCTTTTTTTATCGTCTTTTATGAATCTTCCTTTTTCCAGACAGTTATACTTTGTAAACAGCTCTTATGTTTTATATAATAAACATGTTATATTATTGGTGGAAATAATCGTACCTATTACTTAATATATTGTTAGTAGAAGTATCTTGCAGGAGGAATCGGAGAATGAAAGTCATAAAAATCGCACCTCGAGGTTATTGCTACGGTGTTGTTGATGCAATGGTAATTGCCAGAAATGCTGCTTTAGATAAAACACTGCCTCGTCCCATCTATATTCTTGGAATGATTGTTCACAATAAACATGTTACAGATGCATTTGAAGAAGAAGGCATTATCACATTAGATGGAAAAAATCGAAAAGAAATATTGGAAAAAGTAAACTCGGGTACAGTAATTTTTACTGCACATGGTGTATCACCAGAGGTACGTAAAATAGCGGAAGATAAGGGATTAGTTACATTGGATGCAACTTGTCCAGATGTAACTAAAACCCATGATTTAATTAGAGAAAAGGAAAAAGAAGGTTACTATATTATTTATATAGGAAAAAAAGGTCATCCTGAGCCAGAGGGAGCCGTTGGTGTGGCTCCACATGCTGTCTCATTAGTAGAAACGCAGGATGATATTAGCAGATTAGAGATTAATAGGGAGAAAATTCTTGTTACAAACCAGACAACGATGAGTCAATGGGATGTAGCTGATTTAATGGAAAGCATTAAAGATAAATTTCCACATGCTGAATTTCATAAAGAAATCTGCCTAGCTACACAAGTAAGACAAGAAGCAGTTGCTAAACAAGCTGGAGAAGCAGACGTATTAATTGTTGTAGGAGATCCCAAAAGCAATAACTCCAATCGTTTAGCCCAAGTTTCTGAAGAAATTGCCGATACAAAGTCATATCGTATATCAGACATTTCGGAACTAAAGCTTGAGTGGCTAAAAGATGCAAACAGTGTTGCCGTTACAGCAGGAGCATCGACACCAACCCCGATTACGAAAGAGGTTATTAATTTTCTAGATCAATATGATCCTGCAGATGAAAGCACATGGCAATTGGAAAAGAAAGTTCCTTTAAATAAAATCTTGCCAAAAGTAAAGGTGAAATAATATTGAAACAAGCGTTCACTATAAAGTGGGACGCTTGTTTTTCTAATTTTTGCTATTATTCCTTTGGTTGATGAACGCCATTTTTCTCTTCTTAATTACTGCTTTTGGTTTTCATTCCCTTGATGATGTCCACTTTTCTCATCCAAGCTTCTGCTTTTGGTTTTCATTTACTAGATAAACACAACTCTTCCCACAACATATTTCTTTGACTAAGTGTGTGAGCTTTTTCGGTTATTAAATTTTAAATTCATAATCATTCATTTTCCAATTGAACAAAGAAAGCAGACAAACTCCATTAAAGTTTGCCTGCTTTTATATCTCTAAAATCTTCCTTATATAAAAGTAAACGGATCTGTATGAATAACGGAAGGAAAAATCTCCACCTCATAGCCTTTGTCTTTACACATTTCCGTTAAAACCTTTGCCACTCCTGCCTTCATCACTTTTTCTACATTGTGTCCTGGATCAATAATATTTAATCCTAAAGCGTCAGCATCATGAGCAATATGATAATACATATCTCCTGTAATATAAACATCGGCGCCTTTCCTTAAAGCATGGGAATAATATTTATTACCGTCTCCGCCTAGGACTGCCACTTTTTTGACCTTCGCATCTAAATTTCCGACTACGCGTACCCGGTCAACTTCAAGAACTTCTTTGACATGATTAGCAAATTCTAATAATGTCATCTCATTCACTTTACCTATTCTACCTAAGCCTAATTGCTCCCCTTCTATTTGTAAATCATAGATATCATAAGCAACCTCTTCATAGGGATGGGCTTTAATCATCGCTTTTACTATATTCTTTTCTTTGGAAGCTAAGTAAACTGATTCTATTTTTGCTTCTTCTACATGCTCTAATTTATTTACCTTGCCAATGTATGGGTCTGCTCCTTCTAACGGTTGAAATTCACCAATACCGTCCGTCGAAAAAATACAATGACTATAATTTCCGAGTGTACCAGCACCTGCATCACCTATAGCTTTTTTCACCTGTTCAGCATAATTTTTAGGTACATAAACAGCTAATTTCTTTAATTTATCCTCATAGGTTGGAACTAATACTTCAGCATCTTGTAATCCTAAAGCCTCACTTAAAAGGTCATTTACCCCACCTTTTGCGACATCAAGATTTGTATGAGCAGCATAGACTGTAATATCATGTCTAATTAATTTATGCATTAATCTTCCAGATGGATTATCCATCGTTATTTTAGATAAAGAACGAAAAATGGGTGGATGATGAGCAATTATTAAATCCACTCCTTTTGAAATTGCTTCCTCCACTACCTCATCAAGAACATCCAATGCTACCATAACACGCTTAACAGGTCTGCTTAGATCTCCTACTTGTAACCCTATTTTATCGCCTTCCATTGCATATGCTTTAGGGGAGAATTGTTCAAACAATGAAATTATTTCATAACCATTAATTGTCTTCATTCGTTATCACCTCATCCACTAATTTAATCTTCCTCTCTAGCTCTTTACTTTTTTGCGTATTTTCTTCTGATTCAGGTGCAGACTTCAAATTTGTAAGTATTCTCTGCCAATTTTTTTTCTCATGTGTCCATTTTTTAACGAAGGCAGCATTTTTTTCTTTCATTAAAAATGGTCCAAATAATAATGCTTTCTCTTTATTTAATTCATACAATGGGCGGGAATCCCCTTTTTCAGCTACCAAAACCTCGTATATTTTTCCATCTTCCTCCAAAATTTCTTCATCTATTAAAATCCAATCATTTTTCAATAGCCACTCTCGAATGGAAGATGCACTAACATTAGGCTGTAAGATCAGTCTTTGAACAGAATCTTTTAGTTTATTCTTGCCGTTCTCTAAAATTGTTGCGATTAATGTTCCACCCATGCCAGCAATCGTTACACAATCCACTTCATTTGGTTCGATTACTTCTAAGCCATTTCCTTTTCTTACAGAAATATTTGAAGACAATCCTTCCTGTTTTACTTGTTTAACAGCAGATTGGTAAGGACCATCAACCACTTCTCCTGCAATGACAAAACGAACATTATTTCTTTTCACCATATAGCATGGCAAATACGCATGATCAGATCCAATATCTGCAAATTTTGCATTTTTAGGTATGTATTTTGCAACGGTTTCTAATCGTTTGGATAATTTATCTGTATTCATTACTAACACCACATTTCAAATTCTAGTTAAAGCAAATACTTTGATACAAGAAGTATCACCAGGAGAAAGGTCCCAATAAATGCGGAAATCGTAAAATATAATAATTTATATTTCTTTCCACATAAATACCAAAATAAGCAATTAAGGAATAAAATGATATATAAAAATATTATTTCATTAGTAAAAAATTTCAAACCAAAAACTACACTACACAAAAGAATGATAATTGCTGCAACAGTGGCTGGTATATCTACATTCCACTCATTTTTATTATACAAAAAAATACCGACAAAACAAAAAATCAGAAAAATTAGTGAAATAGCCATTTGCAAAATGAAAGACAATTCAGTAAAATATAATAAAAATATAGTTATTGGAATGAAAGAAAAGTATAAAAGGGAAAAAATGAATAAGATGCTTTTGCCTTCTTTCTTTACCTGACTTTCTTCCACACCATTTCCTTCTGTATACAATGTGAGTAAATAATCACAATAATGTTCTGGAAGCATTTTATTTTCTTTCCAATAAGCTATTTCCTTTACAATAATCATTTTTCTCTGGTCTTGCATCTTTAGCATCACTTCCTTTTATTTAAGTAATAACTAAGTGAAAAAAGCGCATTAACATTTCTAAAACTGAAAAAAAAGAAATAGCCACTTCATACAGGAAGTAAACTATTTCTTTATGGAATCATATTGAAGATTACTAAGCCGTAAGCTACTTACTCTAAGAAATCTTTCAATCGTTTGCTTCTGCTTGGATGTCTTAACTTTCTTAAAGCTTTTGCTTCAATTTGACGAATTCTTTCACGTGTTACACCAAATACTTTTCCTACTTCTTCAAGTGTACGTGTACGGCCATCGTCAAGCCCAAAGCGCAATCTTAAAACATTTTCTTCTCTATCTGTTAATGTATCTAATACGTCTTCTAATTGCTCTTTAAGTAATTCATAGGCAGCATGCTCTGAAGGAGAAGTAGCATCTTGGTCCTCAATAAAATCGCCTAAGTGAGAATCATCTTCTTCACCAATCGGTGTTTCTAAAGAAACAGGCTCTTGCGCTATTTTTAAAATTTCTCTTACTTTGTCTGGTGATAAATCCATGTCTTCTCCAATTTCTTCAGGAGTTGGTTCGCGGCCAAGATCCTGTAGTAATTGACGTTGCACACGAATTAATTTATTTATGGTTTCAACCATATGAACAGGTATACGAATTGTTCTCGCTTGGTCCGCAATTGCACGAGTTATTGCTTGACGAATCCACCATGTTGCGTACGTACTAAATTTAAATCCCTTTTCATAATCAAACTTTTCAACAGCTTTAATTAAACCCATATTTCCTTCTTGGATTAAATCAAGGAACTGCATTCCACGTCCAACATAACGTTTAGCAATACTTACAACTAAGCGCAAGTTAGCTTCTGCAAGACGGCGTTTCGCTTCTTCATCGCCTTGTAATATACGTTTTGCTAAATTAATTTCTTCTTCTGCTGAAAGTAAATCTACTCTTCCAATTTCTTTTAAATACATACGAACTGGATCATTAATTTTTACACCTGGGGGAACACTTAGGTCATTTAAATCGAATTCTTCCTCCCCTTTTGCAAGCTCTTGGACATTCGGTGCTTCTTCTTCACCATCACCGATTAATTCGACTCCCTGATCACCTAAAAATTCATAAAACTCATCCATTTGGTGAGAATCTAATTCAAAACTGGATAACTTCTCAGCAATATCATCATATGCGAGCACACCCGTTTTTTTACCTACTTCTGTTAATTGTTCCTTTACCTGATCAAGGGTTAATTCCGTTTCAATCTCTTTTGAACGGGCAGACTTCTCAGCCATATGTCCCCCTCCTTCCAAAAAATCAAGACAATAATATACTATTTTAACGTTTTTTCTAATAAAAGGACTTCCATGCCAATTTGAGCAGCTTTTATATAGTCATTTTGACGTTCTGCATCTTTCAGCATTTGCTTCTTTTCCTTTATTTCAAGCAATTTCTCATAATTAATGATTTGTTTCATATAATCACTAATTTCTACTTCACTTACCTCTTCATTCACTTCCATCATTTCGATTTCAGCTACGATCCGTTGTAAGTCTGGATCGTCAATAAAATTCATAAATGAACTTGTATCGTTACCAAAACCCTTTTCATAATAAGCAAGAAGATAAGTAAAGATCGCTTGGTGTTCATCAATATTAAATGCTTTTCCCTGTAAAGAGTCTTGCACTTTGTAGGCAATATCCTCACTTTTAAACATATGTGCAAGCAGTCTTTTTTCCGCAGTATGATATGCTGGTAATAATCCAGTTGCCCGTTTTTTAACCGTGTATTGTTTGACAGGAACTACACTTTTTTCAACAGCATTTTCATTTGGAACTGATTGTTCCATCTGCATCTCTTGCTGCTTTAATGCCTCTAAAGAGAGAGAAAACTCATCTGCTACCTGTCGTAAATAAAGGTCTTTTTCTACCGCCTTCTCCAGTTTAGCAATTTCTCCTATTACTTCTTCTATATAAGCGAGTTTATCTCCTTCATTTTGAAGATTTTTCCCTCTTCGATAGTAAAGCATTTTAAATCCCATGAAAGGTATGCTTCCATGAAGTATTTCCTGTTGCAATTTATCTTCCCCAAATTTGTTCACATAATCATCTGGGTCCATTCCATCTGGTAACATCACTACTTTTACAACACAATTAGCCTTTGTAAGAAGCTGTCCTGCACGAAAGGCTGCTTCTATCCCAGCTGAATCAGAATCATAACAAATCGTTACATTTCGTGCGTTTCTTTTTAGAATTGTGATATGCTCCTCCGTTAAGGAGGTCCCCATTGTCGCAACACTGTTTTCAACTCCCGCTCTTGTTGCAGCTATAACATCTGCAAATCCTTCGAAAAGAACGGTATGTTGAAGCTTTCGTATTATAGGCCTTGCTTTATGAAAATTGTAAAGTGTATTGCTTTTATTAAAAATTGGAGTTTCTGGACTGTTAAGGTATTTGGGATTATTATCCCCTAAAGCACGTCCAGAAAACGCAATTGTGTTACCATTTCGATCATAGATAGGGAATATTATTCGATCGCGAAAACGATCAAAATATTTCTCATCCCTTTCACTTTTTACAATCAAACCAGCTTTTTCTAATAGCGAAACATCAAATTTACGTTTCCCTAAAAACTTCACAGCTAAATCCCAGGAATTAAGTGTATAGCCTATTTGGAACTTTTCAATGATAGGTAAAGTAAAGCCCCTATTAGACAAATATTCTAATGCATGCTGACCATCCTTTGTGTTTACGAGCAAATGATGGTAGAATTTAGATAATAAATCATGTGCATCAATCATTTGCTGTAAATTTTCTGGAATGGCTGGTTTTCTTTCCAGCTCAGACACTTCGATACCTAATTCAATATTCGCACGGTCAGCTAAACTTGATGCAACTTCTACAAAAGAAGAGCCTTCTAAGTCCATAAGGAAAGTAAATACATTTCCACCTGCATGACAGCCGAAGCAATGGAATATCTGTTTATCTGGCGATACAGTAAAAGAAGGTGTTTTTTCGCCGTGAAAAGGACAAAGACCGATAAAATTGCGCCCTTGTCTTGTAAGGGATACATGTTCTCCAATGATTTCAACAATGTCAGTAGCCTGTTTGATTTCATTGAGTTTATCTTCAGGAATGCGCGCCACCATTATCTACACATCTCCCTACTTATTGCCTACTTTAAAGAATTATTCGACGTAACCAATCGATTCTCCTTCAACTTTCGACAAAATCCTTATAAAATTTCTTCTGAATTTTTGGCAATCCTCTTCTGTATAAGGTTTGGGCCCTTTCCCATATACCCCTTTTCGTCTTGCCTTAGCAGATAAATATCGCATATCAAGTGCAGTATTTATAGTTTTCTCCTCAAATATTACGCCCCTAGGGGAGAGGACAGTAACTTGCTTTAACAATAACGTAGAGGCAAGGCCAATATCTTGAGTGACGACAATATCCTGTTTTTTGGTAGCATTCATAATAAATAAATCTACAGCTTCTTTATCGCTATCCACATACTTCCACTTTTGTTCGTCATTTTCTTTCATCATATGTGCATAGGATGCAACGAATAGCAATTCATAATGATAATAAGAAGCTATTTCGACAATATCTTCTTTTACAGGACAGGAATCAGCATCAACATATACCATATGTTTCCCTAATGTACTATTAATTCTACATCACTCCACATATTCCTTCTTCCTAAATAATTTTTTCACGAAAGAAGTAATGTCGAAAATTTTTTTATCCCTTTCCTTGACTTCTCACAATAAATAGTTTATTCGTAAAAAGCCAAGTCTAAACCTAAAACATGATACTTTTTTATCACAATTTTTTATTATAGTATAAATTCACTTGAAATTCCATCTTTTTTTATCTATAATTATTCCTTTTATGCCATACTAGAACCAAAATACATACAAAAAATAAATTAAGATAGGTCATTAAATTAATTTTATTAAATAGAAATTATCTTTGCTAATTTATTTTATGAACACAACCATTTTTAGAAACGGCCATTTAAATAGGACGAGAAATAGTTCACTTGAAAATTATTGAAACACAAGTTTTTCATAATTAAAAACTTGATTCTCCACTATGAGAATCAAGCTTTTACCAATTAATCTCACTAATATCAAGCAGTTATCTGTCTGCGCTATACTTAGATCTATAATACAAACTGTGAATAATATTTGCTGTTTCTTCCACTGCTTTATTTGTAACATCAATAACTGGACAGCCAAGTCGATTCACAATGTCCTCAAAATAAGTTAGCTCTTCTTTTATTCTTTCAATTTGCGCATAACTCGCTTTGTCACTTAATCCAAGAGAAATAAGGCGCTCTTTTCTAATATTGTTTAATTTTGTCGGACTTATTTTTAAACCAAAACATTTACTCGCCGGTACTTCAAATAACTCTTTTGGCGGGTCTACCTCTGGCACAATCGGTACATTTGCTACTTTGACTCTTTTATGGGCTAAAAATTGGGAAAGTGGTGTTTTAGAAGTCCTCGAAACACCAATTAATATGATATCAGCCTTCTCTAAACCTCTCGGATCCCTGCCATCATCATATTTCACAGCAAATTCTATTGCCTCCACTTTTTTAAAATAGTCTTCATCTAATTTCCGAACAAGTCCTGGTTCATAAAGTGGAGTCTTTCCCCATAACACTTGAAACTGATCAATAATTGGTCCAATTATATCGCATGCATATACTCCTTCTTGCCGAGCTAGCTCACTCATATAATTACGGATTTCTGGTTTAACAAGTGTATAGGCAATCATTCCATGCTCTTCTTTTGCTTGCATTACTACTTCATGAATGTTTGATTTATCCTCTACAAAAGGAAATCTTTTTATAAGCACATTAACATTGTGGCCGGAAAATTGGCTGATTGCTGCTTTTGTTACAAGTTCAGCTGTTTCACCAACCGAATCAGATACAACATATATAATTTGTCTTTCAGTCATTTTGTTCCTCCACAATTCCATCACGATTATTAGACAAGTCTACAAACGCTCTAGTAATATTAGTTTTCGAAACTCTTCCTATTACAAGAAGACCATTCTCCGTTTTTTCTACAACTGGGAGTGCATCAATTTCTCGATTCATTAATTTACAGCCAACATCTACTAATATTTCCTCTTCAAAACAATACGTGACATTCGGCATCCTTGTCATAATAATCGCAACTGGCAACGAATTTAACTCTTGTTTACCAATACTTGCTCGCAATAGATCTTTACGAGAAACAACTCCTGTTAATGTGGAGTTCTCATCAACGACAAAAATGGTTCCAACATCTTCTGTAAACATAATTACGATTGCATCATATACAGAGGAATTTTCATGAACCACAACTGGATGTGAATAATAATCCTTCACTAATATATTGCGTATATTATCGATTACTTGTCTTTCCGAGTTTTTTCCCGTATAGAAGTATCCTACTCGAGGTCTGGCATCTAAAAAGCCCGCCATTGTCAATATCGCTAAATCAGGTCGAAGGGTTGCCCTTGTCAAGTTTAATTTATCTGCAATATGCTCACCTGTAATTGGGCCACTCTCTTTTACTATTTCAATTATTCTTTCTTGCCGTTTGTTCAGTTCGATCTCCTATTCACCACCTTCATTTAGGTAACGATATCTACTAACTATTATATACGAAATAGGCGGAATCAAAAGAAAAAGAATCCAAAGTTATCTATTTTATCTATAATATTTAAAACATTTGCTCGTTCTTTTCCTTATCACGCCATTAAATTCTTACAAAACGAAACTAGGTAGGGGTGGCCCTGCCTAGCTCTTTTTAAAACAATTTAATTCTTACTTTACAATTATTTCGTTTACACTTGCAAATCCTTTAATATAGGAAGCTATTTCCACCATCAGATTTAATCGATTTTCTTTCACTTTTTCTTCATCAGCCATAACCATAGTATGATCAAAGTATGCTGAAATAGCATCTTTTAAGGAGAATAATAAATTAAAATATTCTTCTTCATTTACCTCTGAATTTATTTTTTCCATTACATCTTGAAAACGATTATAAAGTTCATGTTCATATTCGTTTTCAAATAAACTTGGATCAACCGGGGAAATTGTTGTTACCTTATTAGAAATATTGATGATTCTGCTTAGGGCTTCAATTCCTTCTTTAAAATCGGCAGCTCCCTTGCGAAGCTCAAGAACGCTTGCTTTTCTTAACACACTTGCTGCTCCACCAATTTTTTCTGCTAATATGGCATCAATCATATCATAACGAATGCCTTTTTCTTGTAAAATATGCTTCACACGCAATTTAAAGAATGAAAGAACGGAATCAACTAGTTCTTCACCAGCTACTTTTAAAGAATGTGACATTGCATTTATGGTGAGATCGACTAAGCTCTCAATGGATATACTCCAGTTTTTATCAATGAGCGTCTGCACAATTCCTGTTGCCTGTCTTCTTAAAGCGTAAGGGTCTTGTGATCCTGTCGGAACCATGCCAATACTAAAGAATGAGACAATCGTATCTAGTTTTTCAGCAAGTGCCAGGACTGCCCCTACATTACTCTTAGCTGTTTCATCCTCCGCATGGCGCGGCATATAATGTTCGTTTATAGCAGCAGCTACTACTTTTTTCTCTCCCTTTTGCAAAGCATACCGTTCTCCCATTAATCCTTGCAGTTCTGGGAATTCATAAACCATATTGGTAACAAGGTCAAACTTTGCAATTTGTGCTGCTCTATCAACATCCTGTTGTTCTTCTTTTGTTAAATTTAGCTTTTCAGATAAGGAAGCGGCAATTGCTCGCACTCGAGCAACTTTTTCTGCTAAAGTGCCGATTTCCTCGTGATAAACAATCGTTTCCAACTTTTTAAGAAGATCATCAATTACTAGTTTTTGATCTTCTTTATAGAAGAATGCTGCATCAGCAAGTCTTGCTCTAAGAACTTTCTCATTTCCTTTTGCAACTTTTTCTAAATGTTGATGATCACCGTTACGAACAGTGACAAAGTATGGCAACAGCTTTCCTTCCTTTGATTTCACTGGGAAATAGCGTTGGTGTTCCTTCATACTAGTGATTAATACCTCTGTAGGCAATTCTAAAAACGACTCTTCAAAAGTACCAAATAATGTAGTTGGATATTCAACTAAATTGGTTACTTCATCTAATAAATCTGCATCGATTGGAATCACCCAATTATTTTCTTCCTCTAATTTTTTAATTTGAGAAACAATAGCCTCTTTACGTTCGTCAGCATTAACCATTACATACTGAGCTAACATTTTTTTCTCATAATCAGATGGATTGTTGAAAACAATTTCTCCACCAAGGAAGCGATGACCGAGAGATTTATTGGAAGTTTCTACATTGGCGATAGAAAAAGGTATTACTTCCTCGCCGAATAATGCGATTAGCCATTTTATTGGGCGTATGTAACGTAAGTCATTATTTGCCCAACGCATATTTTTTGGAAAAGTTAAGCTTAAAATCAATTCTTTTAATTCAGGCAATAACATACTCGTTTGTTGTCCTTTTATGAACTTTTTAACGTGAGCGTACTCTACACCATTTATTTCTTTAAAATATATATCTTCTACTGTTAAACCTTGTCCTCTAGTAAAACCAGCAGCTGCCTTAGACCATTCTCCGTTATCACTTTGCGCAATTCGTTTGGCAGGACCTTTTGCTTCTTCTTCCCTATCTTGCTGTGATTCATCTAAACCAGCAACAACTAGTGCCAATCTACGAGGAGAAGAAAATGCATAAACAGAAGTATAGCCTAATTGCTTTTCACTAAGCCATGACTCCATTTTTCCCTTCAATGCCTCTATGCTAGCAGGGATGAAGCGAGCGGGCATTTCTTCTAAACCAATTTCCAATAACAAGTCTCTTTTATTCATGACTTTCTCCCTCCTTGCTTTTTAAAATTGGGAATCCTAATTTTTCTCTTTCTTCGTAGAATGTTTTGGCAATCTTACGTGCTAAATTTCTACATCTTCCAATATATCCCGTTCTTTCCGTAACAGAAATAGCCCCTTTAGCATCCAATAGATTGAAAACATGAGAGCATTTTAATACATAATCATAAGCAGGATGTACTAGACCCTCGTCCATTTGTCTATGTGCTTCTTTTTCATAAATGGAAAATAAATTAAATAGCATTTCTGTATCAGATGTTTCAAATGTGTATTTACTATGTTCAAATTCTGGTTGATAAAAAATATCTTTGATTGTAAACCCATCTGTCCACTCTAAATCAAAAACATTCTCTTTATCCTGAATGTATGATGCCAATCGTTCAATCCCGTATGTTATCTCAACAGATACTGGCTTACATTCAATACCGCCAACTTGTTGAAAATAAGTAAATTGTGTGATTTCCATGCCATCAAGCCATACTTCCCATCCGAGACCAGCACAGCCTAGAGAAGGATTCTCCCAGTTATCCTCTACAAAACGGATATCATGCTCAAGTGGATTAATGCCTAGTGCCTTTAAAGAATCTAAGTATAGTTCTTGAATATTATCTGGCGATGGCTTCATGATAACTTGAAATTGATGATGCTGATATAGGCGATTGGGATTTTCACCATATCTTCCATCAGCAGGTCTTCTCGATGGCTCTACATAAGCCACATTCCAAGGCTCAGGACCTATCGCTCTTAAAAAAGTGTAAGGACTCATTGTTCCTGCACCTTTTTCCACATCATATGCCTGCATCAAAATACAACCATAATCTGACCAATGTTTCTGCAATGTTAAAATCATGTTTTGAATATTCATTGCTTAAATACACCTCCGAAATTGATAAATCATTATTTAGCATAGAAACTTTAGCCGAGACCTTTTAAATTTAGAAACACAAAAAAACTCTCGTCTCTATGCCAAATTTTTGACATAGGGACGAGAGTTAACCCGCGGTTCCACCCTATTTGCTGTATACATACAGCCACTTTCATACGCAGTTGCTCCAAGAACGCCTTCCTTAATACTCATGCACTTGGCTTTCACTATCCCAAGCTCGCTTTTCATGAGGAGAAATAAGTACTACTTTCTTTTCAACGCAACACTCTTATTTACATGAATAATAGCGAAATTTTTTTTGATTGTCAACCTTGCAACCAATTGGAATCAAAATTTAGTTCTTATGTAAAAGCATCTCCCAATTTTTTCATGGATTGGATAAATTTTTTAGATTTCAAATATAACCCTGAATATTCTTCATAATAAGCATCAATAATCATACTAAGTTCTTTCTTTGTCGTATCTTTTACTGAAATACTTCCTAGTCGTGATATATCCATAAAATAAAAAATCCGGAGAAGCTTCACAGTAGCCTGAGAAATTTTATAATGATATGGATCTTTTTCCAAGCATTGATGACAGACCAATCCTCCTTCTCGTATGGAAAAAGAAAAATGGCCTTCTGTTGCTCCACAAAAAACACAACGATCTAATGTTGGATATAATCCCAAACCGTTTAACATTTTTAATTCATAAATGTTCACTAGAATTTCCGGGTCAAATTCTTCATTCATATAATTCAAAGTTTGAAATAATAATTCGAAATGAAAAGGATTTGGCTTTTTTTCATCTGTACATTTGTCAGTAAGCTCTACTATGTAGCTTGCATATGCGGTAAGAAAAATATCCTCTTTTAATCCACGCATGCTAGAAATAATATCGCCCTGCTGCAAAAGACCTAATCCACTACTACGCTGAACGAGAAAATAGCCATAGACAAAAGGTTGGGTTACAGCAGAAAGTCTGCTGTTTGGCTTTTTTGCACCTCTTGCCATAACCCCAACCTTTCCCCATTCTCTTGTAAAGAGAGTAACAATTTTATTTGATTCACCGTAGTCAATTGATCTAATAACAATTCCTTCACACTTTTCCAGCATCACCATTCACCATCCCTTACTATAAGGACAGCGCTATGAGATGGGATAATCAAGTTCTGCTAGTTCCTCTTCTTGCATTCCTGGTATTTCATGATTAGTCTTTTCTAATTCTTTAAAGAGTAGATAAGTATCAATGTTACCTGTTTTGGAAAAAACTTTCCAGGTAAAGTCTAACATGTAAAACCCCACCTTTCGATTTTAACTAGCTGTTTATAACTTTAATCTTATCATAGCCTGTCTTTATAAAATCATGAGACGAAAATATTGTTAATTGATCGCATGTATAATTTTTTAATACCTATGAATTCAAACCATGACGGTTTTTGCAGGTCGAGTAAAATATATCTATTCGCTAAAAAAACAACTAATTAATATTCGTCTTCTCTAAAGCCGAAGTCACGGAGCTGTGTCATTTTATTACGCCAATCTTTTTGCACCTTTACCCATAACTCTAAGTAAACCTTATTTCCGAGAAGATTTTCGATATCTGTTCTCGCTCTTTTTCCAATCTCTTTCAGCATGCTTCCTTGTTTACCAATAATAATCCCTTTTTGAGAATCACGCTCAACGATGATTGTTGCCATTACATTAATAACATCGTTTGGTTTTCTCTCCATTTTCTCAATGACGACTGCAAGGGAGTGAGGAATTTCCTCTCTTGTTAAATGAAGTGCTTTTTCTCTTATTAATTCTGAAACAATAAAGCGTTCTGGATGATCGGTTACTTGATCAGCCGGATAAAACTGTGGTCCTTCTGGCAAATATTTTTTTATTTGCGTTAATAATGTTTCCACATTATTTCCCTCTAAAGCAGAGATAGGAATAATCTCTTTAAATGGATATTTTTCTTTATATGATTCAATAATCGAAAATAATTGATCTGGATGAATTGTATCAATTTTATTAATCACTAAAAATATCGGCGTCTTAACTGTCTGGAATTTTTCAAGAATAAATTCTTCGCCTTTTCCAAATCCTTCTTCCGCATTAACCATGAAGAGGATTAGATCCACTTCTTTCAACGTATTTTGGGCTACCTTCATCATAAAATCACCAAGTCGATGCTTTGGCTTATGAATTCCAGGTGTATCAATAAATATGAGCTGGGAATCATCTGTTGTTAATACACCTTGAACTTTATTTCTCGTCGTTTGTGGCTTGTCGCTCATTATGGCAATCTTTTGGCCAATTACGCGATTTAAAAACGTAGATTTTCCTACATTTGGTCTTCCGATAATGGATATAAATCCTGATTTATGCTCTGATTGGTTATTAATGTTCATGTAAATCCTCCGGTGAAAATGCTCCTGGCAATAATTCTGCCACAGTTAATGTTTGTATGTCGCCTTTTAAATTTGTCAATACTACTTCCATGTCTTTAGGACACAGCTCAGAAATTACTTGTCTGCAAGCCCCACAAGGAGAAACAGGTCCCTCTGTATCAGCAATAACGACAAGCTTCTTAAAGCTAGTATCACCTTCTGATACCGCTTTAAACAAGGCTGTTCTTTCCGCACAGTTTGTCATACTATAGGCTGCATTTTCAATATTACAACCATGATAAACGGTTCCATTTTCGGAAAGAAGCGCCGCACCTACCTTGAATTTCGAGTAGGGAACGTATGCTTTCTCACGAGCAAGCTTAGCTTCTTCTATTAGAAGTTCTTTTTTCATGTAAACCCCTCTTTTCCTTTGCAGTTTTTTATTTCCATTTTGCAGTTAACATTTGGGTGTATAAATAGACGCTTAAATGGCGGCGAGTTGTCAATTGTCTCGACTCACTTACCATTTTTTTAGTAAAGCTTTATCTTAAAATAATATCTTACATTTAGTTATCCCTTTGTAAGAAGGAATATATTAGCCTTCAAATTATTTTAAAGAAAAGTATCAACGTTTACAAACTTTCGTATCAATTGACCCTATTTACTATGTACTGTCTTAAAATTATATACTAATTTGTATTTACAATAAAGGGGCAGAAGTAAGGAGTTTGTCGCTTATTGTTTGTTTTGGCTAGATGGCCAAGTATTAGAATTTTACTGCCTGTATTTGTCTATAGCAATATCTTTATTAAAAGCCTAAAACAAAAAGGCTATCAAAAAAACTAGACCAAAAGCCAAATGCATTCTTTAGCTATTTTTCGTCTAGTTTTACTAGATAACCACTCTGTTTTTATTTTTTTAGCCGCCCGTAATAGCTTCCACTATTTTTGGAATAAAAATGATTCCACCGACTATAACAGAAAGAATCGCTGCTACAAATACAGCACCTGCAGCTATATCCTTAGCCTCTTTTGCCAATGGATGGTATTTATCGGTAACAAGATCTACCACGCGTTCAATGGCTGTATTTATTAGTTCTAAACTTATTACTAAGCCAATACAAAAAGCAATAAACAGCCACTCTTGTTTTGAGAGATCATTTATAATCCCTAATACAATGACAAAAATCGAAATAACCAAATGAATCTTTACATTTCTTTCTTGTTTAATAGCGGTTAATATTCCTGATATAGCTAAGCGAAAGGAGGATAATTGACTGTTTTTGCGAATTCTTTTATCTTTGTAATCCGAATTCATCTAAAATATCCTTTTGAAGAGTAAACATTACTTCTTCTTCTTCCTTTGTCATATGGTCATATCCCAATAAATGCAAAAATCCATGAACAGATAAAAATCCAAGTTCTCGCATATAAGAATGACCATATTCTTTTGCCTGCTCCTCCGCTTTATCAATGGAAATGACAATATCTCCTAACATTCTAGGAAGTCCTTCGCCAACTAATGGTGTCTCCCCTTCTCCTAATTCCTCAAGTGCAAAAGAAATAACATCTGTTGGTTGGTCTTTTTCTCTATATTCCTTATTTATTTCTTGAATTTGATCATTATGGACAAAAGTGATTGACAACTCAATCTCTCCCTGCAGATTTTGTTTTTTCGCTGCAAATTGAAGAAGTTCATGAATTTTGGTTATTTCACTTTCCTTTATTTTTTCCGTTTCATCAATAAAATCAATCTCTAAATTCATATTCTACTTCCTTTACTTTTTCATTTCAGGATATTCGATTCGTGAATGAAAAATCCCTTTTAGTGTTTCGCTCAATGTATTTCGAACAATATCTAATTCCTTCAATGTTAAATCACATTCGTCTAATTGTCCATCTTGCAAACGGTCAGAGATAATGTTTTTAATTAAAGAATCAATTTGGTCTGTTGTAGGAGCATTCATGCTTCTAACTGCGGCTTCCACACTATCTGCAATCCCAATAATGGCTACTTCTCTTGTCTGTGCCTTTGGGCCAGGGTAACGGTAATCACTTTCATTTACCTCTCCACCCTTTTCTTTTGCTTTAAAATAAAAATATTTTAATAACGAAGTTCCATGATGCTGTTCCGCAATATCGACTATTTCCTTCGGAAGCTTGTATTTTCTTAACAATTCAGCGCCATCTGTGGCATGGGCAATAATAATATTTTTACTTGCCTGTGGTGGAATACGATCATGGGGATTTCCCATATTCATTTGATTTTCAATAAAGAAGTGTGGTCTTTTTGTTTTACCTATATCATGATAATAACAGCCCACCCTTGCTAGTAAACCATTAGCTCCAATTGCTTCACAGGCAGATTCCGCTAAATTGGCAACCATAACACTGTGATGATAGGTGCCAGGCGCTTCTGTTAAAATTTTACGTAAAAGCGGATGATTTGGATTTGATAGCTCAATTAACTTGATTGTAGAAAGAACACCGAATCCTGTTTCAAGGAAAGGAAGAAATCCAATTGTTAAAACAGCGGAACTTATCCCTGAAATTATTGCCAGCAATATAAAAACACCATATTCCTTTGCACCATAATGACCATTTTGCAAATACAATATCGCTAATATGGTAACAATATTGATGAAAGAAATAAAGAATCCTGCATAAAGAATATTGGTACGTTGATTTCTTTTGTTTAGAAAGAGTATTCCTGCTAAACCACTTGCGATAATGTAAATACCCATGCCTACATTAAAAGTTCCAGCGACCCCTTCATTAAACATAATCATTCCACATATCGCAAGGATAATCGTTACCAAAATGGCTGATTTTTCTTCCATTAATATTTTTATTAGCATAACCGCCATCGCCGCCGGAAAAATATACCCGATTTCCGTATATTCAAACTGCTGAAATACACTTATTGTTTTCATCAGTACGATGGTTACACTTAATATGATAAAGAACATTAAATAGAATAGAATATTTTTCTCCGTTTCCTTTGTTGTTCTTTTAAATATATAAAAATATAACAACGAAAGTATTGCTAAAATAATGATACATAGACCGATAAATGGTTGAATCGAATTATCACTATCTAACAAACCAACAAGTTCAAGCTGTCTTTGAATTTCTCTGCTGATCAATTGTCCCTCTTCCACCAAAACCTGCCCTTGAAGGACCCTTATCGACTCTACATTATCCACTGCTTGTTGACGCATTTCCTCTGTTGCTGTCGGATCATAGAACTCATTTTGAATGATTGCAAACCTACCTAGATCAATACTTGCGCTCTTCAAATCAGATGTCAAACCATCATTGACTTTTAAAATATCCTCTACTCTTTTTTTAGCATTTTCTACTTCATCTGACGGAATCTTTCCGTTCATCACTGTATGTATTGCTGTAACTGTAATATCTTTTGCTATTTCTAATTGATCTTCTGAATAAGGAATAAGGGATTTTAAAGATCGATCCATAATTTCGTTCGTTACTTCATTTGTTAGCTTTCCTTTTAGCAACTCGAGCTTTTCATCAACAGTTGGTTCTTTTATTGACTCCTTATCTTTATCGTCTTCTTCCGCTTTTTTTCGTTTTTCTTCTAATTCTTTCTCTACTTCATTATTTACTTCTGTAACAGAATCAAATATGGAAGATATTAAATCGACACGATTTTGTGCAATTTCCTTATTTACAACATATACATCCTGTACCTGGTTTTTCGCTTCTTCTTTCTTTTTCTCCGTACTTTCCTTATCTTCTACCGTTATTGGTGAACGAATCGTTTGATCTGCTACAGAAAAAAGCTGCACATTTAATTTTTCTGGCTTTACGTTTCCATAGAGGGTAAAGAATAAAATGACACCAATAAGAACAAAAAGAGTTATTTTAAAAAAAGTGATATTCATTAGTTTGATTAAATTATTACTTATTCTCTGCCAAATGTTCATATTTACCTCCTATCGTTAAAAAATAGGTTGATTTGCTTTCATATTCTCATCTTGAACCTATTTCTTCATCCTTAACCTATCTAGTTGTAACTTCTTACTATGCAGTTGGTTTGAGGCTTAACCTGCACTTTCTATATAGATAAGTAAAGCCGCTATCGCATTAGAAAAAAACTTATGATATGTAAAATGATAACAGTTTTTTCGATTGTTTTCACCCTTTTTCGAAATAATTCATGTTTCTTAAAACTTAAACAAATAAAAAAAGAACAATCCCCTAAGTAATGAGATTGCCCCTTTGAATGTTAATTTTCCTGCTTTCCATATGCATTGATAATTTTTCCAACTAGCGGATGTCTTACAACATCGCTCTCTTCTAATTGTACTAAACCTATTCCGTTCACTTTTTGCAAAATTTGTTCTGCAACCACTAAACCTGATTTGACACCTTTTGGCAAATCTATTTGTGTTTTATCACCAGTAATCACCATCTTGGAACCAAATCCAAGTCTTGTTAGAAACATTTTCATTTGTGCATTGGTTGTATTCTGGGCTTCATCCAATATAACAAATGCATCATCCAATGTTCTACCACGCATATATGCGAGTGGGGCTACTTCAATCGTGTTTCGTTCAATTAAACGTGTTGTATGCTCCATACCAAGGACATCGTGCAGTGCATCATATAACGGACGTAAATACGGATCCACTTTTTCTTTAAGATCTCCCGGCAAGAACCCTAAGCTTTCGCCAGCCTCAACAGCAGGTCTGGTTAATATGATTCTATTCACTTTACCGCTCTTTAAAGCATTTACTGCCATTACAACGGCTAAATACGTCTTCCCAGTACCTGCAGGACCAATACCAAACACTAAATCATTTCGTCTAATAGATCGGATATACTCACTTTGACCAATCGTTTTTACTCTAATGGATTTTCCTTTAACCGTTTTGGCTATTTCTTCATCGTATAATGACCCGAAGTATTCGAGTGTCCCTTTCTTTGCCAAAGAAATCGCATATATCACGTCTCGTTGACTAATTGACACACCCTTTCGGATGACTTGTAAAAGTTTCTCAACAATTTCTCCAACAAGCTCTATCGAATCAGGACTTTCAGAAGAAACAAGCAGCGTTTCTCCTCTTGTTACGATGTTACAATCTAATTCTTTTTCAAGTACTTGCAGATTGCTATCTCCATTACCAAGTAAAGCAATAGCTTCGTTTGGATCTTTCAATTTAACATTCATCGTTTTTAAATCTTCTGTCATTCTGTATCTCCTTGAGTTAGAGGTTGTGCTTTCGCAATGTTTTCTATTGTTGTAAAAGCTATATTTAGTTTTACTTTACCATTCTTTATATCGCGTTGTAAAATTTTTTCTTCCTTAATTTTCCCATCTTCACCAATTCGTTTCAATATATCCTTCCTCGCATCTTCCTTTCCTTTCTTTACAGCTTCTTTCTCACTATATCCTCTTTTTACGATTTCCTTTTCTCGATACGTTTTATCGACAACCTTAATTGGTAACTCCCATTTAAAAAACTTAACGTTCGTTTCATTCTCCTCTTTTTCATACTCCTTATACTCCATTTTCCCAAAACCCCATATTGGGATATTCCACTTACCAAGCTTTATATAAAATTTTTGCTTTTCTTCTCCATTAAATACTTGGAACGTTGTTTCTAAAGGAACTGTTACTTCTGTCGTATACCATACTTCGCCCCATACTTTCCCTTTAGCAGAAACATTTTTGGTATGATCTTCCTTTCCTATTGTGCCAGCAACTAATAATTGTCCTTTTCTTACCACTTCATTAAGTGTATATTGTTTCGTACCAGATTCCACAAAATCTGTTACGATTGTCGCTTTTTTCGTTGCCACTAAGTTTTGTGGTCCCACTTCTTCTTTTTTCTCGGGTTCATTTTTTTCCACAACTTGAAAATGATAAGTTGTCCCTTTTAGCTCCACACCAATCCATGTAATTGCATCAATATTATTCGTTAATTCCGCTTGGATTTCATCTAATTCTTTTGCAAAAAATTGAGACTTCCCAATTTTAATATCCATCTTATCAAGCTGCTTACGTATCTGATATTCTGTTGCTGGATTCGCTCCTTTAATTTCGATTCCCCAAACCATATTTGATAAGGCAATAACTAATCCAAGAAAGAGGAAAATCCCAATAACAAACCCACTGTTCTTCCACAATCTTTTATATAGAAATGGAGCTCCAGCTCTGCGCTGAAACTCTATTTTTATTCCGCTGCCTCTCACTAAATGACGAAGTCGGTGAACTTTTTTCAAACTAATTTGAAAAGTTACAGCATGCGGTCCATGTTTCTTTACGTTCCAGACAGAAATATCATTTTTTAATAGCCTATTTAAAAAGCGTTCCAATCCTTTGCCTGTAGCTTTCACTGTAATTATCCCTGATATATATTCTAGCCAATGATTTTTCATATTTTCCTCCCAAATCATTCATTTATGTATAAAACTTGATCAATTTTTCCTTCTAATAATATTTCTTCTGGTAATATTGTTTTAATAACAAATCCTTTTCCTTTAATAAGGAGTTGACCTTGTTTTAGAAGCAGACGCAATTCTTTATCTGAAAAGGTTATTAATCCACGGTGGTTCTCTACATAAATATGTATTTGTCCAATCATTGTGATTCTAGGTAAGTCCATCATGACATCTTGAGGAAGTTCTAAATTTTTAATCATCCAGTTCCGCAAGTTGTGTCCCCACTTTTTAGCCATAAAAAAAGAACCCCCCTTTCCTCTCTTTTATGAGATTCTCTAGGTAGACGGTACACTTTCTTACACTTACTATCATCATATTCAGGGAGATTTACATTATGCTAAGAAAAACAGAGATACCTCTACGCTTTTTTAGAGGATATTTTCATCTCATCTATTTATTAAACTAAAAAAGAGTTATTACCACGCAGAAAAAAGACTGCATGGTAATAACTCTTCATTTTTTTAGACCCTATTCTTTCCTTTACGGTGCATGGATGCTCTATGCGGGTTTCTTGCTCTAGGAGCACTTAGAACTTCAGAAAACACTACCGCTTGAATAACATTATCCTTCGTAAACAGCCCTTCAGCATCAGCACTGTCTTCCTTTTTTGGGAGAGGTGATTGAACCCCTCTACTCCTTTGCTTTTCCATCATCTTAATCTTCTTCTGTAAGCTTGCATTTTCTCGATGTAGCCTTTCTAACTCAGAAAGGGGATTCTCTTTCTCCACTGCTTTCTCCACTGCTTTTTTCGCCTTTTCAGGGACCCTCAGAACGGTTGATTCTCTGTTCCTTTCCGTCTTTACAGGCTTAGGTATCTGTGGTCTTTTTGGCTTAGGAGCCTGTTTTTTACTATTATCAAATAAAGAAGAGAAGAGAAAAGCTGCAATCGCTATGATTATTCCGATAAATTCCAAATTTTCTCCCTCCCTTTTTTAAAGTTACTCATTATCATCTTTATTTTTTTGATCATCTGACAATTTGCCAATGGAGCCTCTCATTTCCGTATCAGCAGTAATATTTTGTAAATTCATATAATCCATTACGCCGATATTTCCTGAACGCAATGCATCAGACATAGCCATTGGTACTTCTGCTTCTGCCTCCACAACCTTCGCACGCATTTCTTGTACTTTTGCTTTCATCTCTTGTTCTTGGGCAACAGCCATCGCTCTGCGCTCTTCCGCTTTTGCTTGCGCGATTTTCTTATCTGCTTCTGCTTGCTCTGTTTGTAATTCAGCTCCGATGTTTTTGCCGATATCCACATCCGCAATATCAATCGACAGAATTTCAAAGGCAGTCCCGGCATCTAGGCCTTTTGATAAAACAGTTTGAGAAATCATATCTGGATTTTCCAGAACTTTTTTATGATTACTTGAAGAACCGATCGTAGAAACAATACCTTCGCCAACTCTGGCTACAATTGTTTCTTCACCAGCTCCCCCTACTAGTCTTTCAATATTAGCACGAACTGTAATTCTTGCTTTTGCTTTTACCTCAATACCATCCATCGCTACACCAGCAATAAATGGTGTTTCAATTACTTTTGGATTAACACTCATTTGAACAGCTTCTAATACATCACGTCCTGCCAAATCAATAGCAGCACATCGTTCAAATGATAGTTCAATGTTCGCTCGATGTGCAGCGATTAATGCATTTACAACTCTATCTACATTCCCGCCAGCAAGATAGTGGCTTTCTAATTGATTAATCGTTACATTTAAGCCAGCTTTATGTGCTTTAATCAACGGATTAACAACTCGACTAGGAATAACCCTTCTTAAACGCATCCCTATTAACGTGAAAATGCTAATTCTCACTCCTGCTGCTAAAGCAGAAATCCATAGCATTACAGGCACAAATGTTAATAGCACCCCTAACAAAATAATTGCTAATACTACTACAATAATCCAAAAAATTTCAAATCCGCCTACTAACATTACTCATCCTCCTTAAGTATATCTATCGGTAGTATTTCTCTAACTACAATTCTTGAACCTTCTGCTTTTACAATTTTTACTTTCTTCTCTTTATCAATAAAACTTCCCTCACTTACTACATCGATTCTTTCATCGTCAACAAGGACCACTCCAGCAGGACGTAATGCAGTTAGGGTCGTACCTATTTTTCCAATCAATTCCTTGCGATTTTGATTGGAAACATACCCACTTTCCGTGTTGGTTGAGTCGGTTAATATAATTTTTCTAAAGAATTTCATTTTTCTACCAAACACCTTTACTAATAAGATAGACGCAATAATGGAAACTCCTATTGCGATTAAAAGACTTATCCCGATTACTGCAATATCTCCACTCGCAAGAAACATACTTGCAATTACAGCAATAATCCCTATCGCTCCTGCTATTCCTCCAACAACAAAGAATTCCAGTATTATCAAGAGTATACCTATAACAAAGAGAATAAGACTTTCATATCCAGCAAGGCCTGCAACTAGATGCCCATAGAAAAATAATAACAATGCAGAAAGCCCCGCAATTCCGGGTAAGCCAAAACCAGGTGAATATAACTCAATTATTAACCCTAGACTCCCAATTGACAATAAAATAGGAATAATAATTGGATTTGTTACAAATCTTGCAATTTTATCTGCAAAGCTTTCATCTACTCTTTCTACCTTCGCATTCTGTAAACCAAGTTCTTCAAGTAGTTTATCTAAATTATCGACTGTACCATCCGAATAGTTTACCTCTTCTGCTTCTGTTGAAGTTAAGGTTAAAAAGGTCCCTTCTTCTTTCATTCCAGGAATGGCTATAGATTTATCAGCCATCGCCATTGCATAAATTGGATCTCTTCCTTTCTTCTCTGCTGCTCCCTTCATTGCGGATATCCAGTAAGATTGCGCTTTTTCATCTGCTGCATTTCCTTGTCCGTCAATAACGCCAGACGATCCTATCCTGCTTCCCTCCACCATATAGATTTTATCGGTATTTAATGCAATATAGGAACCTGCTGAAATAGCATCTTGATTAATATAGGTTATGGTTTTAACATCCGTTTCAGAAATTCTTTTTCCTATTTCAATAGCAGCCGAAACATCTCCGCCAGGTGTATTCATATCAAAAATAATCGCACTAGCTTGATTTTCTTCAGCTTCCGTTATGGCTCGATTTATAAACTCACTTAAACCTTTTTCAACAGTGTTTTTAATCGGCACAACATACACGACTTCTTCGTTATTCGCACTGATTACACTAGGTATTATTGATAGTAAAAAGATAAAAAGAAGAGAAAGCAATAATCGTTTCTTATGTCTTCTCAGAATTCTCCCTCCTTCCCCAAACGTTTTAGTATTTAAAACACTATGGCTATGTATACGTTTCATTTTAAAAAAAGTTTCATTTTAATTTATATTTTTTTAAAGACTATCTTCATTATATGTTTTTTAGTTTAAGATAAAACAGTAATCTTCTAAAATTACTTCAACATTAAAAGAAAGCACTTCGTTCAAATAAATAAAAGGGGGTTTTTTCTTTGTCCTCCACTGAGTTAGATGAACTACTTTGCCTTAAGGGCTTTTGACACACCCATCTTCCGAGAATGTTCATCAGATTACAATTGATTCTTATTCTACTGAGAGCAGGGAAAGTAGATGTAAAAAGGCTGCAGACATAGTCTGCAGCCTTTAAAACATAAACTTATTTATGAAAGGTGTTGTTGTACAAGTTTATTTACTAGTGAACCGTCTGCTTTTCCTTTTACCTTAGGCATTAAAGCAGCCATCACTTTTCCCATTTCTTTCTTTGAAGAAGCACCTGTTTCATCAATTGCTTGTTTCACAATTTCAGATAGTTCCTCTTCTGAAAGTTGTTCAGGCATATATATTTCAACATGTTTTAACTCCGCACGTATTTTGTCAACAAGATCTTCACGACCTGCTTTCTCAAACTCATGGAGGGAGTCTTTGCGTTGTTTTACTTCGCGAGAAAGGACAGATAACTCGTCTTCTTCAGAAAGATCTCTACCAAGCTTAATGCTTTCATTCTGAATGGCAGCCTTAATCATTCGAATCACAACTAGTTTATCTTTTTCTTTGTTTTTCATCGCTTGCTTCATATCATTGTTTAAACGTTCGAGAAGACTCAATTTTGCTACACCCTCTCTTAGAACTTACGTTTTCTTGCTGCTTCTGATTTTTTCTTACGTTTCACACTTGGTTTCTCGTAGAATTCGCGCTTTCTAGCTTCCTGCAAAGTACCAGTTTTTGATACTGAACGTTTGAAGCGACGAAGAGCATCTTCAAGCGATTCGTTTTTACGAACGACGGTTTTAGACATTCTCTTTCCCTCCCTCCGAACACAACACACTAACATCAACATGGTTTCCATGTACCTTGACATTATAATATATCAAAGTGACAAGGTCAACCGTATTTGACCTAGTTAGACAAATTGTTTTAAAAAAAACGTAAAAAAAGGGTGTTTTATACAATAATCAGCCCTTTTCTCCCTCCATTCCTTTCTCGTCCTTTATTTTTCCCTCTATAGGTCATTATAAACATATGTCATGACAAGAACTTATATAAGTAACTTATGCTACCTTCTCCATCATTTATTTAGCCGCAGATGACATGTCCACAGCCTTTTCTTCATATAGTTTTCATAGAGGAGGAAATATATAATGATTTATCTTATACTTTTTATCGTTCTTATCCTATTATTTATTTTTGGGATGACCCTTTTACGGACAGGTTTATTTAATTTATCTTCCAAATCTCTTAAAGGCTTGCTCGAAAAATTAACAGATAAACCTTGGAAAGGGTTAATTATCTCGATTTTAATTACAGCATTACTCCAAAGCAGTGCTGCCGTAATGGTGCTTACGATTGGGCTGATTTCCGCCAGAGTTTTATCCTTTCCTCAATCCATTGGCATTATTTTAGGAACCAATATTGGGACCACATTAACAACTGAATTCATCACTTTCAACATCAATGATTATTTACTTCCGCTTGCTATCATCGGTGTCCTATTTATGATAATTAACAAATCCCAATTAAGAAGTATTGGATTCATATTATTCGGAATTGCTACTGTATTTACAACGATGCGTGGATTTAAATATTTTGCAGGGATGATTGAAGACCATCCCCTTTTAAACACTTTTTTTCTACAATTAGCTGATCAACCTATTATTGCTCTTTTAGTTGGCATTGGCGTTACTGCCTTGATTCAATCGAGCACGGCAACAATTGGGATTATGATGGGTTTTTTAGTGGCCGGCATGCTTCCAATAGAAATTGCTATAGCCATTATGCTTGGCTCTAATATCGGCACATGTATTACTTCTTATTTAGCATCAATAGGAACAGAAAAAAGCTCAAAGCTATGTGCATATGCTCATATTTGGCTAAATATAGGAGGAGTTATTCTATTCTATCCTTTCATTGACATATTAGCAGCTACCGTTAAAAATATGACTGCTGACATCGATGTTCAACTTGCCCATGCAAGCCTTTTATTTAATGTCCTATCTTCCCTACTTGTTCTACCCTTTGCCGAGCGTTTTGGCAAATTAATAATGCGTATACATAGCTGAAATTTTGCTTATTTTCTTGATAATAGAGGAGGCTTAGACAAAACTAAATTGTCTATCTGTAAATAATCAATCGGCGAAACCAATTCATTCCATTGCGATACGTCGCGCGATGAACGAGGCATTTTGACTTAACTAATGGAGAATACTGAAACAGCAATTTAACCATAATTATTGGTAGCCCACTTTTAAATTGGGTATTTTCATATGTTTTCCGAGGAGATAGCACTCCTTTGGAAAGCGAAGTGTATTTTAGGCTGTTGATATTACTATCCCAACTTTACTGAAACAGCCTTTTATAAACTGATTAAAAACCCGCCCCCCAACCATACGAAACGCTTGTATGGTTGGGGGGCGGGTTTATTTATGACCGAAATACTTATGTCCCAGTCTCTTTTTCACATAACTTTAAGTAAATCATATTGTGATTGATATAAATGATAATATAATCCTTTTAAAGCCATTAGCTCGTCATGGGTACCTTTTTCCGCAATTCTTCCTCCATCTATATAGAATATTTGACTGCTATTTTTAATGGTCGATAAGCGATGAGCGATAATAAAAGAAGTTCTTCCCTTTAGTAATTCCGTTATCCCTTCTTGTAGAAGCTCCTCTGTTTTGGTATCAATACTACTAGTCGCTTCATCTAAGATCAATATTTTGGGATTTGCTAAAAGTGCCCTTGCAAAGGATATTAATTGTCTTTGTCCTGCTGATAAAGTACTGCCTCGTTCTTCAACAACCGTATGATATCCATCCTTTAGATCTTTAATGAAGTCATCTGCCCTGACAATTTTAGCCGCTGTGATTATTTCATCTTCTGTTGCATCCAATTTTCCATAACGAATATTATCAAGGATTGTTCCTGAAAATACAAAAGTGTCTTGAAGCATTACCCCCATTTGAGAACGCAGTGATTTCAATGTGACATCTCGTACATCGATATCATCAATTTTTACGCTTCCTTCATTAACATCATAGAACCTGCTAAGTAAATTTATAATGGTTGACTTTCCTGCACCAGTTGGTCCTACTAAAGCAATGCTTTCTCCCGCATTAATATGGAAACTGACATCGTTTAGAATGTTTTTCCCTTCTTCATAACGGAAAGATACATGATCAAATGTTACGTTTCCTTTAATAGTCGGCATTTGAATGGCTTTAGGATTATCTTTAATATCTGGCTCTACATCTAGCGTTTCAAAAATTCGTTCTAAATAAGCAGACGCTGTAATAAGCGCATTATAAAAGTTCCCCATATTAATTACTGGATTCCAAAAGTTATTTACATAGCCAATAAAAGCAACAAGTGTACCTGTACTAACATCCACCCCAATCTGACGGATTCCTACAAAGTAAATTAAACTTGTTGTCAACACAGAGATGTTTTGTACACCTGGCCAGAGTAGAAACTGAATGGAAACAGCCTTCATCCAAGAGGTTCGGGTTTCATTGCTCACTTCATCAAATATTTCATAATTCTCATCTTCTCTTGCAAATGATTGTGTAATCTTAATCCCTGCAATACTTTCATGAATATATGCATTCATGTTGGATTGTTTGTTACTTAACACTTGATATGCTTTTCTTTGCATATTTTTAATAACCCATACCAATATTCCTAAAATAGGGAGCAGAGCTAAACTGTATAATGTTAATTTAGCATCAATCGCAAACATAAAAATCAAAGTAATAATAACACTGATAATATCTGAGATTAGATTAATTAATCCGTTGCTTAATAAATCACTAAGTGTATTAATATAGTTAACTACTCTTATTAATATTTTTCCATGTGGACGATTATCAAAATAAGAAAAAGGTAACTTTTGCAAATGCTGAAAAATATCCAAACGCATATCCTTTAAAATATTTTGACCGATACGTGTAATCCATTGAATTCTATAACGCATACATATTCCAATAACGATAAGGGATAACAAAAATAGTATACTAAGTCCAATTAATAGCGGAATATTTTTATCTGGGATAATTTCATCGATTGCTATTTTCGTAAAAAATGGACCGAGCATCCCTGCAACATTGGCAGTTAATATGATCAGCAATGTAATAAACAATGCCTTTTTATAAGGTTTAATATATGCACCGATACGTTTATAGTGACTCCAGTTAAATTCGGTTTCTAATTCTTCATCAACATTAAATTTATTACGGGCCAATGGTTGCTCCCCCTTCTTCCTGCTCAACTAGTCCTAGCTGCCTTTTATAAACATCGTAATACAGCCCTTTTTTCGCTACAAGCTCCATATGCGTACCCTGCTCTTTCACTTCCCCTTTGTCGAGAACTAAAATAAAATCCGCATCTCTTACAGAAGAAATTCGGTGTGCAATAATGAAGGTTGTTTTATCTTCGGTTAGCTGATTTAATTCCTTTTGGATTTTACTTTCTGTTTCCATATCTACCGCAGAGGTTGTATCGTCCAAGATTAAGATGGATGGATCTTTTGCTAATGCTCTTGCTAAGGAAATCCTTTGCTTTTGTCCGCCTGATAGACCAACTCCACGCTCTCCCACAATGGTATTGTAGCCCTCGGGCATTCTGACGATAAAATTATGAGCATCTGCTATAGCAGCAACTCGCTGTATCTGTTCTATATTCAAAAATGGCTTTCCAAAAGAAATGTTTTCTTCAATTGTATTTGAGAATAAGAAGATATCTTGCATAACCATGGAAATCTGATCACGGAGCTTTCGTACAGGCCATTCTTTTGCATTTACGTGATCAATTAATACTTCCCCTTCAGTCGGATCATAGAATCTGGCAATCAAGTTAACTAGTGTAGATTTACCTGACCCTGTTTCCCCTAATATTCCAACCGTTTGTCCTGGTCGGACTGCAAAGGACACATTTTTTAATATTTGCGTTTCTGGATCATCAGAAAACGCAAAGGAGACATTTTTAAACGTTACGTAGCCGGAAATTTTCTTCGTTTGCTTTCTTTCTTCCACTCTAATCTGTGGTTCTGTTTTTAATAAATTTCTTATTTTTACACAAGATGCATTAAAACGCTGTACATCATTTATTAACCATCCGCTCATTCGCATTGGCATATTTAATAACCACATGAATCCATTAAAAGCAACTAAATCCCCAATTGTCATGCTTCCTTGAATAACAAATAATCCGCCTAGCAATAATGTGATAACAGCGAGCATACCTGCAAAGCCATCTAACCATGGTAAGTATTTTTTTGACACATTGGCAGAATCCAGATTACGCTTTTGATAATCATTATTGAAATGATTGAACTTTTCAATTTCGTATTCTTCCCGCGAAAATGCTTTGACTACTCTGTTCCCACTAATATTTTCTTCTACCATTGAATTCAGCCTTGAAAAACTTTCTCTAATTTCTAAAAATACTGGGTGTGCTGCCCTGGACATTTTTTGTGTAAAAATAAAAATAATTGGCGTGACTGCAACTAATCCTAAAGTTAATTTCCAATCAATATTCATCATTACGATAATAGCTACAACAAACCAAACGACACATTCGGCTATGTTATAGCATACCCATGAAACGAAATGACGTATGGCGTCCATATCCCCCGTCATTCTCGCCATAATATCTCCCACTCTATTATGATTAAAGAAATCAAAATCAAGCTCTTGAAGCTTCTTATACATGTCTTGCCTGATATCAAACTGTGCATCCTGACCAACTTTTTCATATAATAATTGGTATATGTAACGGGTAACGGTTCTAATAAGTGTTGCTCCTACCATCGCTAACAGAATTGGAACTAAAAGTTGTACTTGATTATTCTCAATGACTTCATCAATTAGCCTTCCACTTAATATAGGAATAATCACTACAAAAAAGGAATTTGCCAATAAAATCAATGTTGCGGTAATTACTTTTTTCTTATTCTTCTTTACATAACTCCAAATCCATTGATAATTATTCAATAGGAATCTACACTCTTTCTTTTTTAATTTGTTTACTTCAAAAATGATATTTGCAAAGACATCTTAATATTCGTATAAAACGAAATTCACTACGTAAAATCAATAATATCTCTCAAAACAAATATAAGGGGGTATACAAAACTTGAATTCGTTTTCATGTCTTTCTCATCTCTCCCATCTTTTTATAGCATTGCTGAGTCCATTGTTATGCATAGGCTATTTATCTTTCATATCCTTTTTGCCATTTTGTTAGCTAACAAATCCTCATACGCCATTTGAATAAAAAATGTGCAGTCTCATTATTAGTATAGTAAGACTACTTATAGGGCAATAAGAAATAAAGATTCCTTTCTTATTACAGATTAATTTTAGTCATCACTGATTGACGTAACTAGTACTTAAATTGTATAATTATGGACAAAATTTGACTTGAAAGGAGCATATTGAATGTTATATTATCAATCTAATTATTTTGGACAAAATGGAGATTTTGATCGTATTTCGGCAACCAATCCCAATATCCTTCCACATTTTCATCGAAGTATGGAGCTTGTAATGGTCGATGAAGGGACACTGAATCTTACAATCCAAAATAAAACCTATACCCTTCACAAAGGAGAAAGCGCTTTCGTTCTTTCGAATCAAATACATAGTATGCAAAGTAAAAATAAAAACCATGCCTGGATTTATGTCTTTTCTCCAGAGTTTGTTAATCAATTTTTTCAATTAAGCAAAAATAAAGATTTAATCGAACCTATATTCCGCTTACAGCCCGGTATTAGTGAGATGATTAAGGAGATATTAATGACTAATAAAAGCTCGATGATAGCCAAAAAAGGTGTCCTTTATTTGATTTGTGCTGAATTGTTAAATCAAACAACCTTTAAAGAGGAAGCAAGAAGAGATGAATATTTATTACATGATTTACTGAATTATATCCAAAATCATTTTACCGAGGAGCTTTCATTAAAAGATTTATCACAAAAATTTGGCTATGACTATTCCTACCTATCTAGATTTTTCACAAAGATACTGAAAGTTCCGTTCGTTGATTTTCTTAATGGACATCGTGTCACATTGGCATCTCAATTATTAAAAACTACGGATAGCAAAATTACAGAAATTGCCGATATAGTCGGATATCGAAATATTCGTAGCTTTAATCGTAATTTCGAAAAACTTATGAATACAACTCCGAGTAATTATCGAAAAATTTATTTGGAAAATTATTAGTATTACATGCCGTTTGAATGAAAAAAACCTTAGAGAAAACAATTCTACGTTTTCTCTAAGGTTTTTAAAAAAAAGGAATATTAATAATCACTGGTGCTCGTTAAACCATTAACGATTGCAACACCAGAGCTTGCTCCAATTCTAGTTGCTCCAGCTTCAATCATTTTCGCTGTATCTTCGCTACTGCGTACCCCTCCAGATGCCTTTACACCTACACTCGGTCCGACAGTTTTTCTCATTAATGCAATGTCCTCAACTGTTGCTCCACCTGTGGAGAAACCAGTAGATGTTTTAACAAAATCAGCGCCAGCTTCTACTGCTAGTTTACAAGCAATCTCTTTTTCCTCATTAGTTAATAAGCTTGTTTCAATAATAACTTTTGATAACGCCTTGCCTTTTGCAGCATTCACTACTGCTTTTATATCTTCTTTTACTAAATCATAATTTTTATCCTTTAATGCACCAATATTAATAACCATGTCTACTTCTGTAGCACCGTTTTTAATGGCATCCTCTGTTTCAAATGCTTTCGTTGCAGAAGTGGTTGCACCTAAAGGGAAACCGATCACTGTACATACTTTTACTTCTGTTCCATCAAGTAATTCACTAGCAACTTTCACCCATGTTGGATTAACACAAACGGAAGCAAATGTATATTGCTTTGCTTCTTCACAAAGAGTAACAATTTGTTCTTTCGTTGCTTCAGCTTTCAATAAAGTGTGATCAATCATTTTAGCAATGTTCATTATGATTCTCCTTTGATATATGTACTCTTGAAAAATATATATTCAAGCTCTTTAGAATACTAATTCAAAAGAGCTTGAGTAACTTATTATATATTAAATGTAAATCAACAAAATAAGAAATGCTATGGTTAAGATACTATCGCAGCCTGATCTTCCATTTCCTCTAATATGCGGACAAATTGCCCTTCATTTACAGGATAACCAGCTTTTGTTATTTTTACTTTAACAATTTTCCCTATCATTTCTTCTGTAGCAGGGAACACAACTTTTAAATAGTTATCTGTATAGCCAACAAAGAGTTTTCCATTGCCATCCTCTTTGTATACTTCTTCCGGAATGACTTCTACTACTTCCCCTTCATAGTTAGACGCATATTCTTTTGCAAGTTGATCAGAAAGAGAAATCAATCGATGAACACGTTCATTTTTTACTTCTTCGTCAATTTGGTTGTCCATACGTGCGGCAGGAGTTCCAGTTCTCTTAGAATATGGGAACACATGTAATTCAGAAAATTTATGGTCTTTTATAAAATTATATGTTTCCATGAACTCTTCTTCTGTTTCGCCTGGGAAGCCAACGATAACATCAGATGTGATAGCAAGTCCTGGTAGAGCTTCTTTTAATTTTGTAATTCTTTCTGCAAAAAATTCCATCGTATATTTTCTTCTCATTCTTTTTAAAACAGTGTCAGAACCTGATTGAATAGGAATATGAAGATGGTTTACGACAATTTTGGATTTATCCAATACTTCAATAACTTCATCTGTTATTTGACTAGCTTCAATGGAAGAAATACGTAGTCTTTTCAAGCCCTTTACTTCTGCTTCTAAGTCTCGAAGTAAGTTTGCAAGATTATAATCCTTCATATCTGAACCATATCCACCTGTATGAATCCCTGTTAAGACAATCTCTTTATAGCCAGCATCCACTAATTGTTGTGCTTGTTTAATGACATCTTGTGGATCCCGAGAACGCATTAAACCTCTTGCCCATGGAATAATACAAAATGTACAAAAATTATTACAGCCTTCTTGAATTTTTAATGAAGCTCTTGTTCTATCTGTAAATGCAGGTACATCCATTTCCTCATATACGCGGTTTTTCATAATGTTTCCAACCGCATTAATTGGTTGTCTTTCTTCTTTGTACTGTGCAATATACTCTAGCATTTTTACGCGATCCTGTGTACCCACTACAATATCAACACCAGGAATAGCCATAATTTCTGCTGGTGACGTTTGTGCATAACAACCTGTAACACAAATAACTGCGTCAGGATTTTTCCGCACTGCACGACGAATAACTTGTCGGCTCTTCTTATCGCCTGTATTTGTAACTGTACATGTGTTAATAACATATACATCAGACATATTTTCATATTCTACACGTTCATAGCCCTGTTGTTTAAACAACTGCCAGATCGCTTCTGTTTCATAATGGTTTACTTTACATCCTAATGTGTGAAAAGCAACTGTTGGCATTTTTATCACTCCATCAATTCAAAATGATAAGATACAGCAGACAACAGATACAATGGAGCTGTCTCTGTTCTTAATATTCTTGGACCAAGTCCACATAATTCAAAACCATGATCTTTTAATAACGTAACTTCTGCTTCTGTTAGACCACCTTCTGGTCCAAATACAGCAAGTATTGATTGTCCCTTTGCCATTGACTTAAGTTTCTTCGTTAAAATAGACGATTCGCCTTGTCTTGCCTTTTCTTCGTATGCTACTAACTTTACATGAAAGCCTTCTGAAAGTTTAATCAATTCTTTTATATCAATTGGGGTATTTACTTTAGGAATCATCGTCCGATGAGATTGTTCTGCTGCTTCTTTCGCAATCTTATTCCAGCGAACAAGCTTTTTCCCACCTTTTTTCTCATCCCACTTAACGACAGAGCGAGCTGCTATAAAAGGGATAAACTTAAAAGCACCTAATTCTGTCCCTTTTTGAATAATCCATTCTAGCTTATCCCCTTTTGGCATTCCGCTCACAATGGAAACAGAAACAGGAAGCTCTATTTCTCCTTCTAACCATTGTACCACCTTTGCCGTCACTTCGTTTTCGGAAATATTTGCTATCTTACAACGTGCTACCTGTTGTTTATCATTTACACAGTATATTTCATCTTCCATATTCATTCGCATAACACGAACGATATGATGATAATCATCTTCTTGGATAATAAATGTATCTTCTTCATTTTTAGCAAAATAACGCTGCAATCGAAATACCTACTTTCCTTTACCCAATAGATAAGGAAGAATCGTAAAACGAAACTTCCTTTTTCCTTTAGTCTATACGCTTACCCTTTTTTAGCTTTAACCGTAAAAAGATATAAGTTTATAGTTACTCACTCATTCTTTTTTGAGCAGTAATACTAACCCAATCTTCCATTTGAACCGTTTCTATTATTTCTAGTCCAGATGCAATAATAGCATCCTTTACTTCTTCTTTTTTCTGAAGAATTATACCAGAAGCAATAAAGTAGCCGTCTTTATGAAGTAAACGGTACACATCATCTGTAAAACGCACAATAACCTCTGCCAATATATTTGCAACAATCACATCTGCCTGTTCATTTATTCCACTCAATAAATTATTTTGACAGACCGTTGTCGTTTCATGAACCTTGTTTAATTTAATATTTAGTTTTGCAGAACGCACCGCAACTTCATCCAAATCTAGGGCAAGCACAGATTTAGCTCCTAACATTGCCGCAGCAATGCTTAATACACCAGAACCAGTCCCAACATCAATAACTATATCCTCTTTTTTAACTATTCTTTCCAAAGCTTGGATACATAATACAGTTGTTGGGTGGGTACCTGTACCGAAAGCCATGCCTGGATCTAATTCAATTATTAATTCATCCGTATGAACAGGTGTATAATTCTCCCATGTTGGTACAATGGTAAATTTCTCTGATATTTTTACAGGATGATAATATTTTTTCCAAGCAGTAGCCCATTCTTCTTCATTAACTTCCATGATGGAAACTTTGTTTAAACCAATATCAATATTAAATAGTACTAAATTATTGATGTTTTCTTTAATTGCCTCTACTGTTTCTCCAAGAAAACTATTGATTGGTAAATATGCTTTAACTAGGACGCCTTCTTCAGGATAATCATCAGGATTTAGTTGGTAGATTTCGCCGAATTGGTCTTCTCTTTCTTTAATTAATTCAAAGGGATCTTCAATCACTACCCCACTAGCACCTGCTTCATGCAAAATATTTGAAATAGGTTCAATCGCTTCATTTGTCGTATGAATTGTGATTTCTGACCATTTCATCTCTACCAACTCCTTTTTGATTATTCACCTTTAAACGCTTTTTTTACTTTAGAGAAAAAGCTGTCCTCTTCTTCTCCTTGAGGGGAAACTCCAGATACATCAGCAAATTCTTGTAATAGTTGCTTTTGCTTATCTGATAACTTTGTAGGTGTGACTAAACGAATGATAACATGCTGGTCACCTTGGCCATATCCACGTACATTCGGAATACCTTTGCCTTTAAGTCGGAATTTCGTTCCAGTTTGTGTCCCTGCAGGCACTTTTAGCTTCACTTTTCCATGGATGGTTGGTACTTCCACTTCATCTCCAAGCGCAGCCTGAACAAACGTGATTGGCATTTCACAATATACATCTTCTCCATCACGTTCGAAGAACTCATGTCTTCTTATGTGGAATACGACATATAAATCTCCTGCTGGTCCCCCGTTTGTGCCAGGTTCTCCTTGGCCTGTGACTCTTAATTGCTGACCATCATCAATACCGGCTGGAATTTTAACACTGATTTTGCGGCGTTTTTTCACTTTACCTGTTCCGCCACAAGTAGAACATTTATGTTTAATCTCTTTACCAGTTCCATTACAGTAATTACATGTTCTTCTATTCACAATACGACCGAATGGTGTGTTTTGCTCCACATTCAGTTGACCTGTACCGCTACAATGCTTACATGTAACTGGCTTAGTGCCTGGCTTTGCTCCTGTTCCATTACATGTTTCACAATTTTCTTCTCTTGGTATTTCAATTTCAGTTTCTTTACCAAATGCCGCTTCTTCAAACGAAAGGGTCATCGTATACTGTAAATCAGCTCCTTGACGCGGTGCATTTGGATCTCTTCTTCTGGATCCTCCACCACCACCAAAGAAAGTGCTGAAAATATCTTCAAAACCGCCAAAGCCACCGAAATCTGAGCCGCCACCAAAGCCTTGGTTAGGATCTGTATGTCCAAATTGATCATAATGAGCTCGTTTTTGGTCATCACTTAGTACTTCATAGGCCTCTTTCACTTCTTTAAACTTTTCATCTGCATCTTGTTCTTTATTAATATCCGGATGATACTTTTTTGAAAGCTTTCGATAAGCCTTTTTTATTTCATCCTTAGAAGCTCCTTTGCTAACTCCAAGGACTTCATAGTAATCTCGTTTGTCCATAATTGATTACCACTCCCCGATTCTTTTCACATAGATGCTATTGTATCATTTTGCATTTCCAAAGTACAATAGTTTCTTCCTAACTTTCTTAAATATCGCCAAAAAACATCTAAAAGAAAAGCCAAAGTCAAGATAACCTGACTTTGACTTTTTTTCTAATTATATATTGTTTTCATTCGTTTATTTATCGTCTTTTACTTCTTCAAATTCTGCATCGACTACGTTGTCATCTTTATCAGATGCTCCGCCCTCTGCTCCTTGTGCAGCTTGTGCAGCTTGAGCAGCCTCTTCATATAATTTCATAGAAAGAGCTTGAACGATTTCTTGAAGAGCTTCTTTTTTCGCACGAATATCTTCTAATTCGTTTTTCTCAATAGCAGCTTTTAAAGCGTCTTTTGCCTCATTCGCTTTGGCAACTTCGCTTTCGTCCACTTTTCCTTCTAAATCTTTCAATGTTTTTTCAGTAGTGAATACTAATTGATCTGCTTCATTACGTAGTTCCACTTCTTCTTTACGCTTTTTATCTGCTTCAGCATTTTCTTCTGCTTCTCTTACCATTTTGTCGATTTCTTCATCTGACAAGCCTGTAGAAGATTTAATTGTAATAGTTTGTTCTTTGTTTGTGCCAAGATCTTTCGCACGAACATTTACAATACCGTTTTTATCGATATCAAATGATACTTCAATTTGCGGAATTCCACGTGGTGCTGGTGGAATATCAGCTAATTGGAAACGGCCTAATGTTTTATTATCTGCAGCCATTGGGCGCTCCCCTTGAAGCACGTGGATATCAACAGCTGTTTGGTTATCTGCAGCAGTTGAGAATACTTGGGACTTAGACGTTGGGATTGTTGTATTACGATCGATTAGCTTCGTAAATACTCCACCCATAGTTTCGATACCTAATGAAAGTGGTGTGACATCTAAAAGAACAACATCTTTAACATCACCAGTAATTACTCCACCTTGGATAGCTGCACCCATTGCAACTACTTCATCAGGGTTTACCCCTTTATGTGGCTCTTTGCCGATTTCTTTTTTGATTGCTTCTTGAACTGCAGGGATACGTGTTGAACCACCTACAAGGATAACTTTATCAATTTCAGAAGCGTTAAGATTAGCATCTTTAAGTGCTTGACGAGTTGGTCCCATTGTACGTTCTACTAATGAAGCAGAAATTTCTTCGAATTTAGCACGAGATAAAGTTACTTCTAAGTGAAGTGGCCCAGCTTCTCCAGCTGTGATAAATGGTAAAGAAATTTGTGTAGAAGCTACACCAGAAAGATCTTTTTTCGCTTTCTCTGCTGCGTCTTTCAAACGTTGTAAAGCCATTTTATCTTTGCTTAGATCAATGCCATTTTCTTTTTTGAATTGTTCTACTAAATAATCGATAATAACTTGGTCAAAGTCATCTCCACCAAGACGATTGTCACCAGCAGTTGACTTAACTTCAAATACGCCATCGCCAAGCTCAAGGATAGATACGTCAAAAGTACCTCCCCCAAGGTCATAAACTAAAATAGTTTGGTCTTCCTCTGTTTTATCAAGACCATAAGCTAAAGCAGCAGCAGTTGGTTCGTTGATAATACGCTCAACTTCTAATCCAGCAATTTTACCAGCATCTTTTGTTGCTTGACGTTCTGCATCATTGAAGTAAGCAGGTACTGTAATAACAGCCTTTGTTACTTTCTCTCCAAGATACTCTTCTGCATAACCTTTTAAGTATTGAAGAATAATAGCAGAAACTTCTTGAGGAGAGTAGTTCTTGCCTTCAACTTCCACTTTATAATCTGTACCCATATGACGTTTAATTGACATAATCGTGTTTGGGTTTGTGATAGATTGACGTTTTGCAACTTCCCCTACTTGACGTTCTCCATTTTTGAATGCTACTACAGAAGGAGATGTTCTATTACCTTCTGGATTTGGGATAACTTTTGGTTCTCCACCTTCAAGTACAGCAACACAAGAGTTTGTTGTACCTAAATCAATTCCAATAATTTTACTCATGGAAATTTCCCTCCTATTATTTTAATATGTAATGCTTATTGACTTACTTTAACCATTGCAGGACGAATCACTCTGTCTTTTAACTTATACCCTTTTTGAAACTCTTCTACCACGATATTAGATTCCGTTCCCTCTACTTCCTCTTGCATAACTGCTTGATGAAGGTGGGGATCAAATTCTGTTCCAACCGCTTCAATAGCTTCTACACCTTCTTTTTTAAGAGCCTCAATAATTCCACGATAAACCATCTCCACACCAGTATATAAACTCTGTGTTTGTTCATCAACGGCTTCAATTTTCAATGCTCTTTCCAAATTATCGATGCTTGGTAATAAGTCCATTACTAGACTTTGTGCTCTATATGTTTGAGCCGCTTCCATGTCAAGCCTTGATCTGCGACGTGAATTATCAAAATCAGCCTGCAGGCGAAGATAGCGATTAGTTTCTTCTTCTAACTTAGCTTCTAGCACAGCAATTTTTTCATTTGCTGCCTTTAGTTCTTCCTCAACTGCATTTTCCTCATTGGAAGGAGTTGCTTCAGCCTCTTCAAATACTTCTTCAACAGTTTCTTCTACTTGGACATTTTCTTGTTGTTCCATCTCTGCACTATTTGTTGTTTTTTCATCTGCCAACTTGTTCACCTCCCTTAAAGGAATAATTATTCAAATGAAACCCGTACAGATTGGCAGAGTTGCCAATAAGTTAATAGGTTAGTTAATCCTAATTTCTACACTTTAAATATTCCACAGTAGTTATTTTTGATACAAATTAGTAAGTACTTTTGTCAGGTCATTCGATAAAATATTTAATAAGCTAACAACTCTTGAATATTCCATTCTTGTAGGACCAAGAATGGCGATTGATCCAATTTGCTCATTCCCTATACTGTAAGAAGCAGAGATAATACTGCAGTTTTCCATAGCGATATTATTATTTTCTCTACCAATTTTAATGCTTATATCAGAGGAATTATTGCGAATAAGCTCTGGGATTCCATCCTCTTTTTCAATCATATTCAACAAATTTCTTATCTTAGCAATATCATGAAATTCTGGTTGACTTAAAATATTGGTTTTTCCGCCAAAAAACAATTTTTCATGTGTTTCAATTTTTACCGTTTCTGAAAGTGAGTTGATTAAATACTCATAATTGCTAATATGCTGTTTCAACAAGGAAGCAACTTCTTTATAAATCTTGTTATGAAGCTTATCAATAGATACGCCCGTTAAACGTTCATTCAAGATATTTACCAGCTTCTCAATTTCACCAGCATGGATAGATTCAGGTAAATGAAACATTCTGTTTTCTACATGTCCTGAGTCTGTCACAATAATGGCAATGGCCGTATTCGTATTTAAAGGAACAATTTGAATTTTCTTCAATTTGTTTTCCTTAACGGCAGGCCCAAGGACAATAGTAGTATAATTTGTTAAATCAGACAATATTTTTGCGGATTTTTGTACAATATTTTCTAATTCGTATATTTTTTCTGCAAAAAGTGAGTTAATTCTCAAAATTTCTGAACGCTTTAATTTCTGTGGCGATAAAAGATGATCAACATAAAAACGATATCCCTTTTCTGAAGGTACTCGACCAGAAGAAGAGTGCGTTTTTTCGATAAACCCGGATTCTTCTAAATCTGCCATTTCATTACGAATGGTAGCGGAGCTAAACGTAATATTTTCTTTCTTTGATAAACTCCGTGAACCCACAGGTTGTGCTGTTGAAATAAAATCATCAATAATCACCTGTAATATTAATAATTGACGATCAGTTAACACATTAATCACCTCTGTTAGCACTCTTTGTTAGCGAGTGCTAAATCTATATATAAAGTAGCAAAAACAAAGGGGCTGTGTCAATAATTTGCTTCTGATTTCTACAAGAAATTTTTCCCTTTTCCCTTCCAACTAATCACAACAGAAGAAAAGTTTTCTTTCTTAGCCTTTAAAATGTTTAAAAGAAGCGAATACTTCTCCTGTTATTAGAGAACTCCAATAAACGATTGAAACACTTCATTACCTAAGAATCTTCCTTTATCGGTCAATTTCAAATATTCGCCCTGAATTTTGATTAGTCCTCGATCCAATAGCCCCTTTATTTCTTTCTCAAAAAGTTGTAAGACAGTATTATTATATTTTTTTTCAAAGGATGTTAAACTTACCCCTTGGTTTTTTCTTAATCCGAGAAATAATTCTTCCTCCATTTGTTCAACAAGGGATACCTTCTGTTCATGCATAATAGGAAATTCCCCTTGTTCTAATGGCTGCATATATTTTTTCAAAGGACCATAATTAGAGTAGCGGTTTCCAGCAATATACCCATGTGAGCCAGCTCCAAACCCAAAGTATTGCTCATTATTCCAGTAGGTTAGATTATGTCTACTTTTAAACCCAGGCTTGGCAAAATTACTAATTTCATATTGCTGAAAACCATGACTTGTCATCTCTTCCATTAACACCCCATACATGCTTGCTTCCACATCTTCACCAGGTGTTGGTAGTTTACCCTTTCTCATCAGGTTATAAAAAACGGTTTTTGGCTCTATAATAAGAGAGTAGCCTGAATAATGCTGGATATCCAATGAAAATGCAGTCTTTAATGTATCTTTGAAATCCTCCAGTGTTTGTCCTGGCAAACTATAAATTAAATCCACACTAATATTGTTAAATCCAATCTTTTTGGCAGCCTCAATGGATGAAAAAACGTCTTCCGCCTTATGTGTTCTGCCAATCCTTTGTAGTAGCTCATTATTAAAAGACTGAACACCAAAGCTTAGACGATTGACACCCCCTTCATAAAGAGCTTTTAATTTATCTTCTGTTAAATCACCAGGATTCGCTTCAAAAGTATATTCGATCCCCTGATGCTGCTGTAGTTCTGTATTAATGATTCCACAAAGTCTTTCTAGCTGCGAGGCAGATAAGCTTGTCGGTGTACCTCCCCCAACAAAAATGGTAGAAAGCGTTTGTTCCCCATACTTATCAATGGTTAACTTTATTTCTTTCTCCAATGAATCTAAGTATTCATCTACCGGCTGTCCTTTTAAAAATACTTTATTAAAATCACAGTAGTGACAAATATGCTCACAAAATGGAATATGAATATATGCTGCTTGTATCAATTTTTCACAACCTTTAATTTAATCAACTCTATTACTAAACAGGGAAACCACAATCCCTGTTTCATTGGTAAAATAAGAAAAGAGGTTGATGCTATCTTTAGCACCTACCCCCTTTACTTATAGCAGTCAATGCACTTAATAGCAAGTTTCCTGCACTAGCTGTCATCCATGCTACTTTCGGCTCATCAACTGTATTTTATTTTTTTGTATTATTATCATCCATCCGTAATACGGCCATAAATGCTTCTTGAGGTACTTCAACGGAACCAACTTGCTTCATTCGTTTTTTCCCTTCCTTTTGCTTCTCTAGCAATTTACGTTTACGAGAAATATCGCCACCGTAACATTTAGCCAATACGTTTTTCCGCATCGCTTTAATGGTAGAACGGGCAACTATCTTTTGACCAATTGCCGCTTGGATCGGAACCTCAAACTGCTGGCGTGGAATAAGTTCCTTTAATTTCTCTACAATTACTTTCCCTCTTTCATAGGCAAAATCTTTATGAACAATAAAACTGAGGGCATCCACTTGTTCTGCATTTAATAAAATATCCATCTTCACAAGTGTAGAAGTTTTGTATCCAATCAACTCATAATCAAAGGATGCATAACCTCTTGTGTTTGATTTCAATTGGTCAAAGAAATCATACACAATTTCCGACAATGGGATTTCATACGTAATTTTGACACGAGTTTCATCCATATATTGCATATCAATGAATACACCACGTTTTAGTTGACATAATTCCATGATCGCACCGACATATTCATTAGGAGCCATCATTGTTGCTTTAACAAAAGGTTCTTCAATGCGTTCGATTTTTTGAGGATCTGGCATTGCCGACGGATTGTCTACCTTGATTTCAGTTCCATCTGTCAAAATAACATCGTAGATAACACTTGGTGCTGTTGTAATCAAGTCAATTTTAAATTCTCGCTCAATCCGTTCTTGGATAATCTCCATATGAAGAAGGCCAAGGAAACCACAACGGAAACCAAATCCTAATGCTTGAGATGTCTCTGGCTCAAATTGCAACGCAGAATCATTTAGTTCCAATTTTTCTAATGCTTCCCGTAAATCATTAAATTTCGCACTGTCTATTGGATACAACCCACAATAAACCATTGGATTTAACTTACGGTATCCTGGTAATGCTTCTGTTGCGCCATTCTTTGCATTAGTTATGGTATCCCCTACTCGAGTATCCCCAACATTTTTAATTGCCGCTGTTAAGAAACCTACATCCCCAACAGATAAGTGATCTGTAGGAGTAGCTTTCGGTGTAAATACTCCCACCTCAATAACTTCAAATTCTTTGCCTGTTGCCATCATTTTAATTTTGTCACCAGGTTTTACCGTACCATCAACAACACGGATATACGTCACAACCCCACGATATGCATCATATAGGCTGTCAAAAATAAGTGCTTTTAATGGCGCTTCTGGATCCCCTTCAGGAGCAGGAACTTTCTCAACAACTTGTTCTAGTATTTCCTCTATCCCTATTCCAGCTTTGGCAGAAGCTAGTACAGCCTCAGAAGCATCTAATCCAATTACCTCTTCAATTTCATTTCTAACCCTTTCAGGATCAGCACTTGGAAGGTCAATTTTATTAATAACCGGAACAATTTCCAAATCATTATCAATTGCTAAATAAACATTTGCTAATGTTTGTGCTTCAATTCCTTGTGCAGCATCAACTACTAGTACTGCTCCTTCACATGCAGCCAAACTACGTGATACTTCATATGTAAAATCCACGTGACCTGGTGTATCAATTAAATGAAGTGTATAGATTTCTCCATCATTTGCCTTATATTTAAGCTGGACTGAGTTTAATTTAATCGTGATTCCACGTTCTCTTTCTAAATCCATTGAATCTAATAGCTGATCTTTCATCTCACGTGCAGTGAGTGCGTTTGTTTTTTCTAATATTCTATCAGCTAGGGTGGATTTCCCATGATCTATATGTGCAATAATAGAAAAATTTCTAATTTTTGATTGTTTTTTTAGCATCTCTTCTCTGTTCATTTAGTTCACTCCTACAATAATCGCGCATGTACACTATTTTTGATTATAGCAGTGTGAAGAATAAGATTCAACGAAAAGTAAAATGAATTACTAAACAGTTTTCTAGTTTTCTTTTTCTTCAATTATATCTCCAACCAGACTTACGCCTTTTTCTGCCAATGAAGAAATGGTATCAGCTACTCCTTTACCGATACTTGACAATAAATTAAAAGCCCTCATTTCTTCTAATTGCTGTTTCTTTTGTTCTAAATCATGACTTGTAACGTTTTGTCCTAGGACGGAAGCCTCTACATTTCCATCCTCATTTTTTACGGAGACTGCACTTTGAAGCCCTTGATCATCATAGCCTCTCATTTTGTGAATCCCGCTATTTGCTTGCTGCATTCCGAATAAGACACATATAAACATTAACAAAACGATTCCGACAGCACCTAATGTATATAGTTTCAACTTGATCAATCTCCTTTAATCTAATTATCAAGTCTGCAATTCTCCATATATTAAAAAGAAAGGGAGCATCCCTAGAGATACATCCTTTCGTTCCATGGAAAAATAGCAATCATTTCCTAGCAACTCTATTAAAATGTATGAAAATACTAGGAAAGATAGAACTATTATTGTCAACTAGTGAGTATTATAACCAACATTTTCTTGATTAATGGCTGAATGAAGGGCAGCATTTAATCCATTTGCAAGTAAGTTAGCCATATCCTCAATAAAGACATCCACTTCTTTTGGCGTAACCATTAAATTATGACCTATTGGCGATAGCACTTCATAAATTAACTTTCTCTTTTCCTCTTCAGGCAATGTACCAATAATACCGAGAAAAGTCTTCCGATGCTGTTCTTCTGGCAAATCCTCCTCCGTTAATTTTCTTTTTTCTCCAAAGCTTAATCCTGCCGGTGCTAACGCTCTTGATGGCCTATTCCCTTCTTTTAGTTCTTTTCCAAAATGCTTCAAGATGTAATCTATCGTATCGCTCGTAATAGATACAGCATCCACCACCGTCGGTACTCCTATTGCAATCACTGGTCTTCCTAGTGTTTCTTCACTCAGTTCCTTCCGTTTATTTCCTACGCCAGACCCTGGATGGATCCCTGTATCTGAAACTTGGATAGTAGAATTTACACGGTCTATTGAACGTGATGCGAGTGCATCAATTACGATAACAAAATCAGGATTCGTTTTCTCTACTACTCCTTTAATGATATCGCTCGTTTCAATTCCAGTAAGACCCATTACTCCTGGGGCTAAACTTGATACTGGCCGATATCCCTCTTCCACGCTTTCTGGCTGCAATTCGTATAAATGCCTCGTTACAAGTATATTTTCACAAACCTGAGGTCCTAACGCATCTGGGGTAACATTCCAGTTCCCTAGCCCAACTACTAAGCAGGATGCATTTTCTTTAATATTGCTCTGCTTTAAAAATTGCGAAAACTCACTTGCAAAAACTTTCTCTACTTTCTCTTGCAATTTCGTATCCTGCTGTCTTATTCCTAATACTTCTATTGTTAAATATTTACCTTGTTTTTTCCCTATTATTTCTTCGCCCTTTTCTGTTACTTCCACATAGGACATTTTAATGCCATTTTCCTCTTTTTCCTTGATGATAACCCCTTCAAGCTGTGATTGATCCTGTTCATTTTGAACAAGCCCTTGTTTATGTAAAGCTAAATCCTTTGCCTCAATAGCTAAATCAGTCCGTATAGAATACATGCTTAAATCTAGTTTTTCCTCCATCGTTATCCCCTTCCAATTAAATTAATATAAGAATATTATTAGCATTGCCTTTCTCCCCAAAAAAATTCATATTGTCCAAATTAGAAGGAAGTCTTGCATTATTAGTCCTCGTTTGATAAAATATCACTTGTTCTTTAAGTTTTTTAGGAATGTATATATCGAGTTTAAATAATGAACTTGATGCTTCTTTTTAGGAGGTGAACGTAAATGCCAAATATTAAATCTGCTATTAAACGTGTAAAAACTAGTGAAGCTCGTAATGCTCAAAACACTACAGTTAAATCTGCAATGCGTACTGCTGTTAAAAAGACTGAAGCTGCTATTGCTCTTAATGATACAACTGCTGCAAATGAAAGTTTTGTAGAAGCTGCTAGTAAATTAGACAAAGCTGCTGCTAAAGGTCTTATTCATAAAAATGCTGCTGCTCGTAAAAAATCTCGTTTAGCGAAAAGAAAAAATGCTTCAAACGCATAATGAGTAAAAAAAGACTATCAATTAGATAGTCTTTTTTATGTCTTTTTATTTATTCAGCTATAATATTAACCCCGTAAATCAAAATATAAACAAAAACAGTAAGAGGGGTTTTTCATCCTACTGTTTTTGTCACTATAAATTCCGCTCTCCTACATTCCATGTCCTAATTGAAATAAAATCATTTCTATCACCATATTTTTTGGCATGGATCCTGTTTTTAACTGATAATCGCCTTCTGCAAATAGTTGGATGCATTTTGTTAATTCCTCTTCTGTAAAACGCTGAGCTTGTCCTGCGGCTAGTTTCACTCGGAATGGATGGACTTTTAAAACAGAGGCAATTTGCTGTTGCCCATATCCTTTTTGAGCTAGTGCTTTTACTTGATAGATTAAGCGAAATTGATTTGCTATAATCGAAAGTATTTTTAATGGCTCTTCATTTTGCTTTAATAAATCATAATAAATCCGTAAGGCTTCATCCATTTTTTTAGAGATTACTTTATCGACAAGGCTAAAGATATTTTGCTCCAATGATTTCGCCACTAATTCCTCGACAATTTCCTTCGTTATTAATTTTGAATCTTGTACATATAAAGCCATTTTATCAATCTCAGATGTTAAAAGGGATAAATTTGTTCCCGCAAGACTTAGGATCATATCCAATCCATCTTCATTTATTTCAACCTGATTATATGCTGCACGCTGCTTGAGCCATTTCTTCAATTCTTGCTCATTTAATTTTTTGGCTTCCAAAATAGACGCTGCTGTTTTTAACTGTTTTGTTATTTTTTTCCGTTCATCTAACTTTTCGTAACTAGCGATAAATATCATTGTAGTAAACGGTGAAGGCTGTTTCAAATATTCCTCCAATTTCTTTACATTATGCTCTACCTTTGACTTTGTTTTTTCAGCCGTAAGGAAGAATGGATTATTTAAAACAATCACTTTTCTATCGCCAAAAAAAGGAATTGTTTCTGCATCCTCTATCGCTAATTCTACCGGAGTTTCCTCCAAATCATATGTAGATAAATTAAAATCCTCATCTTCCTCATTTAATAAAGATTGCAACAATAAATATTTCGTTTCGTTTATTAGAAAAGACTCTAGTCCGTATAATAAATAGACAAAAGAAAAATCTTTGCGTTTAATTTTTTTCCATAATTCTTCGATCATTTCTTCTCCCCATTCCCTAAATAACTCTTTAGCATAAACCATTACTAAACCATTATTATATACGAAACTCCTATTTGTTGTCCTCTTTTTCAAAAATTAGCTCATTTATTAACAGAAAGAAGGTCCTCGAGAAAACTCCTCTCTTGCTTAAGAAATTTCTTCAAAAAAGCTTGCTTGCTTTTCCAAAGAGTACTAGTAGCAAAAAAAGGGAATCAGAGAAACCTTCCTTCAATCTATAATGAACGTTACATATCAAGGCCTAGGATACTTCATATGTAACGGTGCACTTGTATTATTACTAGTGTGCTCGAATGGCTTTAATCTATTTGTGTCAAGTCTTGACAGCTTAGGAAATGCAAAACAAGTCATTTTTTATAAGTATTTTTTGTTCACAGGTAAGAAAGTAGAAACGTTCTAAAGTCCATTTGCTATCTAGCATATGCTGGCTAACAAATTTCAGGTCTCCTTTTGCGTAAGCAGACACAAAAAAGCTATCGCACTTTGTGTTTCCTTAATCTAGTCGCAGCGCTTAGGTGTTTTGGCGATGTGCAAAGAGCTTAAGCATATCTTACAGTGGGATAGGTATTAGAGTGACATTGTTTATTGATTTAGCCATTCTCATTTGCTATATTCTATGGAATTTGCAATTGAAACGTTCCACCTTTTTCGGAAAAATAAAAAGAAATTCCCCCATTTTCATCTGTTCTAAATACTTTGACTTTACTTTCTTTTAAAGTAGAAAGCACTTCTTGACTTGGATGGTTATAACTATTATTTTCCCCAACTGATATAATAGCAATTTTCGGTTTAAGCTGCTCAATAAATTCACTAGTAGAAGAAGTTTTGCTTCCATGATGGCCCACCTTTAAAATATCTATATCCTTTAAAAGCGGATAGTTAAGCATTAACGCTTCTTCTCCTTCCTTTTCTAGATCACCTGTAAATAACCATGTTCTATTGGCAACCTTTGCATAAATTACAATCGAACCATTATTCTTCGTTAAATCCTCTGTCTCAAAAGGAGCTAAAACTAAAAAAGCATCCTTCCCAGTAGTCCATTTTTTCCCTGCTTGAATAAAGTGAATCGGAATTTTTTTCTGCTTTGCTAACGATAATAGTCTTTCTTTTTCTATCGAAGATTCTTCCGTTACATTTGGATACATTATTTCTTTTACATTTAATTGCTCTATTACAGCTGTACTTCCTCCAATATGGTCTAAATCACCGTGTGTCAATATTAGTTTATCAATCGTAGATATCCCTTTACTTTTCAAAAAAGGAACTACTGTTTTTGCACCTACTTCAAAAGGATCTTTTCGTTTTTGCCATTCCTCCATAGGAAAAGTTACCGTCCCACCAGTATCAATTAAATAAGTCCCCTTATTATATGGCAATTGAATGAGAATACTGTCACCTTGGCCTACATCAATAAAAGTAATTTCGCCTTTTGCTGAATAAACATTGTCAATGTATTGAAAACTAATAATCAATATAGGGATAATATAGAGCCAATTCCTCGATTTCTTTGGCATAATTTCATACAAAAAAAAGAAAATCGGTAAACTGACAATATAAGCGCCAAGCAAAACAGAAGATGGTCTTCCGAGAACAAGCGTACTAAAAGGATAGCTAGCAAGCTTTAATACCAGTTTATCTGAAAACATTAACATAAGATCCAAAGGAAAAGAAAAAAAGGATAATATTTGTGGAAATAGAAAAGAGAGAATATAAAGGCTAATTAAATACGGCAAAACAATAATTGTATAAAAGGGGATATAAATAAGATTCGCTACTAAAGATAGAGTAGGAATTTCATAAAAATAATACAATATAACAGGAATTACTGCATATTCGGAAATAAAAGTAGTAAAGAAATACATTTTGACGGTTGAGGTATGATAAGACCTAATTAGAGTGGAAGAAAGGATGAGGAAAAAACAAACAATAAAGGATAACAAAAAACCAATATTAAAAAGATTCCGTGGGTCGATAATTAAGCATAAACAAAAGACTACACTGATTATATCAATCATCGGCAAGCCAGAAAAAATTCGAAATTTATTTTTGGCCAATAGTACCATGGAGGTCAAAACAGCTCTAACTACCGATGGACTTATTCCTGTCAATACAGCATAAACGGGCAAGAGTAGTAAAAGAATTGTGCTAGCCCTTTCTTTCGTAATTCCAGCTCGGATCATCACAAAATAAAGTATCCCTATTAATACGACAACATGGGAGCCAGAAATAGCTAGTAGATGGATAATTCCTAAACGCTGATACGCAATTTGGAGGTTTTCGTCCATCATTCCTCGTTCGCCAAAAATAAGCGCTTCTGCAATAGGTACGGTTGTTTCTGAAAAATGTTCAGCAATCCAGATAGTCCCTTTTTCTCTCAGCTGCTTTAATGAAAAGAGGAGATTACTTTCTTCCTTACAGTTTGTTAAATTTAAATCCTGTGTTGCAAGTAACCAATAAATTGAATCATTTTTAAGAAACTGTCTATAATCAAACCCATTCTCGTTTCTTTGCGAAGCGGGAAGCGATAATGACCCCTGTAGCATACAAGTTTTCCCAATCACTCGCTCACTTTCTAAAAAATTTTTTTCTTTTTCTGTATTCATTTTGTAGGAAACGATTAATTTTTCTTTCGTTTGTTTATCACGCCCAACGGTCCTCCACCTATCCCCGTCTATATCAGCTGACTCTAGGAAAGTAATGATAAAAGAAGAATCATCTTCGCTTATCTCCGAGTGGTTTCCTATATTGTCATAACTACCCCTCACAAGAAAAAGGAGAAAGAAACAAATGAGAAAACCACTTAATCCTAATGTGATTTTTTTAGCCAAATAAAGCCATAGGATAAAAAGAATATATAATAGATCACTAGTGTTGCATTAATTTATTTTCACTATTAAAAATACTCAAAATGTTCAATTTTATTATTTTGTGCAAAGAAAAAGTCCTTTATAATGGATAAGTCAGGTGGTAACCCGTCCAAATCCACTAAAAAAGGACCAACTCATGGACAAGATTACACGAAAAACTTCATTTGGACAATGGTTTTCACCAATAAATCTTCAACTTTTTGAAGAAACCGTGAAAACGTTGAAATTAGATTACTATACGAAAAAACTAAAAACAGACTCATTTCTAAAATTACTCCTTTTTGCACAGCTACAAGAAGTCGAAAGTTTGCATGAGCTAAGCGATTGTCTTTTCGACGACCAACTACAAAAAGGCATTGATCTTGATTCAATCAGTATTTCTCAGCTCTCACGCCGATTAAACGGTATAAATCCAGATTTATTTCAAAGGCTTTTCCTTGATTTAGTCGCACAAATTCATGCAAAAACACATTATACAAAGCTTATTATGCCGTTAAAAATCATTGATTCAAGCACATTGCCACTTAATTTGACCAATCATAAATGGGCAAAGTTCCGCAAAACAAAAGCGGGTGTCAAGTTGCATTTGAGACTTGTGTTTATGGAAAAAGGGAGTTCCTATCCTGAAAAGGCTGTTTTAACAACGGCAAAAGAACATGATCGTGGTCAGCTTGAAATCATGGTTGATGATAAAGAATGCATGTATGTGTTTGACCGTGGCTACCTAGATTACGAGCGCTTTGACCGAATGACAGATGATGGTTACTTTTTTCTTTCAAGGCTACGGAAAAACGCAGTCATACGGGAAGTTTATAATTTTAAACTACCCGAGAATTCAGCTGTTTTGTCAGATCAAATGGTGTTGATTGGTACGACTCAAAACCGTGCTGAAAATTACTTTCGTCTTCTAAAAGTGATGGATTCAAAAGGAAATGAACTGCATTTAATTACCAATCGTTTTGATTTGAGTGCCGAAGAAATTTCAGAGATGTACAAATCACGGTGGGCAATTGAGTTGTTCTTTAAATGGATCAAACAGCATCTCAGCATCAAAAAGTTCTACGGTCAAAGTGAATGGGCGATTCAAAACCAAGTGTTTATCGCACTGATTGTTTTTTGCCTACATGTTCTCGTACAACTTGAAACAAGAAGTAAGCGAAAAACCTTACAAATTAGCCGTTATTTAAGGGCTGCATTGTGGAAACCAGCTCATATCTGGCTTCGAAAGATTGAAGGGAAAGCCATCCCTTAATAAGCAAATTGTTGTTGTCGCACAAGTCTAATTGTAAAAAAAAACCAAATGGATGGAGCCACCTTTGAATAGGTATTTACCTTTTTGGCTCTAAACAAGGAGGATAATCAGACTGAAAATTGCGACAATATTTATGCAACACTAGTGATAATAGATAAAAAAATAATGTTTGAGAAAAAGAGCATAAAATACCAAAAAATGCCGAAATGGCGAAGAATAGAAATCTAGTTTGAAACATAAATCGCTCCTATCTACTGCTGTAGATCGGAAAAGGAAAAGAATTATCAAATAGACGTCTTTGCTGTAGGGATAATAGAAAATAATTCTTCTGCTCTTTTTTCCAACGTTTCCACATTAACAGTATCCGTATTATTTTCCTTTAATTGCTTAACAAGTGCTTCCACTAAAGCCTTTTTCTCTTCTTTTTTATCAAAATCATTTCTCTCCACTTGTACTGTTGCAATATTAGCCTGTTCAAACAGCTCAAGTGCATACGGATGATTTTTATAATCTATTGCATAATACACTGTCTTAATCCCTGCTTGTACAATCGCCTTGCAGCATTGGAGACAAGGAAAATGAGTGACATATATATCTGCCCCATCTGTAGGAACACCAAATTTTGCACATTGTAAAATCGCATTCATCTCTGCATGAATGGTTCGTACACAATGATTATCAATGACATAGCAACCTTCGTCTATACAATGAACTCCACCAGCTATGCTACCATTATATCCACCAGCAATAATACGCTTATCTCGTACGATAGTCGCTCCAACTGCTAATCTTGTACATGTGCTTCTTAATGCTAATAATTCACTTTGTGCCATAAAATACTCATCCCATGAAATTCTATCCAATTCCCATTCACTCCCATTAATTATCAAAGTTATGCAATGCAATAATCTAATTCTTCATTTAGTTTATCGAGAAGTATGTTGTGAGTCAATTATGAAAAGGAAGCTAAGCCATGGACATAACTCACCTAAATTTTCTGTAAAACATTTGTCTTTCACTTTATGGTAATGAATGCTTCTAATTTCTCATATGTTTTCTCGCCAATTCCACTTATGTTTTTGATATCCTCTTTTGTAGAGAAACCTCCATTTTGTTCACGATATTCAATGATTGCAGCTGCTTTGGAAGGTCCCACCCCTGGCAATTCAGTTAATTCTGTTTCACTAGCCTTATTTATATTTATTAATTCCTCATCTGAGGATAAGCTCGTCTGGTTTCCAGATTCGCTAATAATAGAATCTTCTTCCCCTATATATGGAACATAGATAATCATCTCATCTGTCACCTTCATCGCTAAATTCACCCCATTTTTTTCTCCTTTATCCAACATCCCTCCTGCTTTTTTTATGATATCATTCACTCGGTCTCCTTCCGTTGCTTCATAAACTCCCGGGTTTTTAACTGCGCCTTTTACATCTACAATCAGCAATTTATCTTGTAATCCCTCTTCCACACTATTACCATCTATCGCTGTTTCCTCCACACTGCTACCTGCAAATAAATCATCTTGCTGAATATAGTCTTCTTCCTCATTAGGTTGCATAAGGATAGGAGAATAATGATAAAGCACAAGAAAGAGTAAACAACCTAAAACAATAAAAATGAATTTTCTATTTTTTCGAAGCCAGTCCATGATAACTAATCATCCTTTCAGGTATATTTTTTATCTTTGCTTCATATCGTTATATGAGAAACCGCTCATTATAGGGGGGGAAGGAAAAATGAAAATTGGAATGATTGGTACAGGTAATATGGGGAAAATATTAATAGAAGCGATGATTGATGGAAATGCTATTTCCCCCGAAGACGTATTTATTTTTAATCGAACACTTTCCAAAGCATTAGAAATTAAGGAAAATTATCCAAACATAAATATATGCTCTAATGCTATTGAAATAGCAAAAGAAGCAGATCTTATTTTTTTATGTGTAAAGCCTCATGATATGTATGGTGTCTCTAAAAACATTTCTCCTGTTTTAACAAAGGATAAATGTGTCGTTTCCATTACAAGTCCAATTAGCCCTGACCAGCTTGAAACTTTCTTTAATTGCTCTGTTGCGCGGATAATTCCAAGCATAACAAATAGAGCATTAGCAGGCGTATCTTTGTTCTCTTTTGGAAGGAATTGTACAGAAGCTTGGAAAAATCAGCTGGAGAATTTCTATAAAAAGTTTTCGACTCCGTTAGAAATTGAAGATAATATTACGAGGGTAGCCTCTGATATAGTAAGTTGCGGACCAGCATTTTTTTGTTATCTTACTAGGAAGTTTATCGAAGGTGCGGTGGATGAAACGGAAATTGATTTAGAAACAGCAACTAAATTAGCTAGTGAAATGCTTATTGGGTTGGGAGAATTATTAAAGAAAGGTTATTATACTTTACCTACCTTACAGGAAAAAGTAAGTGTAAAGGGTGGTATCACTGGCGAAGGAATAAACGTATTAGAACGTCAACTAGGAGATACTTTTAACCAGTTATTTCAGGCAACACATGCAAAATATGAGGATGATCAGCTATCCCTTAAAAATCTTGTTTCAGGGCATAAAAATAGTTAATGCTAATAAAACATTCTATAAGACTAACGTAAATTCCTTCTTTCCATTTAAATTTTTTTATCCGCCTTTAAGATTTTCCAATCGGACATAAGAAAATGGAAATGATCCCTCTATGGAACATTTCCATTTTCTAATAATTATTTCAACTTAGATACTCTCTCACTTTTTCTTACAATAAAAGAAAATTCTTTCTGCATGATCCTCTATTGGACCATCAGAAAAATCTGCTTCTACTTTTAGAATAGCAAAACCAGTTTGCTCAAGCCATTCTCTATACTGTTCAACCGAATAGGTTCGTTGAAGATGGAGTTCATCGTAGCGAAAATACATATCTGTTTTTTCGTCAAGTTGAAAAAAGCTTAAATCATGCTCAACACTATTTGGATAGTCACCTTCGTAGCACTGCCAAATAAGGCTTACGTCCTCATCGTTGACAGCATAGGTTTGATTAATAAATAAATGATTCATTTTATACAAAGAATGAACATCGAATATAAATAGACCTCTTTCATCCAAATGTTCATAAACACTGTTAAATGTATTAACCACTTCTTCTTCTGTTTGTAAATAATTGATGGAATCACAGCATATACAAACAAGATCAAAAACAGGTAAACCTTCTAACTGAGACATATCTTGTTCAAGATAAAAAATCGATTCTCCTGCTTCCATCGTTTTTGCCTGGGCAACACTCAGCATATCCTCTGATAAATCAACACCAGTTACTTGAAAACCAGCCTGTGATAATCTAATCGCTAATTCGCCTGTTCCACATGCTAAATCTAGAAGGTTTGCTCCATCAACTTTATAATCGCTTGCTGCTTTTTTTATAAGCTCAATCCACTTATCGTATGGAACATCATTCATCAGTCGATCATAAAGATAGGCAAACTGCTCATAACTCATTGACTAATCACGCTTTCAATGTTTTCAACTGGCGCGTCTCCCCAAAGGCGTTCTAAATTATAATAAGTTCTTTCATCCCGGTGGAAAACATGAACGATAATATCACCTAAGTCAACTAAAATCCACTTTGCTTCATTATACCCTTCAAATCGTTTAACCGTGATGCCAAGCTCGCTAGCTTTATCTTTAATTTCATTTGCAATTGCTTGTACTTGCTTGTCTGAATTACCATGACAAATAACAAAATAATCTGCGACTAGAGAAATACCTTTCATATTTAGTGCAACAATATTTTCTGCTCTTTTCGCATCTGCTGCTTTTACTGCCGTCCATAATAACGTACGTTCATCCATTCAATCAACCTCCATGTTTTATACAATAACTATTATATGTTTCAAAACTCAAAGGAAATACTGCTCTATTATTCCGGATGAGAAACATGATCGTGTTTTTTACTGCTTGTAAAAATGCACGTTCAAAATCCAGTTCTGCTAATTCTCTTACTTCATCAACACCAGGAAAAGCTCTACCTGGTTCCATATAATCAGCCAAGTATACTATTTTTTCTAGCATACTCATTTCTGGTCTCCCCGAAGTATGGTATCTAATAGCATCTAGTATTTCCCTATCGTTAATTCCTACTTCTTTCTCTATTAGAAAAGCGCCAACTGGAGCATGCCAAAGTTCAGAATGAAACAATAAAAGATTAGGATTCATATTTTGCTCTAGGATAATCTGTTTCATTTCATCCTTCGGTCGGAATTTAGCGTAATCGTGAAAAATCGCTGCCATTTCTGCCTTTTCGACATTTCCGCCATATTTAGTCGCTAACTTAATAGCTGTTTCCATTACACCAATTGTGTGAATATAACGTTTTTCCGTTATCTGCTCTTTCACTATTTGTAATGCTTCCTCACGCTTCATATAATCGATTCTCCTCAATATATCTCTTTACTTCATCTCTTACTAAAAATGAAATGGTTTCTCCAGCTTTAACCCTTTCACGAATTAAGCTAGAGGAAATATTAATATCAGGAACCTTTACATACTGAACAGGATAATCTGTTCCAAGTTCATATTTAGGACGGTTTACACTAATGAATTGTACCATTTTCATAAGCTCTTGAACTTTATACCATTTAGGCAGATATTCTACCATATCTGCTCCAATTATAAAATAGAAATCAATATCTGGATAAGCTTCTTCTAATAGCTTCATTGTATCGAAGGTATATGATTTTCCTTCTCTATCCATTTCAATTGTTTGGATTCGAAAAGAAGTGTGTGCCTCTATCGATAACTGTACCATGTCCACTCGATGAGCATTCGTTACGTCCCCTGATTTCATTTTATGTGGAGGTTCTTGGTTTGGCATAAACCATATTTCATCTAATTTTTTTGCATGTAGCACTTCATTCGCAATGATTAGATGACCAATATGAGGGGGATCAAACGTTCCTCCTAATATCCCTACTTTTTTCAAAAATATCGCCTCTTCTGCGGAATTAAGATGGTAAATTAATCGTTTTATTTTCTTTAGACTCTTTATATAACACGATTGTATTGCCAATAATTTGAACTAGCTCACTTTTCGTGCCATTCACTAATTCACTTGCAACGGTATCTTTATCTTCATCGCAATTTTGTAAAATGCTTATTTTCAATAATTCTCTTACTTCTAATGCTTCACTTATTTGCTTAATCATATTATCATTTACGCCACCTTTTCCTACTTGGAATATAGGGCTTAAATGGTGTGCCTTTGCTCGTAAAAATCTTTTCTGCTTACCTCTTAACATGTTAATCCTCCTAATTGTGTCAAAACATTTTGCCTCATTCTAGTTGTATCTGGAAATACCCCTTGCCATTTTTCAAAAGCTAGGGCTCCTTGATATACAAACATATCAATCCCGTTTTGAGTTATTGCGCCTTTGGCTTTGGCATCCTTTAATATTTTTGTTTCCAATGGATTATAGATTATATCACTTACAAACGCACCCTCCATCACATTGCTCATTTGAATGGGAGAAGCATCTATTTTTGGTGACATTCCGATAGAAGTTGTTTGTATAATAAGACCATATTCTCCAAGCGTTTTTTCCGCTAGCGCAATTTCCATTATATTTGTTTTTACTGGATAAGGACATGCCTCTTTTAAGGCTTTTGCCTTTGAAATGGTACGATTGCAAATATCGACTTGTTCTACTCCATAATGAGCAAGAGTAAAATAAATACCCCTTGCAGCCCCACCACTTCCAATAATTAAGGTTCTTCGCTGTTTTATATCAGGAAGCTGCTTTAAAAGACCTTTTAGATATCCTTCTCCATCTGTATTATACCCAATCCATCGACCATTTTCACAAACTACAGTATTTACAGCACCAATAGCTTTACTCAACGGATCCAGTTCATCCAAAAAGGGAATAATAGCTTGTTTATGTGGTACGGTAACATTAAAGCCTGCCATGTTCATGTCCCTTAATTCACTTAAACCACTTTGCAGGAAATCCTTTTTTATATGTATCTTTTTCATCTCAGCATCTAATCCATAAAACTGAAAAAGATCATTGTGCATAATAGGTGACATGGAATGTTCGATTGGATCGCCAATTACTGCAAAATTCTTCCTCATACCGCTCTCCCTTTTCCCTTATGACATTTCTAATCCTTATATCAATGATTTACGAAGCATGGCATGAACCCCTTTTGGAACGTAAACAGATACTTGAATATTTGGTTCATTAACTGTAATCCAGCCTAAGCCCGAAAATACAATATCCGTCTTTGGCTCTTTTATGGAGAAATCGTGTCTTACTAATTCGGGAAATTCATCCATCTGTTCTCTGTTTGGAGGAGTTAATAACTCACCAGCATGCTTTTTATATAATTCATCTGCATTCTCCAATTTTGTTCGATGAATCATTATCTCGTTAGAAAAATAACAAACAAAGCTATTACGATCCCCTTTAACAAAATCAAATCGAGCTAGTCCACCAAAGTAAAGTGTTTGTCTGTCGTTTAATTGAAATATTCTCGCTTTGATTTCCTTCTTTGGAGTTATAACTTTTAAATCCTTTTTGTCAACAAAATGGGCCATTTGATGATGATTGATGATTCCCGGAGTATCCACTAAAAATTTCCCATCTGATAAAGGTATCTCAATGATATCTAGTGTTGTACCTGGAAAATGGGAAGTAGTGATTACATTTTCTTCTCCTGAAACCTCTTTAAGAATTCGATTAATAAATGTTGATTTCCCTACGTTTGTACAGCCAACTACGTAAACATTTTTTCCATTACGGTGATAATCAATTGCTTCTAAGACTTCCTTTACATTCTTCCCTCTTTCAGCACTAACAAGATACACATCTTCAGGTCTTAATCCTAAATCTTTCGCTTCTTTTTTCATCCAATTAACGACTTTCTGCTGTTTCACTGATTTAGGTAGAAGATCGACTTTATTTCCAATTAATAAAACCTTATTTTTCCCGGTAAAACGATGCAGACCAGGTAGCCAGCTTCCATTAAAATCAAATATATCTACTAATTTAACAATCAGGCTATCGCTTTTGCCAATCTCATTTAATATCTTTAAAAAGTCATCATCTGTTAATGAAACATCCTGTACTTCATTATAATGTTTTAAACGGAAACATCTTTGGCAAATTACCTCTTCTTTCTCCAGTGAAGAAGAAGGGGCATATCCTAATTCATTTTTATTATCCGTTTGAATGGCAACTCCACAGCCAATACAATGTATTCTTTCTGTCACTTATTAATCCTCCCAAGTCAATTTTCCGTTTCTACGAAACCAATTTAAAATTCTTCTTTCAATTTTCCGATTGATTCTTGTCATAAAACCATCTGTTTGTGCAACAGGAACTACTAAAATAGTATGAAACCCACTTCTATTTCCACCAAGAACATCTGTTAATAATTGGTCTCCGATTACTACTGTCTCTTCTTTTTTTACATTCATTTGCATTACTGCTCTTTTAAATGCTCGACCAAGTGGTTTGCGCGCAGCAAAAATAAAAGGAATATGCAATGGATCTGAAAATGACTTAACCCTCGTCTCCTTATTATTAGAAACAATTGTTACTTTAATATTATTTCTTTTCATTTCTGCAAACCATTCAATAATTTGCGGTGTTGCAAGCGGACGATCCCATTCTACTAACGTATTATCTAAATCAGTGATAATCCCTTTAATTCCTTTTTCTTTTAAGCTTTCTGGTGAAATCTCAAATATATTTTTTACAAACTGATCAGGTAAAAATTGATTAAACACTTAAAATACACCTCTTGTCTCTTTTATATCTATGTTTTTACCAATATATATGCTTCTCTTTTTATGGTAACCATTTTTTACGGTAGAAGAAAGTAATATTATACCGTTTTTCTTCTTAAAGAAGATACAATATCTATTCTTTTTTTGTTAAAAACAAAATAATTTTCGACAAAAATCGCATTTTTCAACATATGTGGATAACATTATGCACATAATACCCATTGATTTACACGCCGTCTACATACTTCTCAACAAATTAATCACAGGTTATCCACTTATGATTGTGGATAACCGAACAGTTGTTCTCTATGTTTATTTTTGTTAAAGTAAGGATACAGAATAATATCCAGTAAACTTCCAAGGCTAACTTCCCGGAAATGACAAAATGTATCTTAAATGACTATTGTTGGACAAGCAATTATTACTATCAAAAAAACTATGTCAAATTTATACGCACAGTATGTATGGTGCCCATTTTCAAAGCACTACTTTCATCTTAATAGAATAACAAAAAAATTTTTTTCGGCATCACAGGTAATACATATTTATATGTTACTAGAAAGAAGTACTTATTTTTGATTTGAATGGAGGTGTTTCTGGCATGCGTAAATTGTCAGATGAATTATTGATCGAGTCTTACCATAAAGCTAGGGAACTTAATTTAAGCCCTGAATTTATTCGTCTCATCGAAACTGAAATTCACCGACGTTCTTTAAACAACAAGATAAAAGTTTCCTCTTGATTATGTGACAAAGAATAATGATAAAACTATATATACACTTTAAAGCAGCCCTTGCAATTAGGCTGTTTTTTTATTTTTGCTACATAAAAGTTACTATATCTATATAAAATACAAAATGGCAGCAGAAAACACCTTGCTTTGGTAACAAAGAAAAAGCAAAGTGACTCATACTTAGCCATTAATTTTGAAAGATTAGTCTATACTTTTTTTCTCATTTCGCCAATAACCTCTCCTATTTTAACCGGATATGGCATAGAAGGAAAGTCTTTCTGTATAAAAGTATTTTTTTCAAATAGTAAAACAACTGTAGAACCGAAAGAAAAATAAGCCATTTCCTCTCCTTGTACTAAGTGCTCTTTATGATGACTTAGTATAATCGAGTTAATAAACATCGCTCCAACTTTTACCATACAAATGCCAGTTCCTTCTTCGGTCTTAATTTCAGTTATAGACCGATAATTCCGAGATAGAGTTGATTTCCCCCACTTTAAGCCATATTTATTAACAGGATACGATTTATTTCCAAGAGTCCAACGTTTTATCACTATACCTGTTGCAGGACAATGAATTCGATGATAATGACTTGGACTTAAATAAAAAATAAGATAAGTTCCTCCAACATATTTTTTAACTATTTTTTCGTCTCCAAGCATATCATAAATAGAATACGTTTTTCCTTTCACGATAATGGATTGATCGCTCTTTACTTTTCCAATATCTTCAATCACTGCATCAACAGGACTAATGATCTCTCCTGCAACGGCATCTATTTTTCGACTATTAGCTTTTAATTTTCTAATAAAGAATTCATGTAATGAACGGTATTCATTTAACTGTTTTTCCATTTCACCTATATTTATTTGATATACCTTTGCAAAGGAAGGAATCATATAACGGCTCCATTTAGAATAGGCAAATTTCTTAATTAAAGCGGAACTCCATCTTCCATTCGTTAGTTCGATACAATGGCGATATACTCTTTCTTTCAACGAAGCAATCCTCCAATAAATAAAATTTTTCTTTACGAATATTCATATACTACATTAAAATTATATATGATTATATTAAAAATAGTTGTATGAAATTCATTTCATACTGGGAGTGAATATAAATGTTTTTACATGAAGTCTTAGAACAAACGATGAAGAAGATTAAAACACAATTAGCTAATGTATTAACTTTAACAAATATTTCTTTAGGTGCTTTGGCAATTATTTATAGTTTAAAGGGACATCTACAATTAAGTCTATTATTAATTTTTATTGCAGCATTAGCAGATCGCCTGGATGGAATGACAGCAAGAAAATTTAATATTGAATCAGAACTAGGCAAACAGCTTGATTCGATGAGTGATATTATTTCATTTGGAGTAGCGCCAGCACTATTAGTATATCAAGGAGTTCTATTTGAATTTGGAGCACCAGGATCATTTTTTACAGTCCTTTATATTGTGTGTGGAGCTTTTCGCTTAGCTAGATTTAATATAACAGAAAGTCATGGTTATTTTACAGGCTTACCAATAACAGCTGCTGGTTGTATCCTGACCTTTAGCTGTCTATGGCTCGCATATCTGCCACTTCATATTTATTTATTCCTCATGCTAATCCTTTCTGTATTAATGATTGGAAATTTTAGATGGAGAAAAATTTAACTACACTTACAACGCATTATTTTATTTTAAAAAAAACTAGGACCTCATAAAGTAGCTATAACCAAGCTAGATTTATGAGGTCTCTTTATTTTGAAAATGCTTATTCTGATTTGCTTAGATCAAATTCATTCATTTGTTAGCTCCAAAAATTCTTCTACATCATTTATACAAAGCTGAATAGCACTGTTCCAAAAATCTTCTTTTGTTAAATCAACTTGTAAATGTTTATAAGCCAGTTCTTCTACTGTCATACTTGCTGTATCCCTTAATAGTGAAATATACTTATCCTCATAACCTTTTCCTTCCTCTAATGCTTTTGCATAGATCCCAAGAGAAAATAGAAAACCAAATGTATAAGGAAAATTATAAAAAGGTACCCCTGTTATAAAGAAGTGTAATTTTGAAGCCCAGAAAGAAGGATGATATTCGGATAGAGCATCTCCATATGCTTCTTTTTGCGCAGCCAACATTAGTGTGTTTAGTTGCTCCTTAGAAACTTGTCCGTTTTGTCTTTCTTCATAATATTTTGTTTCGAATAGAAAACGAGCATGAATATTCATTAATAATGCAATAGAACGCTGTATTTTATCTTCAAGTAATACTAGCTTTTCTTCTTCCGTGGACGCAGCTTTCACAGCCGCATCTGAAACAATCATCTCTGCAAATGTAGAGGCTGTTTCTGCAACATTCATTGCATAATTCCTATTTAATGTATGCATATCTCTCATCGCAAAAGTATGAAAACCATGACCTAGCTCATGGGCTAAGGTTGAGACATTTGATGGAGTACCAGAATATGTCATAAAGATGCGTGATTGGGCACTTTCTGGAAAATAAGTATGGAATCCTCCAGGTCGTTTTCCTTTTCGATCTTCTGCTTCAATCCATCTATCTTCAAATGCCTTTTTTGCAAAAATAGCCATCTCTGTTCCGAATTGTTCAAAGTGCTTAATAATAAAGTCAGCACCCTCCTGATAAGACATTTTTGTTTCTACCTTACCTAGCGGTGCATCCAGATCATACCAACTCAGCTTTTCTAACCCTAACAGTTTTGCTTTTCTTTCCAAGAACTGCACAAAAGGCTGTTTCTTTTTAGAAATGGCACTCCACATTGCTTGCAGTGTTTTTTCTTGCATGCGATTCATGTCTAACGGTTCTTTTAGAAAGTTATTCCACCCTCTCATTCCATAAACATTTAATCGAAATCCAGCTAAATGGTTTAATGTTTTAGCGAGAACTTCTCCATGAGCATCCCATGCCTTTTCCCATTCTGAAAACACCCTTTTACGAACCGAACGATCTGGACTAGAAAATTTATTTGCAGCTTGTCCAATAGATAGTTTTTCCTCTTGAAAAGGAATCTGGATTTTTCCAACAATCGTATCATACATTTGGCCCCAACCATAATATCCATCAACACTTAGTTTATTTATAAGCGTTTCTTCTGCTTCAGATAATTTCTCATTAGCTGCAGTTCTTCTTTCTGACAGGACAAAATAAAGTTGTTCTAATTCATTTCCTTTGAATAAGGAATCCCATTCCATGTCACTATATAAGGATAATTTCCCGTCCAGAATAGTTAATACATTTTGAAAGGTTGCACTTAATTCGGTTACTCTCCCTCTTAATGCGCTCGCCTCTTTATCCTCCATATTTTGTGCCTCTAAACAACTTACGAAGGCACCTGCCTGTCTTACTTTTTTTACAACAATTTCAAATTGTTCCACAATTTGTTGCAAAGCATCGCCGTCCATCGCTTCTTTCAATGGCTCAAATTTATGTACATATGATGATAATTTAGCTATTTCATCCATTGATATCGCTAAGTGCTCTCTAAACTTGGGAGAATGGCTTCCTCCAGGAAATAATCCATCTAAATCCCATGTTTCTTGATAGGCTATTCTACTCATTATTCTATTAGCTCCTTTCTTAGTAACTACTATGCTATTATAGTTCGAATATCGGAATATTTCCATTCTTTCTTAAGAATCGTAAATAAAGTAAAATTTCCATCAATGGGAATTTCTTTCTTCCCCATTGATGGTTAATACGATGACTGTTTCCGAAGATTTTCGGGGCTCTTTCCATTTTCTCTTATCCTTCATGCTAATTAACGAAAGTAGCCACCAAATACCCAAACACCCCAAAAAAGAATTATAACAATAAACAGAATAATTAAGAATGCATACCAGACACCACTGGAACCTCCATATACGCCTCCGTATGCAGCATAAGGTGCTCCAAATCCATATCCAACTGGAGTTGGTCCTACTCCTCCAAGTGGAACAGCTGGTGGTATTTGATTCGGGTATCCATAACCAACCATTAATATTCCTCCTCTCTTCTATAAAATATTCTTTATTTGTACCCAATGTTTTAGGCAATTGTCCTATTTTCTAATGATTTTCCTCTATCACAAAAATTGCTTTATATATTCACTAATTCTCCTATACTAATTAGAAAGATAAGTCGAAAAACCTGCATCTTCTGCCTTTGCAGCCAATTGCTCGGCATTATTTCTACTGCTAAAGGCTCCAATTTGTACAATATAGAGGTTATTTCGAAATAGAACGGCTGTTTCAAATCCTTTTTCACTTGCTTGTGCTGCTAGGTTATCCGCATTTACTTTTTCTGAAAATGCACCAATTTGCACACGGTATATTGGCTTAGATTGCTTTTTTGTTAATGAAAATGCTTTTTCTAAACCAAGGACATGACCTCTAGCAATTTTCACAATAAAATTGCTTTCTTTTAGGCGGTTAGCATCTGACGTTGTATCGATAAAACCATTTTCTGTTAATAATGCAGGCATACGTGTTTCTCTTAACACATAGAAATTTGCACGCTTCCTTCCTCTATCAATAAAGCCTGTATCAGCAACTACTTGCTCATGAATTAATTCTTGATAAGTTGTTGTAGGTTCACCAATCCCTGGATATATATAGCTTTCAAAGCCTGTTCCACCACCAGCATTTATATGAATAGAAAGATAAAAATCAGCATTCCAGTTATTAGCCGCCTCTGTTCTTTCTGACAAGCTCACTGTAGCATCTCCCGTACGACTCATTCGAATAGCAATATCTTCATATTCGTTTTGAAGTATAAGATTGATTTCTTGTGCAACCATTAATGTGATATTTTTTTCTAGTAATCCATTTCCTACTGCACCAGAATCAGAGCCACCATGACCTGGATCGATAAAAATTTTTACCATACTTTTCACCACCTTTCTAATAGTATAGAAAGGTGGTGAAAAATCGCTTGTTTGAAAGCCTAAGTATTATGAAAAAGTAGATAGTTAGTAACATAATCAAGATGACTTCATCGAATGTATGATTAAAATAGTATAACTTCTTTTTCTGTATTCTCAATATATTTTACTTCATAAATATTTCCTTTTATATCGCAATAATAAATAGATTTACTGATAATATTATCCTCTTCACCAAAACTGATAAAAATAATATATTTCACTAATCCTTCCTGTAAACCTTCAGAATCTACCGTGTCAAATTTTGACATATATTGATAGTTTGAGACGGGATACAAATCAAATCTCCATACAGTATTATTGTACAATTCTCCTCTTATTTCTTGATAGTTCCTACCTAGAATGGAGTTGACGTCTGCTTTTGTTTGCATATTTCTAACCATATCTTTTATCTCAGAAATAGTTACAATCGTTTGATCTTGCTGATTACTTGCTATAAGTTCATTTTTTTCATGATTCGGTCCATTAGTAAGGATAGATAGCAATAGTGAGATAACTAGCAGCAGCCTCCTAAACACCAATCTTCAACCCCTTCCGTTAGCTCTAACCCTTTTGAAAGAAACATTTATATTTCATTTATATTACAATTATTATAAAATATTTACACGATTTGAAGATTATTTGTTTATTCTTCTTTTCACGCTAGATGCTTAGCCTCCAGTCTTTCAATAATAGTAAGGCATGTACTTTTTACGATATGATATTTTATAGATAAAAATGATTAAATTTTCCAGTTCTAAAAAACTCCTTCGTTTCTTGTTCGCATACTTCTAAAGGACATGCATACAATGAAATGGAAGGAGGAGATTAATTGTGAAAAAAATCTCTTTTATATTGGTTATTGTACTTCTTGCTTTTATTGCATACATAGAAACCCCAACGGCCAGCATCAATAAAAATCAGGTTCTCTTTTATAGTCCAACAAATGAAGATCAAGAGGTTTCAAGTAATACAGATGAAATATTCGGTGCACCCGAACTGGAATACAAATTAGAAGAGACGAAAGAAGAGGATGGCTTTATTGTAGAGGTTTATCGTGAATATGAGATTTATAAAAATCGGCAGGGCGATATAGTAAAAACCGTAGCTACAGATAATACAGAGTTTATCCACTATGTGAAATATTAAGGATTAGAAAAAGCACCTAGTCATAGATTTATCCAATGACTTTAGATGCTTCTTCTAGCCTTCTATTTTCCTATTACTTTCTTTTTACAATTTCAAGCTAATGAAAAAATTTTACCCTCATAAGAATGCACCTTTTTATAACATCCTTATGTATAAACGCTAATCATTTTTGCGCTTTTTTTCCTTTTCTGCTCGGTAAAACTCATGAAACATTTTCATCAAAGCTCTTTTTTCAATCCGAGAAACATAGCTTCTTGAAATTCCTAGTTCTTTCGCAATTTCTCGTTGTGTTTTTTCCTTCTTTAAATCGAGTCCAAATCTTCCAATGATTACTTCTTTCTCTCTTTCATCTAACACATCAATATATTCTTTCACTTTTTCAAGCTCCATATTCAACTGAATAGTATTTACAACATCTTCTGATTCTGATTTCAAAACATCAATGAGGCTAATCTCGTTTCCTTCTTTATCCTGACCAATGGGGTCATGCAGGGATACATCCTTTTTTGTTTTTTTCAGTGCTCTTAAATGCATTAGGATTTCATTTTCTATACACCGAGCCGCATAAGTAGCCAATTTCGTCCCTTTTCCCTCTGAAAAGCTTTCTATCCCTTTTATAAGACCGATGGTTCCAATCGAAATTAGATCCTCTGAATCTTCACCTGTATTTTCAAATTTTTTCACAATATGGGCAACTAAGCGCAAGTTATGCTCTATTAACATATTTCTTGCATGGGAATCTCCTTCAGCCATCAACCTTAAATATTTTTTTTCATCACTCGCTGATAATGGTTGGGGAAATGCGTTATTTTTTACATAGGAAACAAGGAATACTAATTCTTTTAATAAAGCTCCAAGCGACAATAAGATTCCGGACATCTTTCCACCTCCACATTCAAGGACATTTGCCTATACTTCATTACTATGTAAATAGGGAGTAGGTCTTGCATGTCCAAGTGACAATAAACTTAGGAAAATCTATTTTATTTTAGTTTATTTCTAAGCTATTATGGGTATTATCTGGAGCATCTCATCAAAGAAGACAAATACCTAAATCTTTATTTCCAAAACAAAAGGGACATTAGAATTATTTTCCAAATATTTTAAATTAATTACTAAATTCTCGCTTATTCCTTGTATAATATATATATTGATAGCTTTTTCTATTACATGGGGGTGAGCCAAGATGGATACGAAATATTTAGATTTACTTACAGAAAAGTATGATTCAGAAGAGAAAGTGGTAACTGAAATAATAAACCTTGACGCCATACTAAACCTTCCGAAAGGGACAGAGCATTTTGTCAGTGACCTGCATGGTGAGTATCATGCCTTTCAACATGTTTTAAGAAATGGTTCAGGAAATGTGAAAGAAAAAATTCGTGATTTATTTAAAGAAGAGCTTTCCAAAGCCGAAATCGATGAATTTGCCACATTGGTTTATTATCCAGAAGAAAAACTAAAAAGAGTAGTTAATTCATTTATACATACATATGAACTGGATGCCTGGTATGCAGATACAATCGAAAGAATGATTCGATTAGTATCATATGCATCTTCCAAATATACAAATTCAAAAGTTCGAAAAGCATTACCACCACAATTTGTTTATATTATTGAAGAATTATTGTATGAAAAAAATGAATTGAATAATAAAACGGATTATTATTCAAGCATCATTAACAGAATCATTTCATTAGGACAAGCAAATAAATTAATTATTGGACTAGCTTATACCATACAAAGACTCGTTGTCGATCATTTACATGTAGTAGGCGATATATATGACCGGGGTCCCTATCCTGACAAAATAATGGAAACATTAATGGACTACCATTCAGTTGATATTCAATGGGGAAATCATGACGTATTATGGATCGGTGCATTTGCTGGATCAAAAGTATGTCTTGCTAATATTATTCGAATATGTGCGAGATACGATAATTTAGATATTATCGAGGATGCATATGGAATCAATTTGCGCCCTCTCTTAAACTTAGCAAATAAATATTATAAAGATAATAAAGCTTTCCGCCCAAAAATGAATGCAAAAAAAGAAGAGAATACAGAAGAAAATATATTACAAATTACCAAAATTCATCAAGCTATATCTATCATTCAATTTAAATTGGAAATGCCTATTATTAAAAGACGCCCTGATTTTCAAATGCATCATCGTCTTCTTCTAGAAAAAATTGATTATGAAACGAACACAATTAATTTTAATGAAAAAATTTTCTCATTAGAAAATACTTGCTTTAATACAATCAATCCAGAAGATCCCTCTCTTCTTTTAAAAGAAGAAGAACAAGTCATAAATAAACTGCTTTTTTCGATACAGCATTCAGAAAAGCTCGCGAGACATATACACTTTTTAATGAACAAAGGAAGTCTTTATTTAAAATACAATAGTAATTTATTAATCCATGGATGTATTCCTTTAAATGAGGACGGTTCAATGAAAACGATGCAAATAGATGGGAAAGAGTATAGAGGAAAAGAATTGTTTGATTTATTTGAATCCTATTTACGCTATAGCTTCAATCATCCAGAAATAACTGATGACTTTGCTACAGATTTAGTTTGGTATTTATGGACTGGCGAGAATTCCTCCTTATTTGGCAAAAAAGATATGACTACGTTTGAGCGATATTTTATAAATGAGAAAGAGACACATAAAGAAAAAAAGAATGCCTATTATTTTTTGCGAGAACAAGAAGATATTTGCCGCAATATATTGCAGGAGTTCGGATTAAATCCTGACCAGGGGCATATCATAAACGGACATACTCCTGTTGCTGAAATAAATGGGGAAAATCCAATTAAGGCAAATGGAAAAATGATTGTTATTGATGGCGGGTTCTCCAAAGCATATCAATCAAAAACAGGAATTGCGGGGTATACCTTATTATACAATTCTTACGGAATGCAATTAGTTGCACATAAACGGTTTACTTCCAAAGAGGATGTACTCGAAAATGGTACAGATGTATTATCTGTAAAAAGAGTTGTTGATAGGGAGCTTCAACGGAAAAAGGTATTAGAAACCAATGTTGGAGAAAAGTTATTGGAGCAAATGAACGATTTAAATCAGTTATTGGAATATCGCTATATAAAAAAATAAAAAGACACAAACAATCAGTGGATTTCCTTATTCACTGATTGTTTGTTGTTTTAACAGAAATTGTTGCACAGTTTGGCCTACTATGTTTTCTCTATAAGTTCCCTCGTTAGTCAGTATCTTTATCTGCCCATAAGATTGATTGTCGACACTGCAGGATAATTAAAAACATTTTTCTTCCACCTCTCGTTCTTATCTTAATTTTTATAAAAAGCGTACTGCAGACAATTGCTTTCTTCTATTCTCTTCCATTATTTCCTCAATAATTTGTTGATGTCGTATTTCTTCTTCTGTCATCTGTTTTTGATGAACAGTAATTGTAAAAAATAGCATATTTAACGTCATTTCCTTTCACTCCTTATACATTTTTAGTAATTGTTATGGGAAAAGTACCCAGAACGAATCTGTTTTGTTTTTGTTTCTTCATACATTTGCTCAATTTCCTGTAAATGAGCATGTTCTTCGTTTGTCATCTTTTTAAAGTGAATCGTTATTGTTATAAAGAATATACTTAAGTTCATTTCTTCACCTCCTAAGAGAGCACTTTTTATAACCCATTTCTTAAATAGCCTACTTCGTCGAGTTTTCTACGATTTTCCTCGATTCTTTTTTTCATTTCCATTTCTTGCATCCAATCAGCATCTGTATACTGCTTTTTCTTAATCGTAACCGTTAGAAAAATTAGATTTAATGTCATTTCCTTTACACCTCTCTTTAATCAATTATTACCATAAATGTAATTTTTTTCTCGTGAGCGCACAAAAAAACCGCAAATAGACCTATCTGCGGTTTAAAAATAGACATAATAAAACCGCAGGACACGACTACCCTGCGGTTGGATATTTTCTAGTTAGACTAAACTAAGATAAAATTTCCCATTCCGAAGTGGTTGAATTCGTGTATATTGCATATTCAATTACTAGTACACTGTTTAATTCTGGTAAAAATCTTTCCATTTTATTCAACCTCCTTAGAATTTTTTTATCTCACATTGGTAATTATATCCTCCAATGCCAGCTTTGTAAACCTTTTTTTAAAATTTAGACGGCTACCCACAGTTATTTAGTGATTTCTCCTATTTTTGTTTAATCTTTTCAAACAGACAAGGAGTCAAGATAAAAAGGGATATCAAATAGCCATACTATTTGATATCCCTGTTTATTTTTAAATTATTGTAGTGCTTGCTTTAAATCCTCGATTAAATCTTCTACATCCTCTAGTCCAACAGAAATTCTTACAAGACCATCAGTTATCCCAAGCTCTGCTCTTCTTTCTGCTGGGATTGAAGCATGTGTCATCCTTGCCGGAACAGAGATTAAACTTTCTACAGCCCCTAAGCTTTCTGCTAGGGTGAAGAACTTGACTTTCTTTAAAAGCTTATCAGCGTTTTCTGCACTTCCAACATCAAAGCTAACCATGCCTCCAAAACCTAGTGCTTGCTTCTTGCTTATTTCATGATTTGGATGTGTGCTTAAACCTGGATAATATACCTTTGAAATGGCAGGATGTTCTTCTAAAAATGAGACAATTTGCTTTGTATTGCTTTCATGTTCCTCCATACGTATTCCAAGTGTTTTCATCCCTCTGATAAGAAGCCAAGAATCATTTGGTCCTAATACACCGCCTGTTGAATTTTGAACAAAATGAAGATCTTCTCCTAATTTTTCATCTTTAACGACTACCAATCCAGAGACGACATCACTGTGCCCACCTAAATACTTTGTTGCACTATGAAGCACGATATCCGCCCCTAGTGTTAATGGTGTTTGCCAATATGGCGTAGAGAATGTATTATCTACAATCGTAAATAAGCCATTTTCTTTCGCAACATGAGAAGCTGCCTCGATGTCTGTTATTTTTAATAACGGATTGGTTGGGGTTTCGATATACAAAGCAACTGTATTTTCTTTTATTGCTTCTTTTATATTGCTAATATCACTGGTATCGACAAAACTTGCCTCGATACCAAACTTATTTAATACCTTTGTCATTACTCGGAAAGTTCCACCATAAACATCGTCTGTAAATAATATATGGTCACCCTTTTTAAATAGCATCATGACCGCAGTAATAGCTGCCATACCGGAACTAAAAGCAAAACCTCTTGTTCCTTCTTCTAAATCCTTAATGAGTTCTTCTAATGCATGACGAGTTGGATTACCAGTTCTGGAATATTCAAATCCTTTATGGTTTCCAATACCGTCCTGTTTATAAGTACTCACTTGATAGATAGGAACATTTACTGCGCCAGTATGTGGATCACTTGGAACTCCACCATGTATTAATTTTGTTTTTCTTTTCATTTAAATTCCTCCCTCAAATATTTTTTTGCTTATATAACGATCACTAGAATCTGGAAAAATCACCACGATATTGCTACCACTTCTTGCTTTCTTCGCTACTTGAACAGCTGCATAAAGAGCTGCGCCTGAAGAACTACCGACAAGTAAACCTTCCTTTTCGGCAGCAAGCTTTACATAATGAAAAGCATCTGAATCTGAAACCGTATAGATTTGGTCAAAAAATTTTCGATCGATAAAATCTGGCAGAAATTCCATTCCAATTCCTTCTGTTTTATGGGGGCCACTTTGTCCACCATTTAAAATAGAGCCTTCTGGTTCTACTATTACTGACTTAACAGCTGGATTTTGGTCTTTTAAATATCGAGCCGTTCCCATAAAGGTACCACCCGTTCCGGCTCCGGCGACAAATATATCGACTTGATGATTTAATTGCTCCCAAATTTCTGGCCCTAGCGTTTTATAATACGTATTTGGATTCACTTCATTTTCGAATTGTCCTGGGATATAAGAATTAGGAATTTCTTGATGCAATTCCTTTGCCTTTTCTATTGCACCACTCATTCCTAATGAGGTTGGTGTATGAATAATTTCTGCTCCCAATGCCTTCATAATTGCTTGTTTTTCCATACTAAATTTTTCTGGTACGCAAACCATTACTTTTACTCCTGTATTTAAGGATGCTAGTGCCAGCCCAATTCCTGTATTCCCTGCAGTAGGTTCAATAATCGTTCCACCTTTAGTTAGCTTTCCACTTTGTAATGCTTCTTGAATTAATTCATAGCCTAATCGATCTTTAATACTTCCACCAGGATTATAATATTCTAACTTCGCAAATAACCGAACACTTTTAGGTAATGGAAAATTTGTCAGCTCCACAATAGGTGTATGGCCAATTAATTGATGTACATTTTGATAAACATTCAAACTCTACACCCCCTATTTTATTCTTACCCTTTTTGTTGAAAATTTCGTGGTATCCATAATATAATTACTTCTTATTATTCTTATTGGATTACTCGACTTTATAGAAAAAGAAAGGTGAAGGGTTTTTAACCCTCCGCCACTTTTAGATTCTGCTAACGATTCCCATAACTAGATTTGCTGAATGTACAGCTGCCTTTTCTAAATACTGGTCAAAGGATAAGTGGGATTCTTTACCAGCAATATCAGATAAGGAACGAATAATAACAAATGGAATGTTATATTGATATGCTACTTGAGCAATAGCCGCTGCTTCCATTTCAACTGCTTGTAGTTGATTAAATTTTGATTTAATAAATGCTGCTTTTTCAGGTTGATTAATAAACGAATCACCTGTTGTAATCAAACCTGTTACTACAGCATGATTTCCAATTTCCTTGGCACTCTGTTCAGCTATATCAATTAACCTTTCATTTGCCTTAAAACTTGCAGGCATTTGTGGAACTTGCCCATATTCATAACCAAAAATTGTGGCATCAACATCATGATGGCGCACGTCGTTAGAAATAACCACATCTCCTACTTCTAATTCAGGATTTAGTCCCCCTGCTGATCCAGTATTAATAAGATAATCTGGTTTAAATGTCTGAAGGAGGATTGTTGTGCTCATTGCCGCATTTACTTTTCCTATACCTGATCGAAGTAGGATAACCTCTTTACCGTATAATTGCCCTTCAACAAATTGAAATCCAACGATTGTGTGTTCTTTCTTGTTTGTTATTCGTTCACGTAATAAAATTACTTCTTCTTCCATTGCCCCGATAATTGCGATTTTCAATTCATTTACCTCTTTCGTCTATTTTTTCCCCTTCCATAATCCAAACAAAATCATTCATCTTCTCGAAATGAGCAGAAAAGCCATTTTTCTCTAAGATTTCCGTTAGAAAAGGGATTGTTGTATAGTATTCTCTTTGTAAGTCTTCTGCTAAATGCTGCTGTCCCTTTTCGGTCGCTACCTTTATTGCTTCATCGTATGCTTCTTTCGTGACAAACATTGTATCAGCAAACACTATTTTACCACCTATAGGCAGGAAATTACTATACTGTTTAATCGCTTCCTCTTTTTCTTGATCGGTTAAGTGATGAAATGCATAAGTACTTACAAATGTATTTGGTATAAAATCTAACTTGAATTCGAGAAAATCTCCTTCTATTAGCTGTGCTCTTGCACCAATTTTCTCCTTTGCAATTTTTCGCATAGCAGCTGATGGTTCAATCGCTGTAACCTTAAATCCTTTTTTAATCAATTGAAGTGTTAGATTCCCAGTTCCCGGTCCAAATTCTACAACATGGCCAGTGGAACGCTTAGCAACATTGTTTAATATATGGTCATAATGACAAAATACTTCTTCATATTCAATATCATTAGTGAGGCTATCATCATAAGATTCAGCCCATTGTTCAAAGATTTCTAGGAACTCTTTTCCCATAGCTCTGCACCCCTGTTGTTATAATATTAAATTCCTATAAGTATACTATGGTTTAAAATATTTCTTGTTCTTAATTTATCATATCTTTCTTCCTGTTATCAACAAACTTATAATAGTAAGTTATTTCCCTATTTTTTAATAACTCTCTTTTGCGTGTTTCATTATTTTATTATTCTTCCATCGTTTGCTTATGTTATGATATTTTTACTAGTAGTAGAAAGGGAGTTATACATGAATATTCAATTAGAATTAATCGAAGATAAAGTAGAATTTTTTGAAGGCGAGAGTTTGAAAACAATCGAGAAAAAAATAAATGAACAGATTGAAGTAAATAAATCCATTCTACTCTCAGTGCACTCAGTTTCTCATCAGGTTACTTTACTAGATAATGGGCGGCCTTATTATACAGCTGTTGTGCATTTCAAACTGAAAAAGAATTTTTAATACAAACCAAAAAAAGAACTGGAGAGTCTTTCCTCCAGTTTCACTCTTAACGAATATTTAAATCTTTTATTTCCTCTACTTTTGTCGGTTTCCAACCGCTTCCGTCAACCCATTCAATATACACTCTATATTTTTCAGATTGGTCTTTCGAAGAAACGGTCCCTATTGATTTCTGTGGATCTTTGTTGTTATTGCCAAGGAACCACACCGTCATATTATTACTATCTAATCCAGTCGCATAGGACAAGGCTTTTACTTGCTCCTTCCAATCCACACCTTCTGAATATGATGCAACATGCTCACCAGTTTGTGTTGTTCCTACTGGCTCCCAGGAAGAATTCTCTATTGTCTTGACTACATTGGAATCACTTCCCCCTTCTGTTACCATTTCTCCATTTTCCGATTCCGCTGCTTCTTCATCTACTTGTGTATCTTCCTCATTCGTTGCTTCGTCAGATTCAGTTGTTTTAGCTGTTTCGTCATTTGTTGCTTCCTGACCTGTATTCGTACCGCTCGATTGTTTTTTATCTGCATTATTTTCATCGTTCGTATGAAAAATAGAATAAGATACGAATCCGATTAATAAAATTACGGCGATAATTAACCCATTCAAAATAAGATTCGTTTTCTTTCTCTTGGATCTCTGTTGATATCTTGTGCTATTTTCATTATTTATTTCTTTACTCAAGGTGTTTCTCCTCCTATTGACTTCTTCCATTCTATCTATATAAGCACGGCTTCCCATTCCATTTTTTTCACTGTTCATATTTTAACATGTTAGTACGCTTTTAGAAAAGTAGGAACCCTATGTATTTTCCTTTATCGGTCCCTGAGCTTACTGCTTTTCATATATCCCCTTTACTACATCGGCAAAAAGTTGATTTACTCCCCCTTCATCTGAAAAGACATCTAAATTTACCGCTACTAAAGCATACTTAGGTTTATCAAATGGAAAGTAACCTGCAAACCATTTATTATGAAGCTGCTTACCATCCTGAAATACGCCTGTTTCCGCCGTTCCTGATTTACCCGCAACCGTGTAAGGAAGATCCTGAAACCATCTCCCGGTCCCTTTCTCTTTTCTAACAACTTCTCTTAATAGCTGTTGCAGTCTTGATGCAGTATAAGGAGATAAACTTTCCCCGTCTAGCTCTTGTTTATCAAAAGAGTAAAAGGTCGTTCCATTTTTGTATTGAATATCTGATACGATTTGTACACTTTCCTTCGTCCCTCCTTTAGCAATGGTAGCCATCATATTGGCAACAGCTAGTGGTGTAACTCGAACTTCATGTTGGCCGATACCTGTTAATGCAACAAAGTTTTTGTCCTGTTTTGCTTCCGCATTAAGAAACACTCTCCCCTTTTCTTCTCCACTAAACTGCTGAAAATCTGCTGAATGAAAAACACTTCCTTCCCAGCCAACTAAACTAGTTAAGGATAATTTCTCGGCATATTCTTCGATTAAGTTCTCATCTATGTCTTTTAATTCTTTTGCTAATGTTCCAAATGTATTGTTACAGCTAACAGCAAAACTTTCTGTAAAATTTAGCATCCCATGCTGATAATTTGGGTCTGGGTCACCGTTAATCTTTTTACTACAATTAAATTGCCTATTAGGGTCATCCAATTTGTTATCAATTGCGGCAGCTGCGATGACGGTTTTAAAAACAGATCCAACAATTTGCTGTTTCAGCATATAGTTATTTACTCCGTCTGTCTGATATGGATTTGTTTTATTTATCTTTGGTCTTGACACCATGGCTGCAACAGAATTATCCTCGAGATCCAACAGAACAAGTCCACCCTTCTTTATGCCTTGTTCATCCACTAATCTTTCAGCCATCTCTTGTAATTCCGTATCTATCGTAGTTCGAACATTGACAGGGTAAAAAGGATTCGCTGGTTCTACATATTTAACATTTAAGCCAAATAGCGGTCCTCCTTTTGCATCTACATGGTAAACAAGCTTTGATTCCCCATCTGGCAACAGAAATTCATCAAAACTTCTTTCCAATCCGGTTAAGCCAATTAATGTATTACTTGATAGTTCTCTATCTGGATAACGCTTTTGAAGTTCTTCGTAGTTTTGTCCAGTAATACCAAGCAATTGTTCAGCCATATTGTTATTGATATGAAATTTTTTCTCCGCAGCAAATACACCTGGTATTTTTAGCTTATTGATAGCAGACATTTGACTGCTTGTTAATTCTAAAGGTTCCTTACCTCCAAATACTACTGGATCTTCGGCATCTTCTATACTTTTCTTTACATTGTATTCACTTGTCCCAATAATATCCACTACTTTTTTGCTATCCCAATCCATTTTATTTAAAAATGGAAATAATATTAAAACCGCTTTTGTCTGATGTGTTAGAGCATCCCCATTTTTATCAAGAAAGGTTCCCCGACCATTGTCTAATTCCATTTCCTGAGATCTTTGCTTTACACTTGCTTCCACCAAATTAATATTATGCTTAGTAAAATGGTTTGTCTCTACTAACTGAACTTGTATTAACCGACCAAGCAAAACACAAAGGGCAAATAAAAAAACAATGCCAATGCCAACTATTCTTTTTCTCCACATAAAAAACACCTCATCAAGAGTGTTGACTAGGTGTCTCCTTTATAAACAAGTCATGATAACTTTTTATATAATTACCAACTTATTTAAATCATACTTATTTAATTGTAACGATTTGTACATTCATTTCTCCACCTGGAGTTTGTACAATTACCTTATCTCCAACTTTTTTGCCGAATAAGCTTTTGGCAATTGGAGAATCGTTAGAAATTTTCCCTTCAAACGGATCTGCCTCCGCACTACCAACGATGGTATATGTTTCTTCCTCTCCATCTGGAAGCTCGATAAAGGTTACAGAGCTTCCAAGAGAAACTGTGTCACGATCAAGTTCGTCTTCAGAGATTATTTTTGCATTACGAATCATATTTTCAATTGTCGTAATACGACCTTCGACAAATGCTTGCTCTTCTTTCGCTGAATCATACTCTGAGTTCTCAGATAAATCTCCGAAACTACGTGCAATTTTAATACGTTCTACTACTTCTTTACGTTTTACCGTTTTTAATTGCTCTAATTCCTGTTCTAATTTTTCTTTACCTGCTAATGTCATTGGAAATTCTTTTTCAATTGCCAAAATCTTCACTCCTTCAAGTATGGGATTAATAGAAAAAATAACATATATGCTCTTCTAAAAGCCCCTAATAAATTATGTATTAAAGATACTAGCACGACAACTTTGGATAGACGCGCTTTTTTTCTAATAGAATGAGTTTAATACGGATTGAGGAAAAAAGAAAGCATTTTCTACCAGATTAACCGTTCTGTTTAAACATTTTTTTACTGATTAGTGGTTTTTGTTGAAAATTGATTCCCTTTAATGAAGTTCACTTTGTTTCCTCCATTGCCTTCTAACACTCTATTCCTCTTCTTCCTGTTATCTTAACTTATTGGTACTTACATAATCATTATTGGGAAAAATGAAGCTGGGATCAAACTAAATAGTAAATCTATAAAGTCGGACTCTCTAAATGTTTTTGTCCCAGCCTAAATTTATCTAAGTACTTTTTAATGAATACTATCTATTGTTTCATAAAAGCGATTTTTGTTCAAGAATTGTTTGAATTTTTGTAACCATCAAGTCAATTGCTACATGATTATGGCCGCCTTCTGGAATGATAACATCTGCATATCTTTTCGTTGGTTCTATAAATTGATTATGCATCGGGCGAACTACATTTACATATTGTTCAATCACGGAGTCAATGGATCTTCCTCTTTCTTTGATATCTCTCATCAATCTTCTGATAATACGCAAATCAGCGTCTGTATCCACAAACAGCTTCATATCCATTAAATTTCTTAGACCTTCATCTTCTAAAATTAAAATACCTTCAACAATAATTACATCCTTTGGCTCAACTAGTATCGTTTCCTCTGAACGGGTATGCATGGCATAATTATATACAGGCTTTTCCACTGACTCATAATTTAATAATTTTTGAATGTGGCTTATTAATAACTCCGTATCAAATGCGAGAGGATGATCATAATTTGTTTTCAATCTCTCCTCAAAAGGTAAATGAGATTGATCTTTATAATAATAATCTTGTTCGAGCATCAAAATGGAATGTCCTTTAAAATGGTCAAATATAGCTTTTGTCACACTTGTTTTTCCAGAACCGGAGCCACCTGCGACACCTATTACTACTGGTTTCGGCTGCATGCTAATTAAAGCTCCTTTCGCATCATATTATTTGGATAAACAGGGTGATCCACCTTGAATTTAACAATCTGTAACGGATGTCTTGCTGCATCGATTTCGTTGCCATCTGCATCCCAAATTTTTTCAACAACCATTGTAAAATTATCGATTTCTGGACCGAAAAATTCGACTTCCTGCCCCTGTTTAAAGAAGTTTCTTTGTTGTAATGTTACCATTTTTGTATCTTCTTGATAATCCAGCACTAAACCAGCAAAGTCAAATGTAGTCTTTTTGCTATGATTTCCAAACATTTGCTCTTTATACCCTGGCTGTCCCTCAAAGAAAGCAGGTGCTGTCTCTCGATTTGCACATTTATCCAGTTCTTTTAGCCACTCCTCTTGAATGATAAAGTTGTCTGGATCAGCACAATAAGCATCAATAACTTTACGATATACACTAACAACTGTTGCTATATAATGAATAGATTTCATTCTACCTTCAATTTTCAAACTATCAATACCTAGTTCAATCATACGAGGAATCGATTCAACTAGTTTTAAGTCTTTCGGGCTCATTGCAAAAGGGGCATCCCCATCCGTAAATAAAGCCTGTTCTTCTTCTCCCTCTAGCTTGTATAAATCATAGTCCCAACGACAGGATTGACAGCAACCACCACGATTTGAATCTCTAGCAGTCATATGATTACTTAATGTACAACGGCCTGAATAAGCGATGCACATCGCACCATGGATAAAGGTTTCAATTTCAATATCTACTTTTTCTTTCATTTCTTTTATTTCATCAGCACTTGTTTCACGAGCAAGCACAACACGTTCTAATCCTTCTTCCTTCCAATATTGAACAGCCTTCCAATTTGAAAGAGATTGCTGTGTACTTAAATGGACCTCAATTTCCGGTGCTACTCGTCGACAAGTTTCAATGATTAGAGGATCGGCAACTATTATTCCGTGAACACCTGCTGCCTGTAAACCTAATAAGTAATCTTCCAATCCATCGATATTTTCGTTATGTGCAAAAATATTAGTTGTTACATATACTTTCGCCTGATATTTCTTCGCAAACTCCACTCCTTCTTTCATTTCTTCAAAAGTGAAGTTTCCAGCATTCGAACGAAGTCCATACTCTTGCCCACCAATAAATACAGCATCTGCCCCGTAAGCAACAGCGATCTTTAATTTTTCTAGATTACCAGCTGGTGCTAATAGTTCCGGTTTCTTTATAATTACTCTTTTTCCATCTCTTATTTCAGAAATAGGATCTTTAACTATTGTCATTTCCCTTCTCCTCCATTTTTTAGTAAACCGTTTCTTTAAAGAAAAATCCTGTATCTAATGGTCTATTAGGTGGTTGAATTTTTTCTATTTCAGCAAGTAAATTATCTTTTTCTTCGTCATATTGACCTGGATTATTTAAGTACATGGATATTGCTTTATGATAAAAACCAGTAACTGCAATAATATATGCTGAATCTTTTAGAAGACCATCAATTTTAAAAGAGTCAACGCCAGCTTCTATAAGGTCTTGAAGCTCATCAATAATACAAATATCATTTGGACTCATAATATGCGTACCATTTTCGTCCTGAAAAATAGGGTATTTATTTGCTCTTTCTTTATCATGAAGAAATAAATTCTTATCCGTTTTGCTCGCTTCCAATTCCACTTCTTTCCCTTGATATTGGAAATAGTGTTCTAGCAAAGTACGTTTTGATTGAAACATTGTTGCCATTCCATGAACCTGAATTTCTATTTCTACTTCTGCGTTCTCTTTTGTTTCAATAATAGCATCCATGCTAATTTCTCTCGCCAGAACTGCTCTTTTCGCTCCTTTTCGCCCCCAGTAATTACACGTATACCAGTTCGTTCCTGTCGTTTCTGTACTCCAGTGTAATTTCAAGCTTGGAGCTACTTCTCTAGCAATCATTAAAACAGCTGGATCTCCATAGATAACAGCATCTGCTTTCACATCATTTAAAAAACGAAGATATTCTGTTACATCCTCTATTTTATCATTATGAAAAATAGCATTTACAGCTACATAAACCTTTTTTCCTCTTTGGTGAGCTATTTCAATCGTCTTTTTTGTTGCCTCACGATCAAATTCACCAGCTAATCTCAAACCAAATTTTTGCTCACCAATCACAAATGCATCTGCTCCATTATCAATAAGTGGCTCAATATCATTTATGCTGGTTGGCGTTACTAGTAATTCCGGTTTTTTCATGATTATCCCCTCTTTTTACTAATTGCAATACCGTCTCCGACAGGCAAAATCGCTGTGTGGTATTCCTGATTTTCCATTAGCCATTGATTGTAATTTCTTATTTTACGTACTAATTGGCGAAGGTTTCTACTCTCTATCTCCCTTTCTGCAACTAAGCCATGAAATAGTATATTATCTGTATATACGATTCCGTCAGCTGATAAAAATTGGCTATATAGATTAAAAAACTTTTGATACTGTCCTTTTGCTGCATCAATGAAAATGGCATCAAACGGTCCATAATGTTCTACAGCGGAATCGAGTTCAAGGGCATCACCTTGCAATAAGATTATTTGTGATTCCTTTTTAAGCTTTTTTACATTTTCTTTCGCTACTAAATACCGGTGTTCGTCTCTTTCAATCGTTAATATTTGAGAAAACGGGAGTACCTCTGCCATTCTTAATGCGGAATAGCCAATTGCTGTACCAACCTCCAAGATTTTTTTAGGCTGTTGAATACGCAATAATTGTAATAATGCTTCTATTCCTACTAACTCCATGATTGGAACTTCATTTTGTCGAGCATACTCTTCTATTTCTCGCAATTGCTCATTTCTTTCTGGAATTAATTGTTCAATGTAATCCAGGATTTGTTTATTTTGCAAGGATGAGTCCCTCCTATTTTCCTTAAAGCCCTATCCTTTTTTGTCTTCTACCTAAAAATAGTTAGCTTCTGAATAAGAACCTAACAACTCATTAAATGTGTATGAAATTCGGGTAATTGACTAATATATACTCAAAAACACTTGTACTATTTTATCATAAAATATTGTTGAATGCTAATAAATCTTCGGTTATCAAATGTAAACACCGTATAATTTTGACGAATTTTCGAACAATCTAGGATGGAAATCAAAATAGATTAAACTAGACAAAAAGACTGCAGCAATTTTTTTGCCTGCAGTCTCTTTTTTAATTATTCTCTGTAATATATTTAGCTTTCAATTCATTATGCTCATTAAGCGATTTAGAGAAGTATACTTTCCCATCTTTCGAAGCTAGAAAATATAAATAATCGGTTTCTTCCGGATGTAATGCAGCTTCCATGGAAATCGTTCCAGCATTCGCAATTGGGCCAGGCGGTAAGCCTACATTTTGATAGGTATTATATGGAGAATCTACCTCTAGGTCTTCATAAAGCACTCTATCCTTATGTTCACCTAATGCATAGAGGACAGTAGGATCTGTTTGCAGAGGCATGCCTTCTTCAATCCGGTTATAGAAGACACTTGCAATTTTTTTTCGATCCACATTTTTTGTAGCCTCTTCTTCTATTAAAGAGGACATTGTCAAGAATTGATGAACAGTTAAATCATCTCTTGCAATCTCCGTTTCATATGCATTTACGACACTTTCTGTTTTATCAAGCATGACAGAGATGATTGATTCTAGTGTTGGTTTTTCTTCATAATAAGAATATGTGGCGGGGAATAAATATCCCTCAAGTGGATACTTAATATTTTTCGCCCAAATTTCTGTTGTCAGAATATCAGGATACTGTGCCATTAACCCCTTGATAAATGTCTCATCATTTAATTGCTTCCAAATTTCTTCTTCTTTTTGATTTGTTTTTTCTGCAATAATAGCAGCTATTTCCTTGAGCTGTTTGCCTTCAGGTATTGTCATAGTAAAAATTGGCTCCTGCATAATCTTGCCTGTTTTTAAGCTTTCAATGATTTCCTGAATCGTCATGGAAGGATTCATGTGATACTCCCCTGCCATAAAATTCGACTCATTCTTAAATTTTACATAATATTTAAACACCTTCGCATTTTTTACGAGTCCATTATCTTCCAGCAATTGAGAAATAGTGCTTACACCAGAACCAATTGGAATATCAATAATAATTTCTTTATCACTGTCAGAACTAACAGGCTGAAGTGCTGATTTTATATAGAAATAACCAGAAGTCCCTACAACTGCTACAATTATAATCAATATAAGGGCAACGATCGCCACTATTCTTCTTACTAATTTCGCTTCTTGTTGTCTCTGATTTAAATTAGCTAAAAATAACTCTTTCTTACTCTTTGAAGCATTCTTTTCGTCTTTATTTTTAGTCAACCTTTTCCCTCCTTGACACACACCAATCAAACTTTTTTACATATCTCGACCTATTATACTATATTTTGCAAAGAAATTTGTAGCTTTTATCAAAATTTACCTGTCGATGGGAGGCTAACATAGCTGGATAGTAACTTAACATCAGATATTTTCCGATACTATGGCGTTTATTATGCTGATTTGAAATCGAAGGATCGCTCTATTTATTTACATAGACTGATAGTCAAAAATGTAACAATTTATTTAGAACAAAGCAAAAAAAGAGCCCTAAATGGACTCTTTTTAACCGTAAATTATTCTTCTTCTTGTTCTGCAAGGAATGTGTTAAGCATTTCTTCAACAAGATCCCATTCTTCTTCAGTTTCAATTGGAGAAAGCTCACCGTCTCCTGTTTCCTCGTTCGGAATGAAAGAAGATGCGTGGATATCGATTTCTTCATCGTCATCTCCTTCGCCCATAGGATAGTATAATACATATGATTTTCCGAATTCATCCGATTCAAATGTAAACAGAATCTCACATAATTGTTCATTACCTTGCTCGTCTACAACTGTAATTGTATTAGTTTCACCGTGTTCCATTATTTCCACCTCATTATTTTTGGCTGTCTAAATACCCTTGCAAGATCAAGGATGCAGCCATTTTATCAATAACTTTTTTGCGTTTTTTCCTACTAACATCTGCTTCTAAAAGGATTCTCTCAGCAGCCATTGTTGTTAGTCGTTCATCCCAAAAAATAACTGGCAATTCAAATCGCTCTTCTAAAAGCTTACCGTACAATTGGCTAGCTTCACCACGAAAGCCTATACTACCATTCATATTTTTGGGAAGTCCAACCACTATTTTACCTACATCATACTCAACAATCAAGGATCCAATGCGTTCTAGACCAAATCGTTCTTTTTCTTCATCGATTTGAATCGTTTCAATTCCTTGTGCTGTCCATCCTAAAGCATCACTAACAGCTACTCCAACTGTTTTTGAGCCAACATCCAAGCCCATTACTCGCATATGTTTATTCCTCTCGTTGCTGTTTTAAATAAAACTTCACAAGTTCCTCAATGATTTCATCACGCTCTAATTTTCTGATGATATTCCGCGCATCCATATGGCGGGGAATATAAGCAGGATCCCCGGAAAGCAGATAACCAACTATTTGATTAATCGGATTATACCCTTTTTCTTGAAGTGCTTCATATACTTGATAAAGTACTTCTTTTACATCATGTTCATATGGTTCTTCTGGAAAATTGAATCTCATTGTTTTATCGAATGAGCTCATTTTGAAACACCCCATTTCCTTTTCGAACAATTTCTGTTAAGAGTTATCTACATTTTACACTACTTGTCCCTAATATCAAACGGATTTCACATAATCTTCTACAAAATCTAGGGCATCCTTTAATTTAGATGGATCCTTCCCGCCTGCTTGAGCCATATCTGGACGACCGCCACCGCCGCCGCCGCAAATAGAAGCCACTTCTTTAACAATCTTCCCTGCATGATAGCCTTTATCCATTAAATCTTTCGTAACACCAGCGATGATATTTACTTTTCCTTCATTAGCACTTCCAAGAACTAATACAACAGAGCCAATTTTTTGTTTTAATTCATCTGCCATTGTACGTAAATTATTCATATCAACATTTGGTATTGATGCTGCTAACACCGGCACCCCATTTACCATTTTTACTTTTTCTACAAGATTTCCTGCTTCTATATTACTTAGTTTTGCAGCAAGCGATTCATTTTCACGTTGTAACTGCTTTACTTCAGTAAGAAGACTTTCAATTCGTGTAGCAACATCCTTTGGACTTGTTTTTAATTTATTTGCAGCATCTTTTAATAAATGAATTTGATCTGTTAATTGTTGATATGCAGCTTGTCCAGTTACTGCTTCTATACGTCTAGTTCCTGCACCGATTCCTGCTTCTGATACAATTTTAAATAAACCGATTGCTGAAGTATTGTCTACATGACAGCCACCACATAGTTCTAAGCTATATGAGCCCACTTGAACAACACGGACGATTTTACCATATTTTTCACCAAATAGAGCCATCGCACCCATCGCTTTTGCTTCATCAATATTTTTATAATCAATTTGTACCGCGATGCTTTCCCAAATTTTTTCGTTAACGATTTTTTCTATTTCATCTAATTCCTCAGCTGTAATTTGTCCAAAATGAGAGAAATCAAAACGTAAACGATCTGGTTGTACAAGGGAACCTGCTTGATTGACATGTGTTCCTAAAACATCCTTTAGTGCCTGATGCAATAAATGAGTAGCTGTATGGTTTTTAACAATTTTGGAACGATTTTGGCGATCTACCGTAGCCTTTAATTCATCTTTAACCATAATGGCTCCTGATTCAATCGTTCCTCTATGCAAGTTTTGACCATTAGGTGCTTTTTGAACATCTTCTACCCGTATGGTTACAAGTGTTGATTTCACAATTCCCTTGTCAGCAATTTGACCGCCGCTCTCAGCATAGAATGGAGTCTTATCTAAAATAAATTGAATTTCGTCACCAGCTTCTGCTGACTCCACTTCTTCTCCATCCTTTAATAAGGCAACTATTTTTGCTTCTGTTTCCCACTGTTCGTAGCCAACAAATTGACTTTCTACCTTGATATTCCCTAAAACACCACTTTGAACTTGCATACTGTCTACTTCTTGACGAGCTTTTCTTGCGCGATTACGCTGACTTTCCATTTCCCTTTCAAAACCTTCATGATCAATGCCAAGACCTTGTTCTTCCGCATATTCCTCTGTTAGTTCAACTGGGAAACCATAGGTATCATATAAGCGGAAAATATCTTCTCCTGCTATTACGCCCTTTTCCTTTGCTTTCTCCATTACTTCAGAAAGGATTGCAAGGCCTTCATTTAATGTTTCATGGAAACGTTCTTCTTCACTTTTCATTACTTTTTGAATGAACGGTGTTTTTTCCTTTACAGTTGGATAATAATCAACCATGATTTCTGCAACCACTGGAACTAATTCAAACATAAATGGACGATTAATGTTAATTTTCTTTGCATAACGTACTGCTCTACGCAATAATCTTCTTAAAACATAGCCTCTTCCTTCATTTGATGGAAGTGCTCCGTCTCCAATCGCAAAAGCAACCGTACGTATATGGTCTGCGATTACTTTAAATGCTTCATCACTTGAAGCATTCTCTCCATACTTAGCGTTTGCCAATTGTTCTGTAGCTTGTATAATTGGCATAAATAAATCTGTATCGAAGTTTGTAGGAACGTTTTGAACAACAGATGCCATACGCTCCAAGCCCATTCCAGTATCTATATTCTTCTTTGGAAGTGGAGTATAAGTGCCATCTGGATTATGGTTAAATTCAGAGAACACAAGATTCCAAACCTCTAGATAACGGTCATTCTCTCCACCTGGGTATAATTCTGGATCATTAATATCGTCGCCATATTCAGGACCACGATCATAGAAAATTTCTGTATTAGGGCCACTTGGACCTTCTCCAATATCCCAGAAATTCCCTTCTAAACGAATAATTCGGTTTTCTGGTACACCAATCTTATCTCTCCATAAGAGATATGCTTCTTCATCTTCGGGATGAATGGTTACAGATAATTTTTCTTTGTCAAAGCCAATCCACTTCTCATCAGTCAAAAACTCCCAAGCCCATTCAATTGCTTCTTCTTTAAAATAATCACCAATCGAAAAATTACCTAGCATTTCAAAGAATGTATGATGACGAGCTGTTTTCCCTACGTTTTCAATATCATTTGTTCGGATAGACTTTTGTGCATTTGTTATTCTTGGATTTTCTGGAATTACCCGACCATCAAAATATTTTTTCAATGTAGCAACTCCACTATTAATCCATAATAAAGATGGATCTTCATGGGGAACTAAAGACGCGCTTGGTTCAATTGCATGTCCTTTGCTTTGGAAAAATTCCAAAAATTTACTTCTGATTTCTGCACCAGTTAAATTCTTCATCACATTTCCTCCTATTTCTCTGTATGTATTTTTTTGCAAATATAGAGTTTAACCTTTTTTCGGCATAAAAAAAACTTCCATCCCTGGACAGGGACGAAAGTATTGCTCGCGGTACCACCCTGATTATGGATAAAAGTATACGAAGATACTATAAATATATTATCCATCTCTCAATTGTCCTTAACGCGGAACACGGCAGGGATTAGCTGCATTCAAGAACTAGCTTTCAATTATCCTTCACTGAGAACTCCTTTCAGCCAAAGGGAATTCCTCTCTTTACAAGTGGTCTATAATCTACTTTTTTCTTTCATCATTTTATCCATATATGCTTCATTCGAATTATACTGATTATTAGGCAGTATTGTCAATATCGGTCTATTTATATACGTTTTATTTCCGCCTCTTTTTTCCCAAAGTGTTTTCTCATATGGATAATTGCTACTTTAGCTATAGATAATAGCGGAACAGCAACAATCATGCCAATCAATCCTCCTATTTCCTCCCCTAAAAGAAGAGCAAACATAATAAATAGTGGATGCATATGGGTGCTTTTTCCCACAATGTAAGGGGATAAAATATTTCCTTCAAGAAACTGCAGAATAATAATGATGATGACCACAATAATCAGCATTTTAACCGAAACAGTACTTGCTACAATTAAAGCAGGTATCGCACCAATAATAGGTCCAAAATACGGAATAACATTTGTCACTCCTACAATGATTCCTAGTACTAGTGCAAACTTCATATGAAAAAACCAAAATAGTACCATGGAAATGACACCAATAATTGTACAAACTAATAATTGTCCTCTTATATAGCTACCTAATGATTCGTTGACATCCTCCAAAAAGACATGAGCACTATTGCGCCATTTTTTGGGGATTAATCCATTAAAAGCTTTTCTTACCGCATCAATATCTTTAAGCATGTAAAAAGAGATAAATGGAATAAGCATAATGACAATCGAATAATTGATCATTGCCATCGCCCCATTAATTACCTTATTCACAAGGGATTCCATCTTTGTTTCAAATATGCTGATTCCTCGGTCAACTCTTTCCTGAATATTAAATGGCCAAGATTCCATTTTATCTTGAATCGAGTCAATGAGATCTTTATATTGTTCTGCAAGCTTGGGAGCACTTTCTGTCAGTTCTTCCAGCTGCTGTATAAGAATGGGGATTCCTTTATACAAGGCATATCCAATTCCACCGAAAAAAAGCATATAGATAAGTGCAACAGATAATCCTCTATGTAAACCTTTTTTATGAAGTATCTCTACAATAGGATGCAATAAATAGGTAATAAATGCTCCAATGATAAAAGGAGTAATTACTTTTGTGATAAGACTTAAAATGGGTAACCATAATGGTGATAATTTTATGAACACAAATAACACAATAAAAAGCAATAATGTAAATCCTAATCGGTAATACCATTTTATTCTTATGTCCATTTCCTTGCCTCCCTCCTAAACTATTGTGAGAGATAGAAGGAATTTTTATACACTTTCTAATCCATATCCTTCCGTTCAATAAAAAAGACTGTAGATTTTCGAACAACTCTACAGTCTTCCTCCTATACATTAGAACATTTTCATTACTTTTTTTTGCATTCTTTTTACTTGCTTCTGACTTAGCATATTTTTTTTTTGCATATAGCTTATCGCTGCTACTCCAGCGCCAATAGCTAGAGCTGTGTTTATCGCTTTACCCATTTTACTATGCACCCCTTTTAATAGAAGAGAGCGCCAATCCTAAATTTGAGAAGAACCTAGCTTAATCGACGCTCTTCTTCTTCAAATAGATCGTCTAAAGAACTTAAACTACCATCTTCTTCAACTTGATGTGTATGAATAATCCCTTTTGTTAGCGATAATTCAATAAAGCAATTCCAGCAGTAGTATTGATTGATTCCAATTTTTCCAATATCTTTGCTCTGGCAATTTGGACATTTGAGCATAGGAAAACACCTCATTATATTCGTTTCATGAAATTCCGAAACACAGGAATTTCCAGGTAAGCATTCCCATTATGCTCAAAACAGCATCCATTTATACCAGAATTTCTTAGGAGTTGGCGATTATTTCATGGAAATTTAGAATCGTTCTGGAATATTCGAAGAAGAATAACATTACTATTTTTCGCTTACGAGTTAAAAACATGTAGGGCAAACTTTGGCAAAAAAAAATCCCCTAAAGAGGGAATTTCATTTTACCGCATTATACTTCCATAAAGTCATATGGAGTTATATTATCCATGCCGATCATTGGGTCAATCTCATTGATTTTGCCTTCGTACAATAAATCAAAAGAATTCTCTGTGGACAGCTCTGCCTTTTCATCTGGTTTGTAGACATCTGCAAACATTTCTTTGATTTTTTCTTTTAAGGTCGTTTGACGATTTAATTCGTCATTTCTGCTGACGCCTAGTTCCATCGCTTCTATTTCACCGCAAAGAATTAAGAATTGTTTACTTCTTGTGATGCCCGTATAAATGAGATTTCGTCTTAACATCCGATAATAGCTTTTAACTATTGGCATAATGACGATTGGAAACTCGCTTCCTTGTGATTTATGGACAGAACAACAGTAAGCAAGCGTTATTTGATTCAAATCCTGTCTCGTATACGTCGCTTCTATGCCATCAAAAGAGACAATAACCATATCTTGTTTTTCTGTATTTTCCTTCGCATAAAAAATCGATACAATTTCCCCCATATCACCATTAAAAACATTGCTTTCTGGTTGATTGACAAGCTGAAGTACTTTATCACCAATTCGGTATGTAACCTCTCCAAATTTCAGCTCTTTCCTGGTGCCATCAGGATTAGGATTTAATATCTCCTGTAATATGGCATTCAATCGATCGATCCCCGCTGGTCCTCTATACATCGGAGCCAATACTTGTATATCCATAGGGGCAAACCCTTTATTTTTGGCATTTAGAACAATTTTTTCAATCGCTTGCGGAATCTGATTGGAAGAGCATTTTATAAAGGAGCGATCTCCCTGTGGTGTAAGTAAATTGGCTGGCAGCTGTCCTTTTTTCATTTCATGAGCCAGTTCGATAATCGAAGAGCCTTCTGCTTGGCGATAGATATCTTTCAATTTAACAGTTGGGATGCAAGCTGAATCAAGTAAATCCTTTAGTACTTGTCCAGGCCCTACGGATGGAAGCTGGTCTTCATCCCCTACTATTATCACTTGAATATGTTCTGGTAAAGCTTTAAATAATTGATGAGCTAACCATATATCAACCATCGACGTTTCATCCACAATGAGAATCTTTCCCTCAAGAGGATGATCCTCATCTCGCTCAAATGTACCTGTACCATTCCACCCTAATAAGCGATGAATGGTAACTGCCGGTAAACCTGTAGACTCTGCCATCCGCTTTGCTGCTCTACCGGTAGGTGCAGCAAGAATAAAAGGATAAGGCTCATCATTTTTATAATCTTTCGGATCCAAAGAACAGCCATGCAATTCTCCATACAATTCAACAATTCCTTTTATTACTGTCGTTTTTCCTGTACCAGGACCCCCTGTTAATATAAGCATCGGAGACATCAACGCCGTTTGAATTGCTTCTCGTTGGGATGGGGCATACTGGACACCAATACGATCCTCCAAATTTCCTAATGCTAGAAGAAATTCCGACTCTGGAAATTGGTCTTTGTACTCCGACTGTTCCATTACTCGCTTAATATTTCTTACAAGTCCTTTTTCTGAGAAAAATAAGGAAGGCAAATATATTTTCTTATTTTCGACTATAATTTTCCCTTCTTCTTCCAACTGGATAATTTGATCTGCTATTTGCGAAAATTCAATCTCCTCTTTTTGATTTTCTTCCAGTAGTGTTTTCACTTTTTCTAGCAAATGTTCAGCATGAAGGTAAACATGTCCCTCTTGATTACTGCTTAACTCTAAAATATATAAACACCCTGCTTTTAATCGGTCAGGGTGATTTCCTATAATCCCTATTTGTGCCCCTAAATCATCCGCTTTACCAAATCCTATCCCTTCTATATCTTCCACCAATTTATAAGGATTGGTCTGCACAGTTTCTATTGTATTTTCTTTATATACTTGATAAATTTTCATTGATAATTGTGGACCAAATCCAAATTGATTGAGCGAAACCATTGCTTGTTCTAAGCCCTGGTTTTTCATTAGCGTATCATATAATACCTTTGCCTTATCTGGAGCAAGTTTAGGCACCGTATCCAAAATGGACGGCTGATTCATAATTTTAGAAATTGCTTCTTCTCCCAATGTTTCTACAATATTTTCAGCAGTTTTTTCCCCAATCCCCTTAAACAGATTGCTGGATAAATATGCGATGATTCCTTGCTTTGTCTGTGGCATCTCTTTTCGAAAGGAAGTTGCTTGCAGCTGTAGCCCAAATCTTGGATGCTCTTTAAAATCACCATAGAATGTATAAGTTTCTTCCTCATTCATCTTTGGCAAATAGCCTGTAATAACTGCTTCTTTATCATCGTAATCATGATTGGTTTCGTCTACTCTTATTCTTATAACAGAATAGAGATTTTGTTCATTATGAAAAATAGTAACAAGGTGACGTCCCTTTATGTACTTTTTTTCTTTTTCAAAAAGATCCAAAGAATTTTGCTCGTTCAACTGTCATCCCCCTTTCACTTTTTACTTTGAAAATTATTTTCCTTCTATTATTTGCTTCCCATAGCCAGCAAGAAGATGATCTGGCTGAATTTCTAGAGCCTTATCAAACATTTCTTTTGCTTTCTCTGACTCTTCTTTAAAACCATATGCAACCCCTAAATTATAGTATGCATCAGCGTGAGTAGCATCTAATGAAATACATGCTTGAAATTGCGTGATTGCCTCATCGATATATTCACTTTGTGCTAGGCAAAGACCTAATTGGAAATAAGCCTCAGCATCTTGATTATTTAATTCAACTGCACGTTGAAAATAAGGAATAGCAAGCTTCCCCTTTTCTAAACCAACATATGTTAATCCTAGCATAAAGAAATTATCACTTGTTTCTAATCCCTTTGCTAGTGCTTGTTCAAACATTGTTTTAGCAGATTCCAAATCTTCTTTCTCATAGTAAACTGCGCCTGCACTATAATAAGCTGCAGCAGTAGTATCATCTATTTCAATCGCCTTTTGATAAAAGGACAATGCTATTGTGTCATCTCCTAAAGCTGATAAGACATTTCCAAAATTCACATAAGAAACAGCATTTTGGGGATTTTTCTCTATTTCGTCCATAAAAAACTTTGCTGCTTCCTCCCATTTTCCCTCTTGCATATATTGTATTCCTAATTGACTATTATCCATCTTAAACACTCCATTTCTTATTGGTAGTATAGCATATTTTTAAATAAAATTCGGTTAAACAACAGCCAAAAGAAACTAGCAAATATCCTTAAAGCAGTGGATATTGCTAGCTTCCTTTGACTTTTCTAAAATAACTGCCGACTAACTATTATTAGCCGACACCTATTATTACCCAACATATGTTAATCTTTCACTATCTCGGAACACTTTATCAATCGTTCCGCCACCTAAGCATTCTTCTCCTTGATAGAATACGACTGCTTGTCCTGGAGTTACAGCACGAATTGGTTCATGGAAAATAACTTTCACCGTTTTTTCATCGATAACCTCAACCGTCACTTTATTGTCTGGCTGACGGTAACGGAATTTAGCTGTACATTCAAAAGATGTACCAATTCTATCGTTCGATACCCAGCTAACATTCGTTGCAATAATGCTGTCAGAATAAAGTAATTCATGATGGAATCCTTGTCCAACATATAGGACATTTCGTTGTAAATCCTTGCCGATTACAAACCAAGGATCTCCACTTCCACCAATGCCTAAACCATGTCTTTGCCCAATTGTATAATACATAAGTCCATCATGGCGGCCAACTATTTCTCCATCCATTGTTTCCATATTCCCTTTTTGAGCAGGAAGATATCCACTTAAGAATTCTTTAAAATTACGTTCTCCGATAAAGCAAATACCTGTACTGTCTTTTTTCGTAGCAGTTGCAAGATTTGCTTTAGCAGCAAGTTCGCGAACCTTTGATTTTTCCATTCCACCAATAGGAAACATTACTTTGCTTAATTGTTCTTCTGTTAATTGATTTAAAAAGTACGTTTGGTCTTTATTATCATCTTTCCCTCTAAGCATGCGCACTTGTCCATCTTCTCTAACAACTTGTGCGTAATGTCCTGTTGCTAAATAATCTGCCCCAAGACTCATCGCATGCTCTAAGAAAGCTTTAAACTTAATTTCTTTATTACACATAACATCAGGGTTAGGCGTTCTACCTGCTTTATACTCTTCTAGGAAATAAGTAAATACTTTATCCCAGTATTGTTTTTCAAAGTTTACTGCATAATAAGGAATTCCTAGTTGATTGCAGACGCGGATAACATCTTCGTAATCTTCTGTAGCTGTACAGACACCAAATTCATCTGTATCATCCCAGTTTTTCATGAAAATTCCGATTACATCATATCCTTGTTCTTTTAAAAGAAGTGCTGCAACAGACGAGTCAACTCCACCGGACATCCCTACTACAACACGTGTATCTTTTGGTGCTTTTTCCATTTCTATTTCCCCTTCAGCCCTTCCCTTTTCATGGAAGGGAAGGTTATTATTTTGTCAGACGGTTAATGATTTTAACTAACTCATGACCGACCTTTTTTATTTGTTGTTCTGTATTATTTAAACCAAAGCTAAATCGAATCGAATTTTTTGTTCTTTCCGATTCTTTTCCAAACATACTCACTAAAACATGGGATGGTTCAATTGATCCAGCCGTACATGCTGAACCACTAGAGGCAGCAACACCAGCTAAGTCTAGATTAACTAACATCGCTTCAACATTTGTACCAGGAAAGCTTAAGTTTAAAACATGTGGTAGGGTATTATCAACTAATCCGTTTTGCTCAAACGAAATATTATTTTCCTTTAAGATTTCAATCAGCATTTCCTTATATTTTTTATATTGCTCTCTCTTCTGTACTCTATCCTGTTCAGCAATTTCTACCGCAAGCTGAAAGCCAGCTACAGAAGGTACATTTTCTGTCCCAGCTCTTCTTTTTTTCTCTTGCTCTCCACCAAATAGTTGGGGATTAAGCTTTATACCGTTTCTTACATATAAAAACCCTATTCCTTTAGGTCCGTTAATCTTATGAGAAGATACAGATAAAAGATCGATATGCTGTTCTTTCACATCAATTTCTTCTAAACTATAGGCTTGTACAGCATCTGTATGAAATACAGCTGGATGATCTTTTAACATTAAACCAATTTCCTTAATTGGCTGAATGGAGCCTACTTCATTATTGCCATACATAATAGTAACAAGAATGGTATCTTCTCTTAATACCTTTTGAAATTCATTTAAATCAATTACTCCATTTTCGTTTACAGGAAGATAAGTAATTTCATAGCCTTTTTTCTCTAATTCCTGGCAGGCATGCAATACAGCGTGATGCTCGATTTCTGTCGTAATAATATGTTTTCCTGTAGCTTCTTTGCTCTCTGCAATTCCAAAGATTGCGTAATTATCAGCCTCTGTGCCACCACTTGTGAAAATAATTTCATTTTCATGTGCACCAATGCTAGAAGCAATTACTGCTCTTGCATTATCTAAAATATTTCGCGCCTGTCTTCCATAAGAGTGAATACTAGAGGGATTTCCAAATTGGTCTTTCATGATTTCATACATTCTGTCAATTACTTTTGGATGCATGGGCGAAGTCGCCGCATGATCCACATAAATATGTTCCAAGTTATTCACCTTCATTTAGTTAGTTATCTTTTGTAATCACTATTTACACATATTTTGTTGTTTTTACAGGTTCATGTAAAAACCAGTCCGTGCCATACGTTTCAAATACTATCGAAATAAAATAATTTCAAAAAATTTTTATATATAAAACATATAACCATCCGTACTGCCATCTTCTTTGTGATTAGCGAGGTCTTCAATTGTTGTTGAATCCAGCACATCCTTTACCGCATCTCTGATTTTCATCCATAATGCTTTTTTGGCTGGTTCCTCATCTTCAATTCCTTCTACTGGGCTAATAGGTCCTTCTAATATGCGGATAATATCTCCAGCTGTTATTTTATTTGGATCATCTCCTAAAACATAGCCGCCATAAGCTCCGCGAATACTGCGTACATATCCTGCGTTACGCAATGGTGCAACTAATTGCTCCAAATAATGTTCCGAAAGATTATTTGCTTGTGCAATGGACTTTAAAGAAATCGGTCCTTCTCCATGTTTCTTTGCTAATTCCATCATAATCGTTAATCCATATCTTCCTTTAGTCGATATCTTCATTATTTTGCCTCCCGCTCCATTTTCGGTTGTTGAATGTTTTTCCCTGTTCTCACGTTTCGATTCAATATATAGGCCGTCCATTTTGTACACTGTGGAATACTCCACCCGGCAATTCTCCCTATTAAGATAGCATAAATAATGGTTCCCCATGAAACCGGTCCACCTAAGATCCATCCTATTATTAAAACCATGGCTTCCATAAATAATCTAGTCTTCGCAATGCTTCCACCAAATTTTTCAGACAAGACAATCATTAAACTATCTCTTGGGCCTGCCCCAAGTTTTGCAGAGATATAGATTCCCATTCCATATCCCATTATGATTAATCCTATTAAAAACATGATCCATCTGTTAAATAGTGCCGATGGAGTAATCATAATAGGAAGAAGCAAAAAGAAATCAATAAATATTCCTACTAGCACCATATTTAATAGTGCTCCAAATGGCGGGAACTTTTTAGAAAGAATGGCTGCAATTAATAATATAAAAAATCCGACTATAATTGCCCAGCTACCAATAGTTAAGCCAAATTGAATATGCAATCCAATATTTAAAATGTCCCAAGGGGCTGATCCTAAATTTGCTGTAATAACTAAAACAATACCTAATGACATAATCAAAAGCCCTAAAATAAAAATGATTAGTCTTTCAACTGGTTTATCCTGTCTTATTAAAGATTTCATTTGCTGCCCCTTTTACTTTTCCTATATTATGTGTTTCTATCTGTCTAATTACCATTAAGCATTATAGCATATTTACTAATGAATTGTTGAGAAGAAAACCTAGTCTCCGTTCAATATCCAGTATAATTATTTTATTTCCTATCTATTCAATAGGGTATCATATTTTTTCCGTTTCTATCTAATCAGCGGATTATTGTATTTCTATTTAACCTGCTTTACTATTATTTTTAGTTATGGCATCTCCTCATCCATGGAAAAAGAAAGAATTTCTTCTCTGAAAAAGAAGAAATTCTTAATGGTTATTGTTTTTCTTCCATTATCCTAATTGCTGATAAAACCATAATTTTTATTCCATGAAGCAAGCTATTTAACTGAAAATGCATGTCTGGATGATGGAGACCTGGCTCTAAATCAGTTCCTAAGCCAATCATTGTTGTTTGAAGATGGCTATTTGCTTTCGAATAATAATGAAAATCTTCCCCACCAGGTGTCACCGGTGGTTTAACTAACCCTTTCTCGCCAAGGATCTCTTTAATGCTCTTAGCTACTATCCCTTCCATCCATTTATTAGGATTTGCTGCAGGCATTTCTGATAATAATTCTAATTCTACTTTTGCACCATTTACTTCTCCAGCTAATCTTATTTCGCTTTCTAGTTTAGCAATAAGTTCCTCCATTGCCTCATTCGTTTGTGCTCGAACATCTAGTCCAAACTCCGCATAATCTGGAATAATATTAAAATTCTTTCCTCCCGCTTGAGCAAATGTTAATTTTGCCGATGCCGGAATAACCGGATTTAACGGGATGGAACGAATAGCTAAATTAATTGCTGTTAGGCTATCAATCACATTTATTCCTAAATGAGGTCTTGCTGCATGTGCCTGCATTCCATAAATTTTCCCTTTAATGCTTGCTGCTGCTCCATGATAAATAGCTGGAGAGCATTCGCCAAATCTCATTTCCTGAATTGGTCGTACATGTAGCCCTAATAAATAATCCACATCTTCTAAAAGTCCTTTATTGATAAAAGAAATCGCGCCACCACCAGTCTCTTCTGCTGGCTGAAAAAAGCATTTAATGCTAGCTGTTGGTTCTACGCCTAATGCCTTTAAACATTTTAATGTAAAAATTAAAATAGTCGTGTGTGCATCATGACCACAGGAATGATTTGCTTTCCATTCTCCGTTCACTTGCTGCCATAAAGCATCCATATCTGCGCGAAGACCTATGACAGGTCCGTTTCCATCCCCAAAAGAACCTACTATTCCTGTCTGATCATCAAATATTTCATAAGGAATCGATAGCTTCTCTAATTCACCCTTTATAAATTTTGTGGTTTCTATTTCTTCCCAACTTATTTCAGCATTTTCATGAAGATAGTGATACATTCCCAATATATTCTCTCTTTGTTGGTCTACCCAATGGTCTATTTCTTCCCGCATTTTCACCCTCCTATTGTTATTCCACTACACAATTATTATTGATTCCTTAATTATGAAAGTTTTTTGTTAAACAGAGCTAACAATATAATAGTTCACTAACTTATTTGTTGTTTGAAATGATTTCACCTTATACCCCTTTTTAAACAGAAGCATAAATGCATCTCTTAGTATGAAACGCCACTTTTCTGCTATCATAAAGTTTCTTTCTTTTATCATATGTATATTGTTTGGAACAGGAATCTTATAATAATCAACTTGTTCAGAAATTGTTTCTAACGAGGAGGGGCTAGGTATATCTTCAACCATCTTCCATGAAACACAAGATTGAATTTGCTCTTCTAGTGGAACATAATCAACAGAACTTTTTTTAAGATCCCATTCTAATACAAATCTGTCAGAAGGTAAGCCACCATTTAATTCATCATTCATTATTCCGTAATGATTAGGATAATAGGTTTTTACTATCCCGCCAAGTTTTGCAATATTAAGATAGGCATTCCTTGATTCTAATGGATCAAAAGTCCATATGATTTTTTTGTATCCCTGTCTTAATGCTAGTTCTTTTTGCTTTACTTTCATCTTATAGCCTAATCCACCATCTCGAATTTGTTGCTTAACAGCCATCATATGTGACACTAGATAGGCTTCATTTTGATAAAATCCAGGAAACCCATAACAAAAGCCAACTAATTCTTCCTTCAAAAACACTCCAATGATGATTCCGCCGTTATGAAGAGAAGCGACTAAAAATGGATAAGGCGTTGTATTCTTTTTGTTCCAAATGTCATCTTGAAATTCTACGACCTTTTGTATGTCTTTTTTATCGGTGACCTCTCTTATTATATAGGGATGCATCCATCATTTCCCTCCCAATCTCTCATACGGTTTTACTTTCATAAACTTTCGTAGTTAACAAGTATTTATTAATGACTTCCTTATTCAACTTAAAACCAATACCATCACCAGTCGGAACATCAATCTCTCCTGGCCTAGACAAAGTAACCTCTGGAAAAATAATATCTTCTTTCCAATATCGATTAGATGCAGATGTGTCTCCAGCGATTGTGAAAGAAGGTAGGGTTGTAATGGCAATATTGTGGGCTCTTCCAATTCCACCTTCCAGCATCCCTCCACACCAAACTGGAATGCTATGTTTTTCACATAAATCATGTATTTTTTTGGCTTCTGTCAGTCCCCCAACACGACCAATTTTAATGTTAATAATTCTACAGCTTCCTAGTTCAATCGCTTTGCGTGCATCTTCTACCGAATGAATACTTTCATCTAAACATATAGGGGTTGCAAGCTCACTCTGTAATATCGAATGATCAATAATATCATCATAGGCTAACGGCTGTTCAATCATCATTAATTTAAGTGGATCCATTTCTTTCAGTCGCTCAATATCTGCTAGCGTATATGCAGAGTTAGCATCAGCCATTAAAGGAATATCGTAGCCAAATGTTTCCCGAATTTTAGTCAATGGCTCTAAGTCATATCCTGGCTTAATTTTTACTTTGATCTTTTTATAGCCTTCCGATAGGAATCGATCCACTTTTGATAGGAGCTTGTCTGTCGTCTCTTCGATACCTATACTTACTCCTACAGCAATGGATGAGCTTACTCCACCCAGTGCTTTTGAAAGAGAAATCCCCTTTTTCTTACTATATAAATCCCACACAGCTCCTTCTAATGCTGCTTTTGCCATATTATTTCGTCTAATAGGCGCAAATCTTTTAGTAACATCATCTGGATGATTAATTTCCTCTTTTAACAATAGTGGAATTAGAAATGCATCTAGCATATAGGAAACAGTTCCTGTTGTTTCTTCACTATAGGTTGGATCTGGCAAAGCAACAGACTCCCCATACCCAATGTGCTCGCCACTAAATATTTTTATAATGAGAAAGTCCTTCTCTAAGAGTTTCCCAAAGCTTGTCTCAAAGGGACTCACCAATGGCATTTTTACATGTTGAACTTCTATTTTATCGATTTTCACCTTTTCACGACCTTCTCTTCTATTCTCTTTCTTCTATTTTAATAGTTATTTGAATTTTGTGTACACTTTTCATTCGATTTTCGAAATTTTTTCTAGTAAAAAGGACGTTAACATTTCAGACAAGTCAAAAAAGGATAGAAAATCTTATCTATCCTTTTTAAAACCAGCTAATTTTTCATAAATTGCGCCAAGTTTCTTCTCTTCTCCTGCTTCTGTTGGATGATAATACTGTGTTCCTTTGAGCTTCTCTGGTAAATATTCTTGATCGACCCAACCACCAAATGTTCCAATGGGATGGTCATGTGGGTAAATATAGCCAACATGTCCTAGCTTTTTGCTTCCTTCATAATGTCCATCTCTTAAATGCATGGGAATATCTCCAACTCTGCCACTGCGGACATCTGCTATTGCTGCATCTAATGCTTTATAGGCAGCATTGGATTTAGAAGATAAACACATCTCAACCACTGCTACAGATAGAGGAATTCGCGCTTCTGGAAGCCCTAATCTTTCACTCGCTGTTACAGCCGCTAATACATTATTCCCGACAGATGTTTTCGCAAGGCCAATATCTTCATAGGCAATTACGAGTAATCTTCTATTTACTGCCACCAAATCTCCTGTTTCAAGTAAATGGGCCAGATAGTAAAGGGCTGCGTCGACATCACTACCACGGATGCTTTTTTGAAGACTAGATAAAAGGTTATAGAAATGCGAACCTTTTTTATCGCCAAAAACGCCAACCTTTTCTATCATTTGGTCAATTGTTTCATCCTTGATAGTAAAAATGCCGTCCTCTTTATCTGATGAATAGACAATAGACTCTAGAAGAGTTAATGATTTTCTTGCATCCCCATTTGTACCTTTTGATATTCGCTTAATTTGCTCCTCACTAATTTGAATGGAAAGATTTCCTAGCCCTCTTTCTTCTTTTAAAGCTCGATGCAATAATTCTTCTATATCGCTATCTGTTAATCTTTTTAACTGTTTAATTTGTCCACATCTGCTTCTGATCGCAGGGTTCACATCATGATAGGGATTTTCTGTTGTTGCACCTATTAGAACAATATCCCCTCTTTCTACATGAGGTAATAAATAATCCTGCTGGGCTTTATTAAAACGATGAATTTCATCTAAAAAAAGAATGACTTTACCTGTCAATCTTGCTTCATCCACTACAGCTTCTACATCTTTTTTTCCTGATGTAGTCGCATTTAGTGCAATAAAGGGAAGCTTTGTTGTACCAGCAATGGCAAAAGCAATCGAGGTTTTGCCAATTCCAGGTTCACCATATAGAAGCATAGATGGAACATGTCCATTTTTAATCATTTTATATACACTTGTTGTTTTACCAATAATTTCTTTTTGACCAACTACTTCATCAAGATTAGTAGGGCGCATTCGATATGCAAGTGGTTCCCCGTTCATTTATACACCTTCTTGTTTAACTTCTTTCATTTATTATATCGTAAAAGAAGAATAGAAGAAAAAAGAATGAAAGCCAAAAGAACCTTCATTCAAAAAATTATGCTGCCACATCTCTCTTCTTAAATACCCAAAAGGCTAAACCAATGAACACAATAAAGTAAACGGATAGCATAATAATGGAGAAAGTCAACGTCATACCGCTTATCAATGGTGTTCCTTCAAAATACTGTGTCAAATCTGTATTAGCAAACAATAAAAATTTAGCCCAATCAAACCAATTGGCTAACAATACGGTTACTGTACTCCCCATAAACATTAAGAAAATGGAAATACCGATTGCAAGAGAACTGTTCCGGAAAACTGACGATATCATAAACGCCATCGTAGTAAGCATAAGGAGACTAATTGAATTTAGCCCATAAAAACTAATTAAATGAAGGAGCATGCTTTGTTCCTTCACTATCCCATTAGAGTAATGTAAATACGGATATGCATCATCTGGAAGACCAAATAAAATAGCTCCTAGAATAAACGAAAAGGCAAACACGACAAGTATGGATAACAAACCGAATAGCAATACCGTTAAATATTTGGATAGTAATATCTTCGTTCTCTTCAAAGGTCGGATAAGCAGAAGCTTTACTGTCCCCCAATTAAACTCATTTGCGACTATTCCAGCAGCTATAATAATCATAAATAAACCGGCGATACTAATTAACTGGATACAATCAGAAACAAAATCCCATGCAGAATACTCTACATTTGTACTATAATCATGCTTTATTCGATACTCATTTATCGTCATTTCCTTTGTATAATATTCTCTCATTTCGGTTGGAAGATGTTCATCCTCAAGCATTTCTTGGTAGCGTTTATTTTCCAATTCAAGACCATGCTTCCAGTTTTCATTATCTGGAACAGAAAATCCGCTAGATTGATATTTATTAAATGCTCCAAATAGTAGAACAGCAAGTAATAAGATACCAATCATCACTAGTGTTGCTGGACGTTTCCAAATTTTCATCCATTCATTCCTTATTAACTGAATCAAAATTATTCTCCCTCCTTTTGATTAGTCAATTCCAAGAATCGATCCTCTAATGTTTTTGAAACTTCTCTTATTCCAAAAATATCAATATTGTGTATAACAAGGGTTTTAATTATTTCTGGTATTTTTTCCTTCGTTACAGTTATTAAAAGTCCTTGTCCCCTTTTAATACATAGCACATCAGGTGAAATTTCTTGTAAGTGATTTATCGCTTCATCAATAGGATTTAGCTCTATTTCAAACACTTGCTCAACGGCAACAAAGTCCTTGACTAATTGTACATCAACTAGTCTCCCATCTTGAATTATGCCAATTCGGTCACACATCATTTCCATTTCAGATAATAAGTGGCTTGAAACAATTACTGCCATATTTCTTTCTCTTGCTAGCATTCTTAAATGATCCCTAATTTCTCGAATCCCGGCTGGGTCTAAACCATTTGTTGGTTCATCTAAAATCAATACCTTCGGATCATGCAAGAGGCTTTGAGCAAGACCTAATCGTTGTCTCATTCCGAGTGAATATGTACGCACTTTGTCATGGATTCGGTCTGTTAATCCAACTAATTCAACAGTTTCCATTATTTTCTCTTTAGATATCCCCTTCATCATTCTTGCATAATGTATGAGATTCTCATACCCACTTAAAAATTTATACATCTCTGGATTCTCTACAATTGCTCCTACATGCTTTATTGCTTTCTCAAATTGATCGCGGACACTCTCGTTACAAATATAAATATCTCCATCACTCATATTTATTAATCCAACAATCATACGTATTGTTGTCGTTTTACCTGCACCATTTGGACCAAGAAAGCCAAATACTTCTCCCGCTTCTACCTGGAAACTTAAAGAATCAATTATTTTTCTACCCTTTATTACTTTAGAAACATTTTTTAGTTCTACAACGGAAGACAATATCACTACCTACCTTTCGTTATTTTATATTTTCTTCATCACTCAACTATCTATTTTTTATTAGCCTTATTAAAGAAAACTTGGAATCTAACTCATTGTATTAGTTTACTATTTGGATTACACTGATACAATAGGCTATGTTCATTGCTAATGGACAGTTTCTCTATTAAAACAAAAGGATGACCTCTATTGTTTATGAGATCATCCTTTTTTAATTTTAACTATTATTTAAAGAATGGCCAAAATAAAAGCTTATTTTTCATCCTTAACACGTGTAATTTTTATATCCGTTAATAGCTCTTTAACAACATGACTCGCCATTATTAAACCAGCTACAGAAGGAACAAAAGCATTAGAAGAAGGCGGCATTTTCGCCTTTCGAATTGGCGCATTATCTTTTCCGACCACTTTACGAACATCTTCGCGAATGACTATTGGACTTTCATCAGAGAATACGACATTAATCCCTTTTCTAATTCCTTCTTTACGAAGTCTTGTTCGAATTACCTTTGCAATTGGATCTGTATGTGTTTTACTGATATCTGCAATTTGGAAACGAGTTGGATCCATTTTATTTGCAGCTCCCATACTTGAAATAATTGGGATATTTCTTTGTAAACATTCTTTCATTAAATGTATTTTATAAGAGATTGTATCGGAAGCATCCATTACAAAATCCAAGCCATATGCAAAAATTTCTTCATACGTTTCTTCTGTATAGAACATTTTCAACGCAATTACTTCACAGTCTGGGTTAATATCTGCGATACGTTCTTTCATAATATCTACTTTAGGACGACCAACAGTGGATAATAATGCAATTACCTGTCTGTTGACATTCGTAATATCTACATCATCTTTATCGATTAAGATTAATCTTCCTACGCCTGAACGAGCTAACGCTTCTGCAGCAAATGAACCTACGCCCCCGATTCCTAGAACAGCCACAGTGCTGTTTTTCATCGTCTCTAGCCCTTCTTTCCCAATTGCTAACTCATTTCTCGAAAATTGGTGTAACATTCGTTTTCAACTCCATTTAATTTTTCCTAAGCAATTATGTTTACATATTCCCTTATCAGGAACTTTCATTCAGAAAGAATAAATTATTACTTATGAAATATATCACTAGTGTTGCATAAATAGTGTCATAATTTTCAGTTTACTCACCTTCCCTGTTTAGAGGCAAAAAAGTAAATACCCAATCAAAGGTGGCCCCATCCATTTGGAAATTTATTTACAATTAGACTTTTGCAACGACGACAATTTGCATATTTAAGGGATGGCTTTTCCTTCAATCTTTCGAAGCCAAACATTCGCTGGTTTCCACAATGCAGCCCTTAGATAACGGCTAATCTGTAAGGTTTTTCGCTTGCTTCTGGTCTCGATTTGTACGAGAACATGTAGGCAAAAAACAATTAGTGCGATAAATACTTGATTTTGAATCGCCCATTCGCTTTGACCGTAGAACTTTTTGATGCTGAGATGTTGTTTGATCCATTTAAAAAACAGCTCAATTGCCCACCGTGATTTATACATTTCTGAAATTTCTTCGGCGCTTAAATCAAAACGATTTGTAATTAAATGAAGTTCATTTCCTTTTGAGTCAATTACTTTTAGAAGCCGAAAGTAATTTTCAGCACGGTTTTGAGTCGTACCTATCAACACCATTTGGTCTGATAAAACAGCTGTATCCTTGGGTAGCTTAAAATCGTAAACGTTCCGTATGACTGCATTTTTGCGTAGCCGTGAAAGAAAGAAGTAGCCATCATCAGTCATGCGATCAAAGCGCTCGTAGTCTAGATAACCACGGTCAAACACATACATGCATTCCTTGTCATCCACCATGATTTCAAGCTGACCACGGTCATGTTCTTTTGCCGTTGTCATAACGACCTTTTCAGGATAGGATATACCCTTTTCCATAAACACAAGGCGCAAATGTAACTTTACACCTGCTTTTGTTTTGCGGAATTTAGCCCATTTATGATTGGTCAAATTAAGTGGCAATGTGCTTGAATCAATGATTTTTAACGGCATCACGAGTTTCGTGTAATGCGTTTTGGCATGAATTTGTGACACTAAATCAAGGAAAAGCCTTTGAAATAGGTCAGGGTTTATGCCGTTTAACCGCCGTGACAACTGAGAAATACTAATAGAATCAAGGTCTATCCCTTTTTGAAGCTGGTTATCGAAAAGACAATCACCCAGCGCATGCAGACTTTCAATTTCTTGTAGCTGCGCAAAAAGTAGTAATTTTAGAAATGACTCTGTCGTTAATTTTTTCGTATAGTAATCTAATTTCATCGTTTTCACGTTTTCTTCAAATAATTGAAGATTTATAGGTGAAAACCATTGTCCAAATGAAGTTTTTCGTGTAATCTTGTCCATGTGTTGGTCCTTTTTTAGTGGATTTGGACGGGTTACCACCTGACTAATCCATTATAAAGGACTTTTTCTTTGCACAAAATAATAATATTGAACATTTTGAGTATTTTTAATAGTGAATTTAAATTAATGCAACACTAGTGGAAATATATCATAAATTTTTATCAGCTACCACTACCCTTTCCTTGTTTCCCGATAAGAATTAAATTTTATTACTCTCCTTTTATGATAGCTGTTAATAATGAGCGTTTTCTTAAAACAGGAATGGAACAAAATATATCATTCAGTCTGCGGTTAATTACCACAACCGTCTTTTTCAACATTCATAAAAAATCCCAAACAATTATATGAAGTATTATCTTCGCATAATTGTTTGGGTTTATATTTGGAATACTTTTGTCTCAGTATCTTTCTTCCGATTATTTATCTAGTTTTAACTGTAAATGTAAATCAGTTAATTGATTTTCACTTACTTCACTTGGAGCATTTGTCATAAGACAGCTCGCACTCGCTGTTTTAGGGAATGCAATTGTATCACGAAGATTGGTGCGACCAGATAACAACATAATTAAGCGATCTAATCCGATTGCAATTCCGCCATGTGGTGGTGTGCCATATTCAAAAGCTTCTAACAAGAAACCGAATTGTGTATACGCCTCTTCCTTCGTAAATCCTAATAAGCTAAACATTTTCTCTTGAATGTCTTTTTCAAATATACGCAAGGAGCCTCCCCCAAGCTCATAGCCATTCAGCACAATATCATATGCTTGTGCTTTCACCGCTTTAGGATTCGTCTCCAGCAATTCTAAATCAGTTCTTTGGGGCATTGTAAATGGATGATGTGCTGCATAAAAACGGCCTTCTTCTTCGTCATATTCAAATAATGGCCAATCTGTAACCCAAAGGAAGTTAAACTTGCTCTGATCAATTAAATCTAGCTCTTTCGCTAATTTTAAACGTAACGCTCCTAATGCATCGGCAACAACGTTCTTTTTATCAGCAACGAATAATAATAGGTCACCAGCTTCTATTGATAAAGCTTGCTCTAATCCTTTTTGCTCTGTTTCGGAAATAAACTTAGAGATAGGTCCTTTTAAGCCATCTTCTTCTACTTTTAACCAAGCAAGACCTTTTGCTCCATATACTTTTACAAACTCTGTTAATGCATCAATATCTTTACGAGAATACTTACTGCCAGCATTTTTTACATTAATTGCCTTTACTTGGCCACCTGTTTCAACTGCTGAAGCAAAAACCTTAAAGCTTGAGTCTTTTACAATTTCAGAAAGATCTACTAATTCCATTTCGAAACGAGTATCTGGTTTGTCTGATCCATATCTACTCATTGCTTCATCATATGGCATTCTTGGCATTGGTAAAGGAACGTCTATTCCTTTTACTTCTTTCATGATTTTTGCCATCATTTTTTCCATCATGCTCGTGATGTCCTCTTGACTCATAAAGCTTGTTTCGATATCAAGCTGTGTAAATTCCGGTTGTCGATCTGCACGAAGGTCTTCATCGCGGAAACAACGAGCGATTTGATAGTATCTCTCTACGCCACCAACCATTAATAATTGCTTGAAAATTTGCGGTGACTGAGGTAGTGCGTAAAATTCACCTGGATGCACACGGCTTGGTACCAAATAATCCCTTGCCCCTTCAGGCGTGCTTTTCGTTAAAATTGGTGTTTCGATATCTAGGAATCCTTCACTATCAAGATAGTCTCTCATCACTTTTGTTACTTGATGACGCATTTTTAATGTTTCAAACATAACAGGTCTTCTAACATCTAAATAACGATATTTTAAGCGTACATCTTCTGCAACATCTGTTTGATCAGAAATAACAAAAGGAGGAGTTTTCGCTTCATTTATGATTTTAATTTCATCTGCAATTATTTCGATTTTTCCTGTTTGAATGTTTTCATTAACTGTACCTTCTTGACGTGCAACTACTTTACCTTTTATATCAAGAACAAATTCATTTCTTACCTTATCAGCGATTTCGATTGCAGCTTTATTAATTTCTGGATTAAACACTACCTGTACAATACCAGTACGATCACGTAAATCAATAAATATTAGTCCGCCAAGGTCTCGTCTTTTTTGTACCCAACCCTTTAAAACAATACTTTCACCAATCGATTTTTCTGTTACTTCTCCACAAAAATATGTTCTTCCAAACATGAAGCATCCTCCCTATTGTCAACATTTGTATATTCCCTTTTTTATATTCCTACTGAGTCATTCATATGTTTTATTTTTAACTGTTTTCCATTCAAAACAGCCCTAAGATATGCTTAAAATGCTTCAAAATCCTTTAATGCATTTACAAGCTCCGTTAAATCTATTTCCTTTTGTTTTCCTGTTTCTAACTGCTTTAGGTTAATTTTGTTGTTTTGTAGTTCATTTTCTCCTAAAACAGCTACATATTTAGCATGGAGACGATCAGCAGCTTTAAATTGAGCTTTTACTTTCCTGTCAAGATAATCTCTTTCAGCAGAGAAGCCAGCTTGTCTAAGCTCATTTACTAATCCTACCGTATAATCCATTGCTTCTTCACCTAATGAAACTAAATAGCAATCCACTTTCTTTTCAATAGGTAATTTAATTTTTTCAGCTTCAAGAGCTGCAAGTAGTCTTTCTAAGCTCATTGCAAAGCCAATACCAGGAGCTTCTGGACCGCCTAGCTCTTGTGTTAAGCCATTGTATCTGCCGCCACCACATAACGTAGTAATCGCCCCGAATCCTTCTGCTTCACTCATTATTTCAAAAGCAGTATGGTTGTAATAGTCTAGACCTCTTACAAGGTTTGAATCTACTACAAAAGGAATATTTAAAGCTGCTAAATATTTTTGCACTTTTTCAAAATATGCCTTTGATTCTTCATTTAAATAATCTAATATCGAAGGAGCAGATTGCATTAACGGATGGGTATGATCTTTTTTGCAATCTAAGATTCTCATTGGGTTTTTTTCTAATCTTGTTTGACAATCATGACAGAATTCCTCAATGCTCGGTTTAAAGTGGGCCATTAATGCTTCACGATGAGCTTGTCTGCTTTCTTTATCACCTAAGCTGTTAACAACAACTTTTAGCTTCGATAACCCCATTGTTTGATAAACGGAAAAAGCAAGTGCTATAACTTCTGCGTCAATTGCAGGATCTTTACTTCCAATTGCCTCCACACCAAATTGAACAAATTGACGAAAGCGTCCAGCTTGTGGTCTTTCATAACGGAACATTTGTCCTAAATAAAAAAGCTTAATTGGCTGGGAAGCATATCCATGCATTTTATTCTCAACAAATGAACGAACAACCGCTGCTGTTCCTTCAGGTCTTAATGTTAGGCTTCTTTTTCCTCGATCCTCAAACGTATACATTTCCTTTGTAACAATATCTGTTGTGTCCCCAACGCTTCGTAAAAATAACTCTGTATGTTCAAATATAGGAGTACGGATTTCACTGTATTGATATCGATCACAAAGCTGTTTAATTTTTTCTTCAACATATTGCCACTTTTCTACAGTACCTGGCAAAATATCTTGGGTTCCTCTTGGAATATTAATATGCATTTTATGTATCCTCCCTGCTATTAAAAAGCGCCTATGTCTGCGCTGTATTCGTATAATTTCAAATAAAAAAATCTCGTCCCTTGCATCCATCTGAATACAAGGGACGAGATTTTTCCCGTGGTACCACCCTAATTGAAGATTTTCTTAAATCTTCCACTTTGCAGTTAACGCCTGCTCACGTTTCTACCTACTTTATGAAGCAAAATATTTTCAGAAGAAAGCCTCCCAGAGTGTTCTTTCTCTATGGCATCATGTAGAAATGCTTGCAGCCTAATGGACATTTCCTCTCTGTTCATGTGTTTCATAGATACTTTTCTCGATCAATGGCTTTACTAGATTATTTATTATTATCTCATTAATAATAAATAGGAACGATTATATTGTCAATAGGGTACAAACATGATTTTCCTACAGTTTATAATTTCCCTAATTGTTTCTTTAGTTTTTTTACTTCACCTAATGAAAGACCAAATTCAGATGCAAGTTCAACTGCATTAGAAGAATTTCCTTCTCTTTTTATGAAATCGTGAAAATCTACACCTAGTAATTTGGAATCAATTTCACTAACTGATAAACTTTTTTCGCCAAATCTCATGCATTTCACCCTTTTTTCTGTTATTTTTTTATAGTATTACCATGAGTAGCTAAAAAATATCATCAAAAATAAGTTTCTTGTCTAAATTTGATTAGAAAAAAGAAGAATATCTTAAAGGAATCTATATTCTAAATGAAGAATCCTATTTAAGTGCAAATTTATTCTAGTCATCATTAGACGATTTATGGAAGGAGTGCAGCTTGTTTGAAGAATATGAAATGGATGCTATTCCTTTTAGTCAGCATCTTCTTCATTCCTACACATCAACTTGTATCAGCAGAAAATCAATTAACCGTTCAAGCGAATACGGTGGTAAATGTTAGAGAAAATCCCGGGCTTGATCAAACCGTAATTGGAAAAATGGAGATAGGAAAAGCGTATCCCTTATTAAAAGAAGAAAAGGATTGGATAGAAATTCAATATACTTCTAGTTCTACTGGATGGGTTGCTGCTTATTTAGTAACAAAAAATGGTCAGAACACTGATAATGGAACAATAGAAACGGAACAGTCCACTTCTATTTCAACGAAAGCGACCATCACAGAAAATGGTCTCCGCTTACGAAAAGGACCTGGTACGAATTACCAAGTCATTACAACTTTAGGAAAAGGGATTGAGGTTACTGTTCTTTCCACTAGTGGAGATTGGTATCAAATCAAAACAAGTTTAGGATCTGGCTGGGTACATAATGATTATCTTCAATTTGGAAAGTCCGAAAGCCAATCAAGTACAATTGAGGAGACGGAAGATTCTAATCTGCAATCAGCGACTGTTATAGAGGATCAAGTTAATCTTCGCAGTAATCCATCTACAAACGCTGATATCATTGGCAAAATCAGTATAGACACTGTAATTACCATTATAGAAGAAGAAACGGAATGGGCAAAAATTCAATACTCTGGTAATATTGGCTGGGTACATAAAGACCTGTTAGAAAGTGGTGATATCGAAAGCAGAAAAGGACAAAAAACAGATAAAACGATTAAGCTTCTTTATGACAGAACAAATATTAGAAGTGATGCAACCGTAAATTCAAAGGTTTTACTTATTGCAGATAGCGGTGCAACCTTTCAAACCGTAGAAGTACTGGATGATTGGTATAAAATTAAGCTTTCAAACGGTGAATTCGGATATATTGCAGAATGGATTGTAGAAGACATCGCAACAGAAAGCGAAGATGCTAATGAAGGAAATTCTACTGATTTAAAAGGAAAGACCATTGTTTTAGACCCTGGTCATGGAGGAAAAGATAGCGGCACAATTGGGGTAATAGGTACATTAGAAAAGGATTTAAATCTTCGTACAGCTAAATTGCTTGCCAATAAACTAGAAGCTTCTGGCGCAAACGTAATCCTTACCAGAAAAGATGATATATTTATATCACTGCAAAGCAGGGTCGATATTAGTCATTTCTATCATGCCGATGCTTTTATCAGCCTTCATTATGATAGTATTAATGATAGCTCTGTTAATGGTGTCACTAGCTATTACTATACATCTAATCAGAAAAAACTTGCTACTAGCTTACATAAAAGTATTATTGATGCAACAAATCGAAAGGACAGAGGAGTTAGAAAAAATGAGTATGTTGTTCTAAAGCAAAATAGACAAGCAGCATCTCTATTAGAATTAGGCTATTTAAGTAATCCTGCTGAGGAACAAACTATGCTTTCTAGCAAATATCAAGAAACCATTTCTACGGCTATTTATCATGGTTTGGAGAATTATTTTAGTTATTAAGTTATGAAAAGGAAAAAACTTAACATAAGCAAAAAAGAACTTTCAAAGGATCAAATTCTTTGAAAGTTCTTTTTTATTTTCTTTTTTAGTAGTAGGATTATTTACTATCCAATATCAGTGTTACAGGTCCGTCATTGACTAGATGTACATCCATCATGGCACCAAATATGCCTGTTTCGACGGTTAGGCCGTGATTACGTAAAAGCATATTAAATTGGTCATATAGCTCTTTTGCCTGATCTGGTTTTGCTGCATTCATAAAATTGGGCCTTCTCCCTTTACGAGTATCTCCATAAAGGGTAAACTGAGAAATCGAAAGAATCGAGCCTTGTCTATCCAAAATACTTTCATTCATCTTCTCGTTTTCATCCTCAAATACGCGAAGATGGGCAATTTTATCTGCAAGATATTTCGCATCCTCTAGCACATCGCTATGTGTTATGCCAACTAGAAGAACAAAGCCTTTCTCTATAGATCCAACTACTTTTCCATCTACTTCTACCATTGCTTCTTTTGACCTTTGCAATACGACACGCATATCATTACTCCTTAGTTCATTATTCTTCGAACAGAATAGACATCTGGAATTTGTTTGATACGATCCACTACTTTATGAAGATGATTAACATTTAAAATCATTATGCTCATATTAATCGTAGCGACTTTGTTACGGTCAGATTTGCCAGATACTGCCGATATATTAGTTTTTGATTCATTTACTGCCTGTAGAACTTCGTTTAATAAACCTCTTCGATCATAGCCGCTTATTTCAATTTCGACATTATATTCTTTTCGATTATTTAAATTCGTTTCCCATTCAACTGGGATTAATCGAGCTTTTGCATCCTCTGTATCAATATTCGTACAATCCGCTCGATGGACTGAAACTCCTCGTCCTTTTGTAATGAATCCAACTATTTCATCACCAGGAACTGGGTTACAGCAGCGAGATAGACGGATTAATAAATTATCAATTCCAGTAACTCGAACACCTGAAGCGCTTTTTTTATTATTAGGGAATGACTTCAATTCCGCAACAGCATTTGTAATGGTAGATATTTGTTCTGCATCTCTCTTTTTACGCCATTTTTCTGTTAATCTATTTGCTACTTGGAGTGCAGTTATTCCATTATAGCCAACAGCTGCATACATATCATCTTCCGTCATAAAATTAAATTTCTCAATAACAATCTTTACATTTTCTGGTGTAAGAATTTCCTTAATATCAAACCCCATATTACGGATTTCTTTTTCAACTTGTTCCTTGCCTTTTTCAATATTCTCTTCGCGCCGTTGTTTTTTGAAAAATTGTCTAATTTTATTCTTTGCTTGGGAAGTCTGGGCTATTTTTAACCAATCCTGACTTGGTCCATAAGAATGTTTACTTGTATGAATTTCAATTATATCGCCTGTTTTCAACTTATAATCGAGGGTTACCATCTTTCCGTTCACTTTAGCACCAATGGTTTTATTCCCTATCTCTGAATGGATTCGGTATGCAAAGTCAATAGGTACAGAACCAGAAGGTAACTCAAATACATCTCCTTTTGGTGTAAAGACAAATACCATATCAGAAAATAAATCAATTTTCAGACTTTCCATAAACTCTTCTGCATTGACGATATCATCTTGGAATTCTAGTATTTCTCTAAACCAAGTTAATTTTTCTTCAAGAGAAGATCCTTCATTTACCGACTTTCCTTCTTTATATGCCCAATGTGCAGCAATCCCATATTCTGCAATTCGATGCATATCTTGTGTACGAATTTGTACTTCTAATGGGTCACCTTTTGGGCCGATTACAGTTGTGTGTAAGGACTGGTACATATTAGCCTTAGGCATTGCAATATAGTCTTTAAAACGACCTGGCATTGGCTTCCATCTTGTATGAATAATGCCTAAAATCGCATAGCAGTCTTTAATACTGTTGACAACAATTCGAACTGCTAATAAATCATAAATTTCATTAAATTGTTTATTCTGAATAACCATTTTGCGATAAATGCTATATATATGCTTTGGTCTACCTGAAATATCAGCCAGAATATTTACTTCCTTCGTTCCTTCACGAATTTCAGTGATTACCTCATCTAAGTATTGTTCTCTTTCCGCTCTTTTTTTCTTCATCAAGTTTACAATACGATAATATTGCTGTGGATTCATATAACGTAATGCTGTATCCTCTAGTTCCCATTTAATAGTAGAAATTCCTAGACGATGTGCAAGTGGGGCAAAAATTTCCAATGTTTCATTTGAGATTCGGCGCTGTTTTTCAGCCGGTAAATGCTTCAGTGTTCTCATATTATGAAGTCTATCTGCAAGTTTAATTAAGATGACACGAATATCTTGCGCCATAGCTACGAACATTTTACGATGATTTTCTGCTTGCTGTTCTTCATGAGATTTATATTTAATTTTCCCGAGTTTCGTTACACCGTCAACGAGCATGGCCACTTCACTGTTAAATGCTTTAGTTATATCTTCTAAAGTAATTTCAGTATCTTCAACAACGTCATGGAGAAAACCTGCTGCAACTGTTGCTGGATCCATTTCTAAATCAGCCAAAATGCCTGCTACTTGAATTGGATGAATGATATATGGTTCCCCAGATTTTCTATATTGTTCACGATGAGCATCTCTTGCATATTCATAAGCCTTTTCAATAAAAGCAACGTGCTCCTCGTTTAAATATCCTCTAGTCTTATCGATGACTTGTTCGGCGGTTAATACTTGATCATTCGCCATGTAATCACCTTTCATATCACAATTATATTATTATATTTAAACATTCTTTCTATTTCACTATTTTTAAGCTAAGCACATTAAAAAGAATAAAATTTATTTTAGAATGATTATTACTATTATCGAAAAAAAAAGGAAGATTGTAAAGGGATTGGAAGTAAATTTTATACAGAAACATAGAAAAATGTCGAATGAAGGCGATTTCTATAAAAAACTAGTGAATTTTCTTCCTTTTTTCCGTTTTAAATTAATTTCTTTTTATAATATATTTGTTGCAATAAGTGCACCGTCTAAAATTCATGTTTGATTGCTTTGGTCTAGCTCAAGCCTAACTTAGCTTCTGGGAAGCCAAACCCTTATCTTACTCCCAATAATATGTCTACATATAGTCGGCTGGTCCCTTATGCTTAAAAATATCTACAAGAAAAAACTTAGGAAACTGCCTTAGTTTATGAAAAAGAGCGCTCTTAATTAGCGCTCCCTCAAAATATTTAAGCTAAAACAATCCTTCTATGGATTAATATTCCATTAATGTTAAAACATCGTATCCATCTAAATTTTTACGTCCTTCAAGATAAGATAATTCAATTAAAAATGCAATACCAGCTACAATGCCACCTAGCTCTTCTACTAATTTAATTGTTGCTTCAATTGTTCCACCCGTTGCTAATAAATCGTCTGTAATTAGGACACGCTGACCTGGTTTAATAGCATCCTTATGGATTGTTAATACGTCTTTACCGTACTCTAATCCATATTCTACTTTAATTGTTTCTCTTGGCAATTTTCCTTCTTTTCGCACTGGAGCAAAACCCACTCCAAGGGAATATGCAACTGGACAGCCAATGATAAACCCTCTAGCTTCTGGTCCTACAACTATATCAATTTCTTTTTCTTTCGCATACGCTACAATTTGATCTGTTGCATATCTATATGCTTCGCCATTATCCATTAATGTTGTAATATCCTTGAATCTGATCCCTTCTTTTGGCCAATCTTCAACGATCGTAACAAATTGTTTTAAATCCATTCTTTTACTTCCTCCTCATTATTAACGGATTTTATTAGAATAAGATCAAACCAATTTTTTAGTTGCTCATAAGATGAATAAATTAATTCATTTTCTAGCTCAAATTGCGCTTGCTTTTGTTGAAATGAGATCGACTCTGATAAATCTCTTTTCGGTACATTCTTATTCAATGAAATAAATCCATCCTTCATTGTAACAAAATTTAGTTCAAAAAACACCTTTGACATAAAATCTACCGTTTCTTTGCTCCAACCTTTCCTTCTAGCAAGCTCGCCACCAAATTTATCAAGGTGAAACATTCCCTGTTTTGCCAAAAATGCATAGAACCATTTGAAATGGTCACGAGTTGGCATTGTACTAAAAAAATCACTTTGTTGTTTATAAAAAACGGCATAGATTCTTTCAGGTTGATTGTTAGCAAGCAATGTTTTTAACATATCCAAATTTGGAGGATAATCTGCAAGGACGATAGACTTATCCATCGAAACAAGTAAGGCAGCATCCTCTATCGTTTCAATTACCTGGTAGGAGACTCGCAGTTCCATCCCTTTTGGAACAGAATCTTGATGGAAAAAGATCCAGAGAGCATCCATAGGAACTGTTTCATATAAATGATCCATTTTCCTTAAACTTCTATAGTCAAACAACTGCCAATGAGAAACCTCCATATCTTGTATAAAGATTTGTGGTTTTTTACGATTATTCCATTCATTTATTGAAAGCTCACCAAGAACAGATACCTTCGCACTTGGTGAAATATGATCACATAGCTCTCCAATTCCAAATCCTATTCCATCTAAATCAAATTCGTCTTGCTTTAAGATAATCTTTAAATGGTTTTGATTGGAGCCTATTTTCCTCATATTCTCTATTTCTAGGTCATGAAAAGTCATTTTCGGCTTGGGATTATCTACTCCAAACGGAGCAAGCATTTGCATATCTTCGATTGATTTGATGGAAATCTCTTTTAGAGAAAAGCTTCCATCCACCTTTGTTAGTGGAACGAGATTGTCTTTCGTTAGTTGTTCAAAGGCTAATTTATTTAAGTTACTTCTAAGCACTTCTACATCATCTATTTTTAATGACATTCCTGCTGCCATAGGATGTCCACCAAAATGAGGAAGAATATCTCTGCATGTGGATAAATTATGATACAAATCAAAGCCTTCTATACTCCTAGCAGAACCTTTAGCAATTCCCTTTTCATAATCAAAGCTTAATACAATCGTTGGACGGTAAAATTTCTCCACTAATCTGGAAGCAACGATTCCGACCACACCAGGATTCCAGCCATCTTTTCCAACAATAAGAACATTATTTTCTGTTAAAGGATAATATTGTTCAACTTGAGCGATAGCTTCCTCTGTTATTTGATTAACAATTGCTTGTCTCTCTTTATTTGTTTCTTCCATTTCTAGTGCAAGTTCTTTGGCTAAGTCGGGATCTTCTGTTAGCAATAGCTCTACAGCAGGATCTGCACTACCAAGTCTACCAATTGCATTTATTCGTGGCGCTAGCATAAACCCGATTGTTTCTTCATTAATGGAATTTTTCTCCACATTCATTTGACGATATAAAGCATTTAAGCCAATATTATCTGTTTCTTGTAAGGCTTTTATCCCTTTTTTGGCAAGGAGACGATTCTCACCAGTCAAAGAAACAAGATCGGCAATTGTTCCTATTGCAGCAAATGGCAATAAAGGAAGGGGAGCATGGCCAAGTAGTGCATGGGATAACTTGAAGGAAACACCAACCCCTGCTAAATCACGAAAAGGATACTTGCTACCCTCTATTTTCGGATGTATGATTGCAATAGCCTCTGGCAAAATCGGACCTGGCTCATGGTGATCTGTAATGATTAGATCTATCTCTAATTCTTTTGCCACTTCTGCTTCATGAACAGCAGCAATACCTGTATCAACCGTGATAATTAATTGCACTCCAATGCTTTTTGCATAACGAAAAGCACCTTCGTTTGGTCCATAGCCTTCTGTAAATCGGTTTGGAATATAAAATTCTACATTAGCACCAAGACTCTCTAATGTTTTCATCATGACTGTTGTACTGGTTACCCCATATAGTGATAGGTAAGGTTTCGTATTCACTCCACCTTTTCCCCCACTTCACACCGTACGTGCGGCTTTCACCGCATACGGCGTTCCATCGAAAGGTTTCAAAACTTTGGTAATCTACATAATTTAACAGAATTCACATTTTATCTTACTATGGTTTAACTAGTCCAATTTTAGTTCTTCAAGTTCAAGCTTCTTCCTAAAAGTATTTAATTTATTTAGACTTTGTTTGTTTTTAATAAGGTGTTTATATTGTGAGATTACTTCATCACTAGTGGCGTGGATTAGGATATGAATATCTTTATCCACTAAGCATAGATTCTTATATCCATCGGTACCGCCTCTGTGTCTAGGTGTTATATGATGGCAATGTATTGAGATTGGGCTTAATTCTTCGCCTGTGACTCTGCATTTCCCTAATTGAGCACTGTATAGTGCTATGCGATTGTCGTTGTACTCTACGCTTCGATTCATAACCGGTCTTTCCATAATGTATCTTAGTATTGTCACATTTACCTGTGTCAGATTTTTATAAATTTCAGCTCGACCTTCTTTGGTATATGCATTAATTACATTGCGTTTCATCATTGGATTCTTGTGCTTAATATATCCAATAGGCAGTAGTGGTTCTCTTGATATAAATCGAATCTGTTTACTTCTTCCGTATTCTCTCTTGATGAACTCTGATGTAATAGTACCAGTTTTCTTGATTCGCCTTTGCATTCTATGGTCTTTCATGCAAGCATTAATTTCGTATGCTATGTTTCCCATATCTTCAGCTATCATTGTTGCAATACGGAAGTATTGATGAAGTCCAATTACGGTTGAGTTATATAAGGCTACTTTTCGTTGTTGATCATTTGAGCCCTTATCATATCTAATTCCATCTATGATTGTTTTAAGATTGTCTTTTGTTCTCTGCACTGCTTTATCGCACATATGACTTTTAACAATCCATCTGTTACCTTTTGGAATTAGCTTCATTTTGATTCCTAGAAATTCTGAATACTCCTTTTTCAAATTTACTATTTTGGATTTTTCAGTGCTAGTTTCTAAGCCAAGTCTATCTTTAAGCCATTTTTGGATTGCGATGAATAGCTTACGGGCGTGCTGTGGATTACTACAGAATACCTTGAAATCATCTGCATATCTAACGATGTAACATTCTTTTAGCTTCGATTTCTTTCTGAGTATCTGATACTTATATCCATTATGTGGGTGCCTTTTTGTTCCCTTTCCCGTATATACCGTATAATCCTTTGAAGTCGGAAATCTTTCCCACTGACTTTCAATCCATTTATCTAATTCATTCAGAACTATATTGGATAACAAAGGAGAAAGAATTCCTCCTTGTGGTGTACCTTTTTCATTCTCAATGATTTGTCCATTTGGTAGCTTGATTTTAGCTTTTAGCATTTTAGAAATCACTGATAGTAAATTTTTGTCCCTTATACCTAATGCCCACATTTGTTTAAGTAGTTTTCCATGTGAGACATTATCGAAGAACCCCTTAATGTCTATATCAATTACATAAGACATTTTAGAATTTTGCATCAGCCTATAGCTTTGTGCTATTACATTTTCAACTGACCGGTTTGGTCTGAACCCGTGACTTCTGCTTGAAAATTTGGCTTCTACGATTGGCTCAAGAACTTGAAGTATACATTGTTGTACTATTCTATCCCAAATTGCAGGTATCCCTAGGGGTCTAGTTTTACCATTAGGTTTCGGAATCTCAACTCTTCTTACCGCTTTTGGTTTGTAATCCCTCAATTTATTCTTCACAAAGTCTGTAAATTGTCTCTCGGTTAGCTTGGCTACGTGTTCAATGGTTCTGCCATCAACACCTGCAGTTTTGCTTCCTGTATTTCTTTTGATATTCCGATATGCAAGTTTGATGTTCTCATCAGTTGATATAATTTCCATAAGATGATAAAAGTTATGATTGCTTAAGCTTCTTTGATAGAGTTCATCAAATGTATCCTGCATACTGTAATATTCTGCGTTTCTTAACTTGGACTTTTTAACATGTTTTACGATTTGTGAATTTGCCACAGACATCAACCCCTTTACAGGTGAAAGATTCTTTTAGTCATACTCGAATCTGTGTCTATTATGCATTTATAAGTCTTTGAAACCTCCGACTAGAGCCTATCCCTCCACCACTTATTATCATGGCTTCAAAGGTACTATGGCTCCACTCTCACGAAGATAAATCAGTTTTAGTGGGTGTAAAACCCTTTATATACTGAAATGCTTCATAGGTAGGTTAATACCTCCACATTCTTCGCTTTCCACGTTCCGATTTCTTTATCCTTGCATATATCCTTAGGTTTCTCCTATAGTCCTGTATGCTGGAACTTGCCTGTAACAAGCTATGGGCTTTCATAACGCCAGATTCTTACTTACCCACACATACGATGGCACTGCCACCTGTTGCATTTCTACAACATCTACGTCTAGACCCGTACATTCGGAGATTCGTCAGTGCTTATGCAGCACATTCTAACCATAGATACTTTATGGACTCCCGGCATATAGGATACACCATCCACCGCTGGACAGCTTTCGTATGCTGTATGTAGGCTGGAACTCTCTACATACAATAGCTTTACGGTATCTCTCTGCCGACTTCACCGAGCTTCATACCTTTCCATTTAACCTTAGAGAAGGCATGTCGGAGTATCAGAGTAGGCGTTTCAAGGCGTTACCCTATCATTCCACCTGTCAAGAAATCAGTTCTACTAGGGACATTAGCGACTCCCTAGTGTCTAAGCTTTTCACTTAGAAACGTGTCGCACCCGCGTCATAATCACCAAAGATTAAAATTGATTCCTTATTAGCGATTGCTTTTCGTATTCTTTCCACCGCTATGTCCATTCCTAATAACAAAAACGGGTCATGAAATTCATTATTATCATCATATAAAAATGCTTTTGCCTCTTGTGTTGTATGATATCCTCTTTTTAATAATAGAGAGGCAACAATTGGGGATATTTTTAATTCTTCTGCTAATACAGATGCTTTTTCTTTATTTGGGATTTCTTCTTGTATCCATCTTTTTTTAGAACGTAACATTCAATCACCTCAATCTAACTATTATACAAGTTAAAAGAAGTGGTTTCAATCTAAGATCAATGGAAAAAGCCTTACGCTATTTTTACAAAAAATTCACCTTTTGCAAAGATTTATGAATAGGGGGTAATATTTGTTTATCCTATAAAAAGATGCCTATACAGAAAAAAATGATAGTAATAAACAAAGCATCTTCTCTGCAAGGCATCTAGTTTTTATTTTGAATCTATGGGAGCATCAAAATTTTTATTTTTACTATTGTTTTTTTCTTCCCGTTCTCTTTTTTCTTTCTCTAATTGTTTAACCCGTCTTTGCAATGAATAAATACGAATCATACCAGCTGATCCAATAATTAGACCGCCAAGAAGAACAGAAATTAAAATAACTAAAATAAGCGGCCATTGCCCTACCCCAAATAAATAATTAACAGATACTGAATCTACATTAATAACTGCGAATACTGCAACGATTAATGCAAAGATAATTCCAAACAACATATTCCATTGAATTTTCACTTTCTTCCCCCCTTTTTCATACTTTCTATCCTTATTATTTCCTAATTTCCTATTTCTCACTAAATTAAACGAAAAAGCCTGCCTCCAATTAATTTAGGGGACAGGCATATTAAAATTATTACACTTGTGGCTCATCAGAAATTGGGCGTTTTTCCTTATACGTAACTAAGACACCTTTTCTCTTCAATTCCTTCTTCTTCCACACATACCATAGCTGTGATGCAATAAAGATAGAAGAATATGCACCACCAATTAAACCAATTAATAACGCTAGTGAGAAGTTTGTTATTGCATTGCTACCAAATAGTAATAGAGCAACTACACAAATGACAACTGTTACTACAGTATTAATCGAACGTGCTAGCGTTTGTCTAATACTAACATTAATAATATCTTTGATTTCTTGTGGTGTTTTAATGCGCTTCTTCTTCGTTAGGTTTTCCCTAATACGGTCAAATGTTACAATCGTATCATTTATCGAATAACCAACAATCGTAAGCACTGCTGCAATAAAGGTTATGTCTACTTCCAATCGTGTGAGACTAAAAATTACGATAATAAAGAACGCGTCATGAAGTAACGCTAACACGGCTGCAAGTCCCATAAATATTTCAAAGCGAATCGCTACATAAATAATAATCCCAATGGATGAGAAAATAATCGCATAAATCGCATTTTTAGCAAGTTCTTTCCCAACTGTTGGAGAAACACTGCTTACATTTGGATCATGGCCATAAGTATTTTTAAACTCTGCTTTAATTGTATTAATTTCATCTTGGCTTAAATCACCTTTAATACGAATAGCTGCTACCTCTTGTTTATCACCTGAAATAATAATATCATCTGCTTTTACATTCAGCGTGTCCAATTGATCCTCAATTTCAGCAGTTGTTAATGCTTTGTCTGCCATGACTTCTATACGTGATCCACTTGCAAAATCAATTCCAAGATTAAGCTTGAATATAAACATAATGACAAGCCCTGCAACAATTAAAACACTTGAAATAGTAAAGAATACATTTTTGTATTTTACAAAATCAAGACGATCGAATTTTGTTGGCAATGTTAAAATATCATAATTTTCACTTATATGTTTGACATCTTTTTTCTTTACGCCAAACCAGGTAATCTTTTTATCAAAAACCTTACTCTTAACAAGTAAACCAAGCAATAAACGCGAACCGTAGACTGCAGAAACAAAGCTCATTAAAATACTGACAATTAACAATGTCGCAAACCCTTTAACAGAGCTTGTCCCATAAACAAATAGAATGATAGCTGCAAGCATAGTTGTTAAATTGGCATCAACTACGGTTGAAGTTGAATTTTTATTTCCAGCCTGAACAGCAGCTCTTAGTGACTTTCCTACTCTTAATTCATCCTTAATTCTTTCATAAGTAATGATGTTTGCATCTACTGCCATACCAACCCCGAGAATAAGTGCTGCAATACCTGGAAGTGTTAGTACACCATTCATTAAATCAAGGACGAGCAGATTTAAATAGACATAAATAGATAGTGTAATAACAGCCACTAATCCTGGTAGACGATAGTATAAAAGCATAAATAAAAATACGATTCCTACACCAATAATACCTGCTTTTACTGTATCTTTTAATGCCTGATCTCCAAACTGAGCGCCAACACTAGTGGAATATTCCTCAGTCAATTTTACTGGTAAAGCTCCTGCATTTAATAATTCCGCTAATCGAGTAGCCTCATCCACTGTAAAATTACCAGTGATAGAAACCGTATCGGAATTAATGACTTCACTTACCATTGGTGCTGATAAATATTTAGGCTCTTCCTTTGCTGCCTCTTCACTATAAGAATCTCCATCTTCAAAATCTAACCAGATTACCAATGGACTACCTAAAACAGATTCAGTTACTTCTTTAAACTTATTTGCATCTTTAAGCTTTAAAGAAACACTAGGTTTGCCATACTGATCAAATTCTTGGGCAGCTCCACCTTGCACTAGATCAGAGCCATCCAGTAATTTCTTATCTTGAATATCTCTAAATGTTAAATTTGCTTCTGTTGAAAGCATTTCTCTAGCTTCATTTTGATCTGTAATTCCTGCTAGCTGTACTCTTATTCGGTCATTGCCTTCAATTTGGATAACTGGTTCACTAACTCCTAAAACGTTAATCCTTTTATCCAAAGCTTGGGCCGTGCTTTTTAATGCCGATTCATCAATTTTCCCTTTTCCCTTTTCCAGTGGCTCTACTTTATATAGCACTTCAAAGCCACCTTGCAGGTCTAATCCTAGCTTAATCTCACCTAAAATCTTATTGGTTGTTCCTCCCATTAATCCTGCCGCCAAAACAATGATTAATAAAAAAGCAACAATTCTACTGCGTTTAACCATTATGTATTAATCCTCCTCATGTAATACAAAGCAGAAACTTCCCCACTTATGGCCATACTTTACCGTTGGTTGGCCAAACTAAATGATGTCATCTTTTTAATATGAACCTTTCAATCGGCTGTTATTCTATTTTCTAGATGTCTCACTTCTTTCAAGTAACTTAATAATAGCAAGTACTTCAAATTATTTAGAATAAACTCATTATGGAACAGTTTATCATGACTGTCAATTTGTATAAGAAAAATATACTAGTAAAATTATTCTACCTGTCACATAAATTTAACGCCTTTTTGTTCATCCCTATTCTTTCCTTTCTAAATCCTTTAAAAATAGCTCCAAAAGAAGTTAAGAGGAAGCTTTTTTGATTATTCCTTCGACAGAAGCTTTCTTTATTTCAATAATTCTTTTTTCTCTTCTTCTGATAAGACAGAAAGCAAATCTGTTGTTTTGAATGCCTCGATAGTAGCATAGTTCATGAAGTTTGCTACCTTAACATTAAGTATATCCTGCACTAATTCTGCGATTCTAATAGCTTCAGAGGGCTTTTTCCATTTTTTCTTTGTCAAAAACACCCACAGCTCGTCTTCCTTAATGGTGTCATAACCAAGTAAATGAAACTCTTCTATTTTACTATTTAATGCAGGCTTTACTTGTGAACGATACTGGTCATATATATGTGTTGACGACATTCCAATCCACTCCATTACAGTCATTTTATGTTTAATCTATAATCATGAGCAATCTCTGTTACCAAAGCAACAATATTTTGAAAACAACCCTTTATAAAATAGCTTCTTTGCAATCAACACGTTTACTTTTAAAAAACCTTGTCATGCTTTGTCCACATTGTTGCATATAGATAATTGTATAGTATTATTCGCTATTTGAGAAGGCAGGGAATAAAATGTCTAAGTTTTTAAAAGGAACAATGATTTTACTTATAGCTGGATTTATTACCAGAGTATTAGGATTTATAAATCGAATTGTGATTGCACGGTTTATTGGAGATGATGGGGTTGGGCTTTATATGATGGTATATCCAACAATGATTTTAGTTGTTACCATCACTCAACTTGGACTACCTGTTGCCATCTCTAAAAATGTGGCAGAAGCGGAAGCGGAGGGTAATTTACGTAAAGTAAAGAGCATATTAATTGTTTCATTAAGTACAACCCTAGGCTTAACTCTCCTATTTACACCAGCTTTATTTCTTTTGGCTCCTTATCTTTCTCAAACATTGTTTACAGATGAACGGACACTTTTGCCGCTTCTTGCGATTACGCCAATCATACCAATTATTGCTGTTTCCTCTGTATTAAGAGGATATTTTCAAGGAAGACAAAACATGAAGCCTGCAGCAACCTCGCAAGTAATTGAACAAGTCATTCGTATTGCATTGATTGCCACCTTAACAAAAGCGTTTTTACCACTTGGTGTTGAATATGCTGCAGCTGGCGCAATGTTAGCATCTGTTCTTGGTGAACTAGCTTCCTTGTTTTATTTACTAGCATCCTTTAAATGGAGAAAAACATTCCATTTACGGAAAAGGTTCTTTCAATACGTACATAATGGGAAAAGTACTTTTCAAGAGCTAATGACTATTGCATTACCGACTACAGGGAGCAGAATGGTTGGAAGCATCGCTTGGTTTATTGAACCAATTGTTGTTGCTCACAGCTTATCTATAGCAGGTCTCTCTGCTGTAAATGCAACAAAACAGTATGGGGTATTAACTGGATTTGCGCTTCCACTCTTGATGCTGCCATCCTTCTTTACTCAATCCTTATCAACTTCTCTTGTTCCTGCAATTAGTGAAGCCAAAGCAAGTAATCAATTAAAGCTAATTGAGCATTTATTACAGCAAGCACTTAAATTTACCTTTATGACGGGTGGCCTAGCCATTATTGTGCTCTATGTATTAGCAGAGCCTTTAATGACCATTATGTATGGAAGTACAAGAGGAACCTCTTTCATTCAATTAATGGCACCTTTTTTTATTCTCAATTATTATCAAGGACCTCTCCAAGCAGCTTTGCAAGCCTTGAATTTTGCCAGAGCAGCAATGATTAATAGTTTTATTGGCGCCGGTGTAAAAACAGGGTTGATTTTGCTTCTTGCAAGTAGGCCAGAATTCGGAATATACGGTGTAGCCATTGCGTTAATTGTGGGGTTTGTTTTAGTAACAATGCTCCATTTTGCAACAATCTTAAAGACAATTAGCTTTTCTATAATTGTCAAAGATTATCTGAAAATGCTACTTAGTATTTCCTTAACGGCATATTTAGGAACCTTTTTAGTCAAGACTATTTCATTTTCTTCTATCTTATTGCAATTAATTAGTATTACAAGCATCATATGTATTTTTTATGTAATATTGCTTTTCCTTTTCCGTTTAATGACCAAAAAAGATTTAGCAAAAATCCCATGGTTTGGCCGCTTTTTCTCTTAAATATTTATTTTACTAGCAATCAGCAGATGTTGAAAAACATTCCACTGATTGCTTTTGCTATCATGTAAACGATTGTCAGAATGTTTTTTAATGATCCATTAAATCAATATAAAATTCCCCATCTTGGTAGCTGCAAAATGATATGTTTTTAATATTGGTATAGCCTTTTTCTTTTAATTGCTGCCTAAGCCATAAATTTGTTTTGCCTATTTTTGTTAAATTACTTTCTTGAATGATCCCATCCATAATGAGTGGGATGGTAATAGATAGTTTATTTTTTTCTTTTTCAAATACAGATAATTTTCCTGATGTTTCCAATATCGCAAATTCTACATCTGCAATATTGCGGATGTTTTTTTCTCTCAGCTGAATTAATAAATCATCATAATTATATCGCTGACTTTTCATTGCTGTTTCATCAATTTCGCCATTTTTGATGATAAAGGTTGGTTCTCCTTCAATAAAATCGCGCATTTTTTTGCTTTTCAAGGATAAGAATGCTAGTAACACTTGAATGGATAAAAGAATAAACATTGGCAATAAAGTTGGCAATAGAGGATCCTGATAATCTTCTATTGCGACAACAGCTATTTCAGCAATCATGATGAAAACAACTAAATCTAATATACTTAATTCTCCTATTTCCCTTTTTCCCATTAAGCGAAAAATAAGAACGATAAGCACATATATCAAAATCGTTCTAAACAAAATGATCAAATATTGTTCCACATTATCTCCTCCGATCAAATATGTTCCCTATTTAATCTGCACCATACAGAAAAAATAATACGAGAAAGAACACGTTGACACATCACCAAACACTGAAAAACTGCTATCTAAATAGGGATAATCTGAAGGTGATTCTTTCATTTTGCACATCTTAATCAGAAAAATACGATTTCAACTATTTTTTTATTCTATTTTTACTTGTACTGAATATGCTTGTACTAGAATACTTTTATAGAAGATTTAAGATGGGATGGAAAGGAGAGGTTTACAATCGAAGAGAGTAAGCATGTTGGCAGTTCTGTTTTATACGGTTTAATTGCCATTTTCATTATGTTAATAACGAGTAGTTTATTCTTTTCCTTATTATTAAGATTTACATCTATTCAAGAATCATCTCTGCAATATATTATTACTGCTGTATCGTTTATTACTTTGTTTGCAGGTGGTTTTATTTCAGGTGGGAAAGGGAAAGAAAAAGGCTGGTTTCTAGGCGGTCTTACAGGGCTAATCTATTCTACCATCATTTTTTTATTTTCCTTTTTAGGATCTGATCAGCTATTTACGATGGAGCAAACAATTTATCATGTATGTTATACGCTTATTTGTATGATGGGTGGAATTTTGGGTGTAAATCTTTCAAAAAATAATTAATAACACACTTAAAAATGTATATTTACCGCAACTAAAAAAATAAAAAGTGCAATCTTATTGGTAAGACTGCACTTTTTGCTCTTATTCTTCTACTTTGTCTAAAGTTGGGCTTGCAACTGTTGCGGAAGATTCTACAACTTCACGAATTGCATTGCGATCAAAAGTTAAGCGTGAACCATCTTTTGATTTTAATACAATTGTCCCCTCATCAATTGCATCGATTGTAGCATGCATGCCGCCAATCGTGACAATCTTATCCCCTTTTTTCAAGCTACTCTGCATATCGCGTACAGATCTTTGACGCTTTTGCTGTGGACGAATTAGCAAGAAATAGAATAATACAAACATTAAAATAAACGGTAATAAACTTGCAAGTTGTGCCATTTATATTTCCCCTCCTTTCAAGTTCTTCTATTAAAAGTTTTTAGCGTTCGGTTTATTAAATCCATAACGTTCGAAAAACTCTTCTTTGAAATCTCCTAAACGGTCATTTCTGATCGCATCTCGGACATTCTCCATTAAGTTTAACAGAAAATATAGATTATGGTAAGATGTAAGCCTTATTCCGAATGTTTCGTCACATCGAATAAGATGACGAATATACGCACGACTGTAATTTTTACAAGTATAGCAATCGCATTCTGGATCTAAAGGTCCAAAATCTCTTGCATATTTAGCGTTTTTAACGACTAGTCGTCCTTCGCTTGTCATCACTGTTCCATTTCTTGCGATTCTTGTCGGCAATACACAGTCAAACATATCAATCCCACGAATAGCACCCTCAATTAAAGAATCTGGTGAACCTACTCCCATTAAATATCGTGGCTTATTATCTGGCATTAGAGGGGTTGTAAACTCAAGTACACGATTCATAACGTCTTTTGGTTCACCAACCGATAATCCACCTACTGCATACCCAGGTAAGTCTAATGAAACAAGGTCCCTTGCACTTTGCTTGCGAAGTTCCTCATATTCTCCACCTTGAATAATGCCGAATAATCCTTGATCTTCTGGACGATTATGTGCCTTTAAGCAACGCTCTGCCCATCGGGAAGTTCGTTCCACCGATTTCTTCATATATTCATATTCCGCTGGATAAGGAGGACATTCATCAAATGCCATCATAATATCTGACCCTAAAGCATTTTGTATTTCCATTGCTTTTTCAGGAGAAAGGAATAATTTGTCCCCATTTAAATGATTTCTAAAGTGCACGCCTTCTTCTTCAATTTTGCGGAAATCACTTAAACTAAAGACTTGAAACCCACCAGAATCCGTTAAGATCGCCTTATCCCAATTCATGAATTTATGAAGACCACCAGCTTCTTTCACGATTTCATGTCCTGGTCTTAGCCATAAATGGTAGGTATTACTTAAAATGATATTTGCTCCCATTGATTTTAAATCTTCTGGAGCCATCGTCTTCACGGTTGCTAACGTTCCAACCGGCATAAAAGCAGGTGTCTCAAAAGAACCGTGTGGTGTATGTACTATGCCCAATCTAGCACCTGTTTGCTTACATGTTTTTATGAATTCATAACGTATTGCTGTCAAATTATTTTCTCCTTTATATAAAGTGAAACTTCCATCGATTCATCAACTTCCTATCGTTTTTTACATAATGATATTTATTAAACAAACTTATAGAATCAACTATATATTCTAATGAATATCACTGCGAAACTCAAGTAATTCGTGAACCTATCTTCCTTTATCTAACGTATAAACATAGCATCGCCAAAACTAAAGAATCGATATCTTTCTTTTACTGCCGTTTCATAAGCATGAAGTACATTTTCTCTTCCAGCTAGTGCACTAACTAACATTATCAAAGTTGATTTAGGTAAATGAAAATTCGTAATCATTCCATCAATTCCTTTAAACTCATAGCCAGGATAAATAAAGATACTTGTCCATCCACTGCTTTCTACAAATTTTCCGTTATTTGCGGATGCAATTGTTTCAAGTGTTCGAGTAGACGTTGTCCCAACGGAAATAATCCGCCCACCTTCTGCACGTACTTTATTTAATAATGATGCCGTTTCTCCATTAATTTGATAAAATTCGGCGTGCATTTCATGCTTATCTACTTCTTCTACATTAACAGGACGGAAGGTACCAAGACCAACATGAAGAGTAATAAATGCAATATGTACTCCCTTTTCTTTCAAAGCATCCAATAAATCAGTTGTAAAATGTAGTCCAGCTGTCGGAGCAGCCGCAGAGCCTCTTTCTTTTGCATAAACTGTTTGATAACGATCTTGATCGTCTAATTTTTCTTTAATATATGGCGGCAACGGCATCTCACCAAGTTGATCTAGAATCTCATAAAAAATCCCTTCATACTGAAAATCGAGAATCCGACCTCCGTGCTCTAATTCTTTTACACACACAGCTTTTAATTTACCGTCTCCAAAGGTAATAATCGTACCTTCTTTTACCCTTTTAGCAGGCTTGACAAGTGTTTCCCATTTGTCTTCCTCTTGTTGCTTTAATAAAAGCACCTCGATATGTGCTCCAGTATCTTCTTTCTCGCCATGTAATCTTGCTGGCAATACTCTTGTATCATTTAATACTAGACAATCACCAGGATTGATATACTCATAAATATCCTTAAATTTGCGATGCTCTAATTCACCAGTATCTTTATTTACAACCATTAATCGACTACTTGTGCGATCCTCTAAAGGAGTTTGTGCGATTAATTCTTCTGGTAAATGAAAATCAAATAAATCTACTTTCATGTCTGTCACCTATTCTTTCTTTCATGCAATTAAAATCTTAACGAAATTTTCCTATAAAATAAAAAACGAGCGATAAAACAATACTAATTACAATGCAAGTTGTAATCGGAAAATAAAAAGTCGAATGTTCTTTTTTTATTAGAATGTCACCAGGAAGCTTTCCAATAGGGACAAATTGCATGATAAGCCCGATCAGAAATACAATTATGCCGATGATCATTATATATTTGGAAATTTCATTCATCATTCTCTTCCTTTATATCATTTGTTTTATTTTATAGATTGGCTGTTTTCGTAAAGTTTGTTGCGATTACCCGCAGCCGGAATACACTTCGATTGAGGCCACTGAAAAAGTGTATTACCTGGTGAATCGGTAGTTACCAAACCATTCTAACTTAGTGTAGGCTTTTGTTTTCCGAGGCTTACCGCTCGCTTTCCGTGGGGCTAAGCTTAAGCCTCTCAGCTTTCGCCTCCGGGGTCTCAGACTGTCTCGCTAATCCCACAGGAGTCTTCGTGTATTCCGGCTGCTCCATTTTACCAACTAATTCTTTTTTCCTATTGAAAAAACAACAATCCTTTAGAAAACAGCCTATAGATTAGAAAATTTATTCAGGTTTAATATTTAAATGATCATAAACAAGATGTGTAACACTTCTCCCTCTAGGAGTTCGTTGCAAGAAACCAATCTGAAGCAAATATGGTTCATAAACATCTTCAATTGTATGAGCTTCTTCTCCAATAGTTGCTGCAATCGTTTCTAATCCGACTGGTCCACCCTTAAATTTATGAATCATTCCTAGTAATAATTTATGGTCAATATGATCTAACCCTAAACGGTCAACCTGTAAAAGTTCAAGTGAATTGTCCGCCAAATCTTTAGTAATCATCCCATCTCCCTTTACTTGGGCAAAATCACGTACTCTTCGTAAAAGGCGATTGGCTATTCGGGGAGTCCCTCTCGAACGTCTTGCTATTTCCCATGCAGCAAGTTCTTCCATCCCAATTTGTAGAACATCAGCTGTTCTCACAACAATATCTTTGAGCTGTTCTATTTCATAATATTCTAGTCTAGATAAAACTCCAAACCGATCTCTTAACGGTGCAGAAACAGAACCAGCTCTTGTTGTTGCACCAACGAGGGTGAAAGGGGGCAAATCAAGCCGAACAGATCGAGCACTAGGTCCTTTCCCAATAACAATATCTAAACAATAATCTTCCATCGCTGGATATAAAACTTCTTCTATTGCACGTGGCAACCGATGAATCTCATCTATAAACAGCACATCCCCGGGCTCTAACGCAGTTAATATTGCTGCCAAATCACCAGGCCTTTCAATCGCTGGACCTGCAGTTGTTCTAATATTAACACCCATCTCATTAGCAATAATCGTCGCAAGCGTAGTTTTCCCAAGTCCTGGTGGTCCATATAATAAAACATGGTCCAGTGCTTCTTCTCTAAATTTAGCAGCCTCAATAAACACCTTTAAATTGTCTTTTACTTTATCTTGACCAATATACTCATGTAATTGAATAGGACGCAGACTTTTTTCAAACGATAAATCCTGCGTATCTGCTTCACTTGAAATGATTCGATCATCCATACCATTCACTCCCTTCCATAAGTCCTCAAGTAAATCTACGTATTTACTACTACTCTTTATTCAATCTATTGATTTCCCCTATGGAAAAACAAGAATCTTAAAAAAGCTAACATCTTATCTTTTTAACAGAAGCTTTAATGCCAGCTTGATATATCCATCTGTTGTTAACTGCTCCTTTTTTAAATGAGGAGAAATTTTCTTCACCTCTTTTTCTGAATATCCAAGAGCTGTTAACGCTAGAATCGCCTCATCCATTGCTGAATCACTTTCTACTTTGGCTAATTGCTTATCTACTGTAAATAAATCTGGGGAGGAATCTTGCATAAAATCAGCTAATTTCCCTTTTAAGTCCAGAATCATCTGTCTTGCCGTTTTCTTTCCAACGCCTGGAAATTTCACAAGAAACGCTTCATCTTCTGCTTCTATTGCAGATATAACCTGACTTGGTTCTCCAGATGCAAGAATAGCCAATGCTCCTTTAGGTCCAATTCCAGAAACATTTAGAAGCTTTGTAAATAAGGCTTTTTCATCTTGTGAACGAAAACCATATAAACTAATATTATCTTCTCTAACATAATGGTAGGTAAATACTGTAATCTTGTTACCCGAAAAGGCTGAAAATGAAAATGGATTAGGTGTTTTAATCTGATAACCAATTTCATTATTTTCGATTACGATATATTCAGGTCCAATAAATTCTACATTTCCTTTTATATATTCATACAAATTAAATTCTCTCCCTTATAAAGAACACTTCCATTAGTTGGGGTCTCACTTCCCATTAAGTGGGGGATAAATCCTAAAGCTTATTTTATCATACTATTTTATTGAACTGCTATTATAGATGATTTTCATAATATTCTTTAAAAACAAAAAAACAGTGATCAGAATGGCACTATTTTCTGTGCTTCTTCTGTTCACTGGGGGTGATTTTCTTAATTCGTCGTTTCGATTGTTGTTAAGTTTTTAAAGGTTTCAAGTACTTTTACATATCGATCCCTTGATTTAATGGGAATTCCTTTTTGTAGGCCTTCCTGCTGCTTTGATTCCAGTTTTTTTAGATCAATTTGGAAAAAAGACTGAATAATGTTTTCCTGAGCAGGTTTTCCATTATAAATGGTTAAAATCCCCTCGTCATTAATGCCAAAATATCCATTAGCCTTTAATAGTGGAGATATATCGTCGATTTCTTGTTTAAATACAAGCTCTTTACTTGTCATATCTACCAACTGCCATTTATCGTACTTTGACCAGAAATCTTCCATCGACCATACTGTTTCTTCTACCACTTCTTCGCTCACTTCTCCATCTAAATAAATCCTTTTCAACACCACTTCCAATTTCTTAGGATTTTCATTCAAAGAATGTGTGCTTCCACTCTTTCCATAAACTTGTCCAGTTGATGAAATGATTGTTATAAAACTGACAAGAAGAACAGCTGAAAATAAAAGGAATCTGGTTTTCATTATAACCACCTCTTCACATTACTCAAAACAGCTTCGTTATTTCCAAGGAAATAGGGTACTGTCAATCTAAAGTCTAGGTTTGAAATAACCTAACTCTCTATTATTCTCACCATAAATAATTTTTTCATTCCAAATTCATAGCAATCTTATTTTAATGTTCTATTTATCTGTTCAGCTTGATGTTTTATATTTTTGATTGTTAAACGAATTCCCTCCGAAAATGGTACAAGAGAATGCCATTTCAGATCCATTTGTGCCTTCGTTGTTGATATTCTACTTTTCTCCCCTTCTTCTAACGAATGAAGTACATCTTCTTTTATAGAAGAATGAATAATGGAGACAACTTCCTTCATAGAATATATTTCCTTAGGACAAATATTATATACTTGATTCTCTCCATTATTTAAACTTGAGATAATTGCTTGAATGGCATCACTTATGTAAAGAAAGTGCTTCTTCTGTTCTCCATCATCAAATACGATAGGTGGACGATTTTCAATCACTTTTTTAATCGTTGATTCTATCATACTCTCTGTATTCATATGTTTGGAACTTGCTCCATAAATTATGGGAAAGCGTAAAATTGTAAAAGAAAGACCGTAAAGAGTGTGGTAGTTTTGTATATATTTCTCCTCAATCTTCTTAGAAAGCCCTCCAAAAAGTACAGGTTGCAAAAGCTTTTCTTCCGTTATAGCTCCTTCTATGTCCCCATAAACAGCAATCGTGGAGGGGAAGATGATTTTATGTACTTTTGCTTGCACACATGCTTCGAGCACTTCAATCGTACAAGCAATATTCTCTTCTGACTGTTCAAATGAATCCTTCATGCTGTTGGATGTTATGGCCTTGTTAGATAGATGGATAACGCAATCTACCTGGTTCTCCATCAGTATGTCGGCTAATTCCATCCCGTTTAAGAAAGTGTATACATCATTATGTACTAGAGTTGAAATTTCACTATGTTTCTGTTGCTTTCCAGCTACTATACAATAAACATTATTCTTTGAAAGTTGTTCCTTTAGAGCAGTTGCCATTTCACTCTCTTGTCCACCTGTAATTAACACTCTCACTTTGAATCCCTCCGCACTTTTTGCCTCTATGAAAAAACCGATTAATAAGTTCTTTATAACGAATAATTATTTCATTATAAAGCATAACTCTTTTCATTCGTAATATCAACAAATAAATTCATTATATAGAACAGTTTTATAAATATACACTTTTAACTTCTTAAAAAATGTCTTTTAAATCCATTATTTGTGATAAATCAAACCAATCAATTCGTTTCCAATAAAGAACATATGATAAAAAACTAACTTCGAATGGGGCGAACCTTTTCGAAGTTAGTTTTTTATTATCTGTTTTCTTTTGTCGGATTTAAGCGATTAAAGATATTTTCTATATTATTGTTAATCGTTTGCTGCGGTTGACCATTTTTTATTGAACGATTTATATCCTCAATGCTCGTAAATATTCCTCTATCTGTCACTACAGAAATATCTTTTCCATTTAAAGAATCATTTAACTTATCTTTTACTTTTGCTTTTGTCTGATCAACAATTTTCGTATCGTCTACTTCAAGTGCAACCAAAACGTTTTCTCCATAAACAATTGAATGTGCATTTTTTACATTATCCATTTTAGCAGCTGCATTTGATACCTTTTCAGCTAACTCTGTATCATATGAAACGCGATTATCTTGATTATCGTTATTTCTATTCTCCCTCGTAGTATTTTTATTGTTAACATTTTGGACACCAACACCATTTTTATTATCTTCATCCCCAAAGGTATGGTCCATCATTTCTGTAATTGGTCCGTCATTGTCTGTTGTAAAACTGTTATTATTGTTTACATCATGTTGTTCATTGGAGTAATATCCAATCGGTCTAGCATTATTGAGACGATTTTGATCTGCGGTTTGGTCATCGTTCACACCACAGCCAGCCAAGCCAAAAGTTACCGTTAAAAGAACTGGAGCAACTAACTTATTTTTATTCACAGTAATATTCTCCCCTTTATTTAAATCTAGAGCAAGACGTTGCTCTTTTTTATCTTCTGCTCTTCGGAGAGAATCATACTGTAAAGTCTAGCCATTATAGAATTGCCCGATTATATATCTACAATTTGTCTTAGCTTTTGGTAAAATTTCTTTCTTTTTTCATACTGATCTGTTGTTAAGTCAAGCACTTGTTTTAATAAAAAGTCATTTGAAAGATGTTTGTTTCTGATTATTCTATTCCATTCTCTAAGAATATCTGTTGGATACATTAAAGCGATTAAAAACCATTCCTCTTTGAATAACTGAGAATATCCACTCATCTTTTGTAATTGTTGGAGGGACCAACCTATATTCGGCAAAATCCGATTAGCAAACTGCAAATAATCGCCCACTCTTGGACCAATACTAATTAAATCAAAATCAATTAGATATAGTTTATTATTAATGTCACGCATAAAATTATGGTGGGCTACATCCCCATGCAATATAACATTTGATTTTGAATGAAGATATTCATTATGCTCTTGTATATAAAGAAAGGAAATATTAGCCCATTCGAAAATTTCCTCCACGATTTCCATTTTCAAATAATGCTCTATTATTGACTTATTACTTCGAAATTCCACTAACCGTTGTTCTAATTTTTTCATTAAAAGAAAGGAAGGCAAAATATATTTATAAATTTCTACAAGACGTTCTGTAACTGTATAATAGTGTTCTAATAATTGAAGGGCTTCCCTTCTATTGCCTTTACTACTATATGTAAAGGAATCTTTATGAGGAGAAATGTATTCAATCATACCAAACACCATCTCATCTATAATGATCGGTTCATCATCGAACACATAAAATTGGTACGTATGTGTGAAGCCCTCCTGTTTTAGCGCTCTTGTAAAAGCCTCTTGAATTTTTAATTTTTGATAGCTATTATATCCTTTTAAAATCATCCAAAATTGATTGGTTTTAACTAAGTATACCTCATTCCTAATTCTGCTTATTTCTAAAATCTTAGCAGGAATTTTTTTTTCTAATAAAGAAAGGAGACGATAATAAAAAGTATCGTCCCCTCTATGATAAAAATCATAAATCACTGCTTTCGTCCTCTTGGTATCTTGGCATTCCAAATGGAGTCCCTTGATTAACGCCATAAGGATTCATATATGGCGGCTGCCCTATAGTAGGATTATACGGAGGGGTAAATACTGGTGCATTGCCTCCAGGTCCATAAACTGGCGGGACCATTTCTTGTGCAACTGGCTGCCCAATACTTGCTTCATAAGATGGAGAATCTCCAACTGGACTATTATTTTCTACCTGATAAGGCATTGGTGTATTCCCGCCCATACCTTGAGGATAAGGAGATTGCATCATTGGTCCCATTTCTGGGCTAAATCCTTGCGCCATTGGCGCCATTCCCATTCCTGGTGCATATCCTCCTACCATCGGTCTCATTTCTGGACCGAATCCTTGTTGCATTGCTGGCATTCCCATTCCTGGTGCATATCCTCCTGCCATCGGCCCCATTTCCGGGCTAAATCCTTGTGGCATTGCTGGCATTCCCATTCCTGGTGCATATCCTCCTGCCATCGGCCCCATTTCCGGGCTAAATCCTTGTGGCATTGCTGGCATTCCCATTCCTGGTGCATATCCTCCTGCCATCGGTCCCATTTCTGGGCTAAATCCTTGTGGCATTGCTGGCATTCCCATTCCTGGTGCATATCCTCCTGCCAACGGTCCCATTTCTGGGCTAAATCCTTGTGGCATCGGCGCCATTCCCATTCCTGGTGCACCTCCTGCCATCGGTCCCATTTCTGGGCTGAATCCTTGCGGCATTGGCGCCATTCCCATTCCTGGTGCATAACCTTGCCCCATTCCCTCTAATTGAAAACCTTCGCTTGCTGGAAACGCTGATTGTTGCGGGAATGATGGAGCACCACATCCACAATCCTCCTTATAAGGAAGGTTATAGGATGGTAATACTGGCGCTGTATGCGTTGGGGTAGGGACAAAGGGTTGATGTCCTAATCCGGCTATGTCTGAAGATTCTTTTTTATGGTGCTGATGTTCCACAGGCATTTGACCGTACTGCACTAATGGCTGTTGATAATAGTCAGGGGGCACATTACTGCCGTGTACCGGCGCTTCGCCATGTGTATAAGCAGAATAAGAAGATGAAGACTCTTCCCATTTATGCTTATCTGTAAAATCTACACCTGGTAGTGGCGTAGCTTGTGAACCTAGTTGTTCTACTGGTATTCCAGCTGGAGGGCATACTCCTGGAGGAAAACCGCTTCCTGGCATCATTGGAGAAACTTCATAACAATATGGCTGATAAGGCACAATAGGCGGACACTCATCTTGTTGAACTACTGGTTTTTCGGGTTTTACTGCCTTTATTGGCTTTACTGCCTTTTCTTTAGGTACTACTGGTGCAGGCTTTGGTGGCAAAACTACCTTTTCTTTCATGTCCACATCAACATCTACGTCCACATTCGTCATATTCATGGAATAATAATTAGTTACATCAATTTCTGGAATGATTGGCGTAGGCATTTTAGGAGTGTATGGTTTTTCCTTTGGCGCTTCTTTTTTCGGCATTTCCTTTTTGGGCATTTCTTTAATAGGCATTTCTTTTTTCGGTGCTTCCTTTACAATTGGCTCCATTGCTATCGGCATTTCTTTTTTTGTTCCCATAATAGGAGCTTCTTTCTTTATATTTCCTCCTGAAGTTGGAACTTTAATTTTCATGCCGGGCATAATCATATCTGTATTACTCAATTGGGAATTTAATGCTTTTAACTCTTCGAAATTCACCCCGTATTTTTTTGCGATTTTCCAAAGAGTATCCCCTTTCTGAACAATATGGATCTTCACTATAGATTCCCTCCTATGCATATGTCCATATAGTCTATGTTCACAATGCAAAATGGTTATCATTCTATTCAAAAATCTATGCGCTTTTTTTCAAATTATGTGTTTTAGCAACATAAAGATAGGAGATCCTTTGTCCTTCTTTTCAACTATATTTTTGGTACCAAGAACCTATCAAAAATCAAATTTATTTTATTCAATTTATAGAGACTTTTGATAAAATAGAAAGGAAAGAATATATAAACAAAATCCACCAATATATAAAGAAAAATTATTTTTAATCCTTTCTTTATTAAAAAGAGACTTTTCGCAAACGTTTTTGCTATTTTCTGCAGCCTGAATATAGCTAATTAATGGCATCTTATATATTTTGTCTGTTATTGTTTTTTGAACAATGCAATTCTTAATAAAACTCTAAACTATAGCAAGAGTATACGTATAACCTTTTACTAAAAAGAAAGAATCATTAAAGGAGAGATTAGATGACAGAATCAAAGAAAATGCTTGGAGAAGAAAGAAGAGCTTACATTCTTTCCTTATTAAAAGAAAATAATCGCCCTTATACCGGTAGCGAGCTTTCCAAATTGACGAATGTTAGCCGACAAATCATCGTCGGAGACATTACCCTTCTAAAAGCGAAAAACGAACCGATATTGGCTACTAGTCAAGGCTATTTATATTTACAGGAATCAAAACCATCTCTTTATGAGAGAATTATTGCTTGTAATCATCCTCCAGAGAAAACAGAAGAAGAATTAAATATCCTTGTTGATAATGGAGTAACGGTTAAAGATGTTAAAATTGAACATCCAGTCTATGGGGATTTAACAGCTTCTATTCTCGTTTCTAATCGAAAAGAAGTTAAGCAATTTATGAAGAAGATAAAGCATACAAACGCAGCCTATCTATCAGAATTAACTTCTGGTATCCATTTACATACCATTACTGCACCTTCTATTGACACATTGATAGAGGCAGAAGAGGCTTTACGCAAGGCACATTTTTTAATCAAAGAAGAGACTTAAAGAAGTTGAAAAAAGAGGCTAAGACATAAGTATTCCAGCTTAAAATAAACCCTAATGATTATACGAAGATGCCAATGAAAGGTTCGTATAATCATTAGGGTTTTTTTATTCGTTTAAAAAGGATGTTCCATGAAGTTTGTTGCTATTCCGCAGCCTGAATATACTTCGCTTGAGACCACTGAAAAACTGCAATATAATCATAATTGTTGGTGGCCGACTTTTAAATTCGGGTATTTCATTTGTTTTCCGAGGCGACAGCTTGCTTTCCATGGAGCGAGCGCCGAGCCGCGGTCTGCTTCCGCCTGCAGGGTCTCAGACTGTCTCGCTAATCCCACAGGAGGCTCAGGCTTCCTCCCCGCGAAAAGGAAGTGTCCGTAGCGCAATGGAACGAATTGTTTTTTACACTTGAATATATTTATAACCATAAATAACTAATATGAAAAAATAGTCTTTATTTAAGAGCTAAATTAGAGATTGTTCGTCTTTACAGATTGGCTATTTAGTTTTGTCCCAGCCTCTTTTTTTAGCCCTTCTCCTTTTATACTCAAAGCTTTCAATAGATTAATTTTATTTCTCTAAATTATAAAAGGGATAACTTCCAAGTATCTTTACTTCACAACCGATTGCTTCCAGTTCTGCGATCGCTCCAGGTATTAGAACATCGTCCATTTTTCTATCTAAATCAATAAGAAAGAAATAATTTCCTAAGCCGGTTTTAGTTGGTCTCGATTCAATTTTCACCAAGTTCAATTTTCTCCAAGCAAAAGCGGATAATACTTGATGTAAGGCACCAGAACGATCAGATGGCAAAGTGACCATTAAACTCGTTTTATAACCTGCCAAATTACTTGAAGGTGCCGTATAGCTTAGAGGGTTCTTTGAAAGAATTAAAAACCTTGTATGATTGTTATTGGAATCATGAATATGATGTCTCACTATTTCAAGCCCATATTCTTCAGCTGTTAGCGAATTTCCTATTGCTGCACCATTTATATTTGAGTTCTCCTTAACAAACTGAGCTGCTGCTGCTGTTGAGGTCATATACTCACAAACAATCCCGTTAAATTCTGTATGTAAAAATTTATGACATTGAGCAATTGCATGGGAATGACTATAAACAACATCAATTTCTCTCCATTTATCTTTACGAAGGGGATGAACCATTAAATGTTGTTTAATCGGAACGGTCACTTCTCCGCAGATAGGTAAAGATACTTCATGAATTAAATAATCTAGGGTGATATTGACAGAACCTTCTAATGTATTCTCAACCGGTACTAAAGCAACATCCACTTTGTCTTCCATAACAGCATCAAAGCAATTTGGAATCGTAAGAAATGGGATTGATTCAACACCAGGAAATTGCTGATTTACCGCCATATTTGTAAATGTTGCTTTTGGGCCTAAGTAACCTACTTTCACCTATTTCTCCTCCAAAAAAATTATTTATTCTGAATTTATCTACTATAGAAGAAGAAAGACTTAAATAAGCCTTCTTCCTACAAGAACGCTAAAGCTATTCTAACCATTTTAGAAGTATTTAGCCTCCGGAGCTTAATACATCAACCTTTTCGACAAATTCAAGCATACGCAAACGCTCTAGCAACAAATCAATAGAAATCTCCATTTCTGCTGTATTTAGAGATAATGTCACATTTGCTCTTCCTTGAAGCGGAATCGTTTGATGAATCGTAAGTACATTACATCCTCCAGAAGCAACCACACTTAATAGCTTGGATAAAGTTCCCGATCGATCTTCAATATAAAAGAATAATGTTATTAACTTCTCCTTCACGATTGTGTGAAAAGGAAAAATTGTATCTCGATATTTATAAAATGCACTTCGGCTTAAATCGACTTGCTTTACAGCTTCATGTACTGATTCTGCTTTTCCTCTTTCCAATAGTTCTTTCGCATCCAAGGTTTTTCGCATCGCTTCAGAAAGTACATCTTCTCTTACTAAAAAAAATTTCTGATCCAATTTACTATGTTTCATCTGCTCACCCCTCAAGGCATAACGGAAACTTCATTATGTATGATTAATATAAATTTCAATTTTTATCCATTATTAAAAAAGCTATTTTAAATATATTCATTCGTCTTTTCTGTAGAAAAACTCCCCTCCCGTCTAATCCATTCGACGAAAGGGAAGATCTTCTATTACCACTTTTAATGTTCTTAGGCTTATTTCGATTTATTAATCGATAAATTCAAATTCATACTCCATTATTTTTACTGTATCGCCATCTTTTGCACCACGTTGACGCAATGCTTCATCAATACCCATTCCGCGCATTTGGCGAGAGAATCTACGAACAGACTCATCACGGGAGAAATCTGTCATCTTAAAGAGTTTTTCAATTCCTTCACCAGATAGGACAAAGCTTCCATCTGGATCTCTTGTAATATAGAATTGTCTCTCATCGACTTCATGCTTGTACACAACACGGTGAATCCCTGCTTCTTCTTCCACTTCTTCTAATGGGAATTCTGATGTATTCTCTAATTTATCAGCAATAGCAAAAAGGAGTTCACGTAAACCAGATCTTGTTATCGCTGAAATAGGGAATATCGGATAGTCATCTTGCAGTTTCTCTCTAAACGCTTGTAAGTTTTCTTCTGCATCTGGCATATCCATTTTATTGGCAACAATAATTTGCGGTCTTTCTAATAAACGCATATTGTATTCTTGAAGCTCGTTATTAATTGTAACATAGTCTTCATATGGATCCCTGCCTTCTGTAGCAGCCATATCAATGACATGGACAATAACTCTTGTCCGTTCAATATGACGAAGGAATTGATGGCCTAATCCAACACCAGAGTGTGCTCCTTCAATCAGTCCTGGCAAATCTGCCATTACAAAGCTTCTGTTATCTTCTGTTTCCACCATTCCTAAATTAGGCGCAATCGTTGTAAAATGATAATCTGCAATTTTCGGTTTGGCTGCAGATACCACGGAAAGTAATGTAGATTTACCTACACTAGGAAAACCGACTAAACCAACATCTGCTAATACTTTTAACTCCAGTATAATATCTCTTTCTTGACCTGGCTCGCCATTTTCCGATAATTCAGGAGCTGGGTTAGATGGGCTTGCAAAGCGGGAGTTCCCTCTTCCCCCACGACCGCCTCGTGCAATAATTGCTTGTTGCCCATGTTCTGTTAAATCAGCGATCACTTCTTTCGTATTTGCATCTGATACGATTGTACCAGGTGGAACCTTTACAATCATATCCTTAGAATTACGCCCATGCTGATTTTTAGACATTCCATGCTCGCCACGCGGTGCCTTAAAATGACGTTGATAGCGGAAATCCATTAATGTCCGTAAACCTTCTTCCACTTCAAATACTACATTTGCTCCTTTACCGCCATCTCCACCAGCAGGTCCACCTTTAGGGACAAATTTTTCTCGGCGAAAGGCCACCATTCCATTTCCGCCGTCTCCGCCCTTCACATAAATCTTAACCTGATCCACAAACATAAATTCATTTCCTCCTATTAAGAAAAACATATGCAGCTTGCATGTTTAGTATAGAACATGAGAATATCTTATGATTTATTTTACTTGTAAAGCTTTAGGATATCCTATTTTCGAACTTACAGGCATTTACAGCTACTATTTTTCTATAACTCACAATTTTTCTTTTAAGTAATTTGACCGAATCTAATTGATTTTAGTCAACGAGTTCTTCTTATTATTTACCTGTTTTCTCTCTAATCATCCAGACTTCAAATACCAGCTCTTTATCACTAATTTCTATATTTTCCACCGCCAATTGTTTGGAAAACGGTTGTTGAAGAAATGGAATTATTGACTCTGCATTTAATAGTTGGCCGTTAAAATCAACATACAACCGAAGCCCTTCCACCATGGAATGAATGGAAATGAATAAGTGATTGTCTGCAAAAGGTTTACTATGCTGATTTAATGTCTGAAAAAACAAGGTTATCCATGGAGTAAGCGTTTCGTCTTCTGTTAATTGACATTTTTCTTCTGCCAACACTTCATATTCCAACCTAAAATAATAATTTTCCCAGTTTGCTATTAATAACTTTGTAGCAAATTGCGGTATATTAAGATTAGATAACTTAGCTTCTTGTTTTGTCTCTGTAATAATCTCATTTATTATTTCTTTTACTCGCTCTGGTTTATTTAAATCCAAATTCCCTTTAATTAATTGAATTTTATTTAGCCAATCATGGCGAACATGTCTTAAAAAATCTATCGTATTCCAGTCTTTATTCATTCTTGTACTCCTAAAAAGGTTATTAAGTCTTAGAAGACTGCTTTTAGTAAGTATAACAAAAAATGAATCATCTATGAACAAAAACGATAACTCGCTAAGCCTTGACGATTAACATTCGACTGATTTTAAAGTTTTTAATCGATGGGAATAGGAAGAAGCATACAACTCCTAGATATATAAAAACTCTAAACAGTAATTATAAAGAGAGCTATTTTGAATTAATTTGATAAAGAAATGTTGAAAACGAAGTGTATTAAGGCTGTGGTAACAACAAACTATACATAAGAGCCAAACTTTATCCTTTGTTAGCATACGAAAAAGCAATTGATTCCTCTCTCTATTTTTCAACACTTAGACAAAAAGCCCCTCCTGCTTTTTGTCTAAGTGTTGAAATCCTCCACAACTTATCTCTTGTATCAACATTCATTTTAGTTCAAGAAATCAATCCCTTAACAAACAGATAGGCTGACCCTATACGAGCCAGCCTATCTAATCATTAACTTATGCTTCTTGTGCTACTGGGTATACGCTAACTTGTTTGCGATCACGACCAAGACGCTCAAACTTAACGATTCCGTCAACTTTTGCGAATAGTGTATCATCGCCACCACGACCAACGTTTACTCCTGGATAGATTTTTGTACCGCGTTGACGGTAAAGAATGCTTCCACCAGTTACTAATTGACCATCTGCACGTTTAGCTCCTAAACGTTTAGAAATGGAGTCACGTCCGTTTTTAGTAGAACCTACCCCTTTTTTAGATGCAAAAAACTGAAGATCTAATCTTAACATTTCGTTCCACCTCCTATTTAATTATAAGTGATAGTTACGTATTTTCCATAGTCTCTTTCAATTGTTTCTAATGAAACAACCATTCCTTCTAAAAGAAGTTGAATTTTTTCTCTTGTTTCTTCCGGAATATTCTCAGGAATTGTACAAGAGATAAAACCTCCATCTTTTCCTTGCTTAATAATAGGTGTAATACCAGTAAGGGAAATAACGGCATTAATGCTTCCAAATGAAACAGCCGATACTCCTGCACATACTATATCATTCCCACTATTTGCAAAAAGGGCATGACCGCTAATGGTAAACGAATGAATGAGACCATCGTTTGATTTGTCAATCGTTACTTCAATCATACAAATTCAACCTTAAGCGTTAATCTTTTCGATAACAACTTTAGTGTAAGGTTGACGATGACCTTGCTTTTTATGATAATTTTTCTTCGCTTTGTATTTGAAAACGATGATTTTCTTTTGACGGCCTTGTTTTTCAACTTTAGCTGTAACAGTAGCTCCTTCAACAACTGGGCTTCCTACTTTTACATTTTCTCCGCCAACGAAAAGAACTTTATCAAAAGTAACCGTGTCACCAGCTTCACCGTTTAATTTCTCGATGTAGATAGCTTGACCTTCTTCAACTTTGATTTGTTTTCCACCTGTTTCAATAATTGCGTACATTAAACTGCACCTCCTTAATAGACTAAGACTCGCCAATGACAGGCGTTTTGCTAAAGCAAAAGCTTCATTACCTGCTATGCGCGGTTGTAGAGCACGGGTGCTACAAACAACATTAAAATACTAACATGTTTACATGATACTGTCAATCATATTCTAATTAATCCCTGTTGAGTATTCATTTAACCATTCGGATAAAGTAGTCTGGCTTTGGAAATGGAGCTGCTTCTATCTTAATTGTAATACCTAATGCTTCTTCTAGCCGCTTTTTATGAACATTTCCTTCACCACTAAATATCTTAGTCACTTCTTCCGTTGCTTGTATCTCTACAAGAGCTATATCTTTATTTCGATATTCCCAGAGCTCTCTTTCTAGTTGAAATGCCATACTTTCAGCACTCTTTACAACGCCTGTACCTTCACAAGTCATACACTTGCTCTGTACCGTTTCAGATAAAGATTTCATGGTCTTTTTTCGCGTTAATTGTAATATCCCAAGCTCTGTAAATCCTACTACTCTTGATTGCCTATTATCCCTTTTTAATTCCTTAAGCATACTATCAATAATCTGCTTTTCTTCCGTTTTTCTCATGTCTATAAAATCAATTAAAATAATCCCAGAAATATCTCTTAGGGCAATTTGTCTTGCTACTTCTTTTGCAGCAAGCATATTTGTCTGAAAAACGGTTTGTTCTAGCTGATGCTTTCCTTCATATTTGCCTGTATTTACATCTATAATCGTCGCTGCCTCCGCCTGATCAATAATCAAATATGCACCATTGCTTAGCCAAACAACTCTTTTTAATGCTTTCTCTATTTCGGTATCAAGCTGATAATGTGTGAAAATATCCTCGTTTCCTTGATGGAAGGAAAATATTAAATGGGGAAATAATTCTTGCCAATGCTTCCTCTCTTCTAACCTATCGACTATCACTTCTCCCTCTTTCATTTGTTTAAACAGATAGAGTAGCTGTTTGTTAAACTCATTAGTCTCCTGTAAAAGCATGACTCTTTTCTGCATAGCTTTCTTTTCCAAGTCGCAATATTGCCGACGTAAAATTTCCAGTTCCTCTATTAGGTCCGCTTCCGAACAATTTGCTGCTGAAGTACGAAAAATTAGCCCTTCCTTCTCTGACTTGATGGTATCTCCAAAGCTTCTCAAATTTACTTGAGCAGCTTTGGAGTTTATTTTTTTAGATACAGCAACATATCGGCCATAAGGCATATATACTAGATTATCACCAGATATCTCAATAATGCCCGTTATTTTTGCTCCTTTGGGTCCTGCAGCATCTTTTATTACTTGAACTAGTACTCGTTCCCCTTGTTTAATATAAGAGGATACACTCTTCTTTTTTTTCTCTTCTAAAGTTCCCTCATCTCGAACAAAGGAAATCATTTTTTCTCTCGGTAAATACGCACCTTTTCCTTCTCCAATTTCAACAAATGCTGCATTCATCCCTGGAATCACCTTTGTCACTTGTCCTAAATAAATATTGCCAACAGTCGTTTTATATTGAGGCTGCTGGACATAAATTTTCTCTATCTTTCCATTTATCAGATAAGCAAATCTATTTTCTCTTGTTCTCATATTGACGATTACTTGGTTCAACATCATACATCCTCTTTTTATGGTTATCTTACTATTTTAGCTTAGATGAAATGTTTTAGTAAACTCATACATCTATTTAATGATGCTAACTTCCTTTCCGCTCAAATTTCGTTTACCTAAACACACTTATTAAAACAGAAACATCTGTAAACATTCTTTTTTATGTATACCTATAAAACAGCGATTATATCCTTTACCCTAGCAGTCACATTCTTTTCTTTAAAATAGACGTATAATAGCTCATTTTCATCCAGCATCGTATTATCCCCACTCTTTGCCTTTACAATAATCGGATGCTTACACCCTCTGTGAAATCGTTCTAAAACGTCCAACAGATGATCCTCTTCCTGAACTTCTAACGGCAGTAATTTTCGAAATTCATTTGTTTTTCCATAGTAACGTTCGAGTAAAAATCGCATAAATAAGAATCTTCTTTGTTTCCATTCATAAAAAATAGAAAAAAGTAAGAAACTTATGATAATCCAAGCATTTATATTTGTTGGCATCTTAATTAGGACTGTTATTAGAAAGATAAAAACCCCGAAAATGGAAAAATAAAGCGTCCATTTATGCGACTTAGGAAAGGAATTTTTTAAGGAAAATAAAAGAAACATTAGCTTACCGCCATCAAGCGGCCAGATGGGAAGTAAATTAAAGAAAAATATCATGATATTATATTGGGTGAATGTTTGATATAAGGAATCAGTAAGAATCTCTCCTTGCCATAAAAGAAAGCCTAGCCCTACTAGCCAAATATGCTGGATAGGTCCAGAAATAATGACAATTGCCTCCTCTAGCAATGGTCGATTTCCATGTTCATCCATTTCCGCCACTCCTCCAAATGGCAATAAAGATATTCTCTTTATTCTCCATGAAAAAAAAGCAGCAGCAAATGCATGACCTAATTCATGGATAAGGATGATCATAAACAATAAGCATAATTCATAAAAATGGGCAGTCATTACACCGATAGCAATGACAACCCATAATAGTGGATGAATATGGAGGCACTTAAAAACACCAAGGAACCTATTCAATTTCGATCACCTGTAAAGGATCGATAAAATCATCATTTTTCTTTATTGCAAAAAAGAATAAACCTAGTGCTTCATCTCCTTCATACCTTGAGGCACTTCCTACTTTTGTTCCTTTGTTAATATTTTCGTATAACTTTACATCCACTTCTTCTAAGTTTCCATACCATGATTCACTTTGGTCACTATGCTTAATGACAACTGTTTTCCCAAACCCTTCTTTCTCTCCTATAAAGGTTATTTGTCCTTCATTAAAAGATTGCACCGTTGTATCTGTTCCTGTTTCTATTGCGATTCTTTGTCCATTTTTCTCAAATTCCTCTAATACTTTACCAGATGCAGATAATGCATATTGCTGTAATTGCTCTGTATCTTGTACCTGTTCTTTTTGCTCTGGTAGAAATGCTAATGGTTTTCCAAATTTATCTTCATACCAATCTGTTACAACCATAAAGTTAAATTCCTGCGACATCACCTGTTTAAGCGAATTCTCTACTTTCGCAAGTTTTGCAGATGGATGATCTACAATGATTGCAACAGCAAGAAAAAGAACGGCTGCTCCTAGGATTTTTAACATGAATAAATCTTTCCGAAATAATGGATGTATCTTTGTTGGATAATTTTCCTCTTTACTTGTAAAAAGGTAGTCTTGGCCCTCCTCTTCATCTGACCATAACACTCGACTATCGATATTTTTTTCTATCCTCGCCCGTTCTTTTCTTCTTTTTTCAATTTTTTTTCTAACATCATCGTTTCTTGACCCCATTTACTCCTCTCCCCTACATACTTGTCCTTTTAATCCTATATTTATGTAACGATGAAACAAAGTATGCCTTTAATCAGGGTGTATGCATTACGAAAAGATAAGGAACTAATCCTCCTAATCTTAAAGTAAATAGGAAGGGTACAGAAAGCCCTGTAAAGCTGTAGAATGATTCTTCCGAACCAATATCTACGGCTTTACAGGGCTAATTTAAAAACAGAGCATATAGTCTAAGGGCTATAAGATTAAATCTTCCTTCATTATCCAATTAAAATAGATAAGAGCTTTATTCTCCGTAATCTTTGCTTACTTCTAATACGTCCTATTTTATGTACGTATGCCAGCAAAAAATCGACTAACCTAGTAGCTTTCCTATCTAGCACCAAAGAATGTCTTAATCTTTGCAAAGACACCTTTTGATTCTTCTTCCAAGTGTTGCAAGGGAACCGTTTCTCCTAAAATTCTTCTAGCAATATTGCGATAAGCAATGGCAGATTTACTATTTGGATTTAAAGCGATTGGCTCCCCATTGTTAGAAGCTCTGATGACAGCATCGTCATCTGCAACAATACCTAATAGATCAATGGACAGATGGCTTGTTACTTCATCAATATCTAGCATGTCCCCATTTTTCACCATATGATTTCTAATTCTATTAATAACAAGCATTGGTGGTTCCATTTGTTCTTCTTTTTCTAGTAATCCAATTACCCTATCTGCATCTCGTACAGAGGATACTTCAGGAGTAGTAACCACGATAGCTTTATCCGCACCAGCCACTGCATTTTGATATCCTTGTTCAATTCCTGCAGGGCAATCAATGATGACATAATCATAATCCTGCTTTAGGCGAAGAACTAACTCTCTCATTTGATTTGGTCGAACAGCTGTTTTATCACTCGTTTGTGCAGCAGGTAATAAATATAACAAATCATCAAATCTTTTATCTTTAACAAGTGCTTGATGAATTTTACATCTTTCTTCTACCACATCTACTAAATCATAAATGATTCGATTTTCTAATCCCATTACGACATCAAGATTTCGTAAGCCAATATCTGTATCTACTAAACAGACTTTTTTTCCTTGTAATGCAAGTGCTGTTCCAATGTTTGCAGAAGTGGTCGTCTTTCCAACTCCACCTTTACCTGATGTTATAACAATTGCCTCTCCCATCTTAATATCCTCCTTCCAATTTCACCAAATTTGGTCTTAAATGTGGTAATACTTGTAATCTATCTATCTTAATTACACTATTATTCACATATGCACATTCCATTTCTCTCGTATTTTCAGAAGAGGCATCCTTTACCTCTCTCTCGATAAAATGGCTAATGCGAATTTGCGTCGGTTTCATAATAGAAGCAGCGATGACCGCATCATCATTTCCATTATATCCAGCATGAGCTATTCCTTTTAACTGGCCCATGATATAGATATTGCCCCCAGCAATAACTTTCCCACCTGGATTTACATCTCCGATTAGCAATAAATCACCAGGAACTTCTAGAATTTGACCTGACCGCACAATACTGGTAATCGATTTCACTTCATTTTGTCTTAGCCAAGTTTCCGCTTCTTTCTTTGTAACTAAATTACTATTAATAGATTGAACGGATAGATTTTGTTTTTCCTGAATTAAATGAACAATTTCTTCTTTTTGTTCATCTGTTACATATCTATTTCCAAGCTCTACTGTCACTTTTATATCTCGTTTTTCATTATGCAGACTCGAGCTTTCATTTAATTTAAACTGGAGTTCTCTTAATAACTCTTCATATGAACAATTATCATTCAGATGTAGGCCCAGTCCATTCTTCGTTCCTTTAATTGTTACTAGCTGCCTTTTTTTCATATCAAGTTGTTCACCTCTGTAAGAAAAGCGTAAGCGTCTCCTTTCATCCCGTAACCACTAAAATACATAAAATACTTCTGTTTATGCTATTGTACAAACAGGATATAGTTTTAACCACATTAGGCAAATGGACGCAAATGCTCGATATCGTAATACTTATAAATCTCACTTTGCATAAAAAAGCGCAATCATCCTAATCAAATAATGTAGTGTTATCAAACCTGAATAAATATGGTGCACACATATTCAAGCTCACCTTTTCATTTGATAGATGGTTGACACTTTAGCTAGAGCATTTACTCTTTTCATAAATGCGTTTTAACATACAAAAATATTTTCCCCTTACTTCTTGCCCTTTTAACAAGCGTCTTACCCAAATCCATACATAACATTAATTGTTAAGGACTTTAGAGCTCTATTCAATGGTTTCTAATTCCTATTTAATATCATTCGACAAACGTTTTTAAAATTCCTTTTCAAGCAAAATATATTTCTCAAAAATTCATAATATGGAAGCGCCTTTTCTCAAATATGATGAAGAAACAGGAAAGATCGGTAGCATTTGTTGACGTGCAATCCTAAAAAAGGAAGACTTAAAGGGTTGTCTGCTTGTGCTAAACACCGAATAGACTAAAGATAAGCTAAACTCTTTTTTAACCTTAAAGTGGAAGACAGTTCTTCAATCAAATAAATTTCAGATCGAGACACGAAATGTCCAACCTGAAATTTATTTCACTTCTAACTATATCATTCTTTTAGCTCTGCTGCATACTTCTCGAATAAACGTTTATATGGATATGCGACAATTACGATAAAAATAAGATTCAGCCCAAGAGAGGGAAAAAGTCTTAAATGAAGGAAGTTCGCAAAATCTATTGTTGTAAGATTTATAACTTTTATCACTTGATAAACAATTATTTCTAGCGCCGAGACAGCAAGCAAGCACATCACGGAAACAACCACAATATTGCTATGAAAAATTTTCATCAATTTATTAAAAATATAGATGATAAAAGGGAAAGCAAAAAAATAGATACCTAAAATTTCTGTATAAACAATATCAAAAAGTAATCCAAAAACAAAACCATAGATCACACCAACATTTCTATTTCCATAAACAGAAAAGAATAGAATGGTAATGAGGAGAAAATACGGAACGAATATCAAATTCCCTCCAAAAAGGTCTGTCGGTAATAATTCCAGAAAAACACTCTCTAATATAAACATAAATGAGATTAAGCAACCAATTAAAACTTTTCTCATTGTTCATCCTCTTCAGGGGATAAAGCTTCCCTATCTACTACCATTACATGCTCAATATCATAGAAATCCGCAGCTGGTTTAATGAACACTTTTTTCTGCAGACCATTTTCATCAGGCTCTACTTTTTCTACTGTTCCAATTGCTAAGTCTTTCGGAAAGACTCCACCCATTCCTGATGTCGTAACAAGCTGTCCTTTTTCCACTTTTAATCCGTTCGGGACTTCTTCCCATGTCATAATCAATTGCTTCGTCTCTTTATCATAATCAGCAATAATGCCAAAAACATCTGTTTTATCTTTATTCTCTTCCTCATCTTTTGGCTGAATAAAAGCTGAGATTCGATTAGCCGGATCTTCAGAGCTCAATAGTTGCACAGTAGCAGTATTTGGAGCGACTGATTTTATTTTCCCTATTAATCCAGCAGAAGTAATAACAGCCATATTTTTCTCAACGCCATCATTTTCCCCTCGATTAATGGTAACTAGCTCCGTCCATTGCGATGGATTTCTGCGAATTACCGTTGCTTTCATTAGGGTATAATCGCTTAATGATTCTTTTTCTTCTAATGTTTCTTGCAATGCTTGGACATCTTTTTTGAGACCTTGAACCTGGTATTTAAGCTGAGCATTTTCCTCTAGCTTCGCCTTTAATTCCTTATTCTCTTCGTATGTATCCTTTAATGCTTTGACATTATCAACAAAACCCACCACAAAATGGGCAGGTCTGGAAACAAGGGTTTGAACCCAGCCGGTTGTATCTTTTACGAATTGCTCCGGCCAGGTTAATTTATTTCGGTCACTCAAAGAAAACCCTATTAATGCCACGAGAATAATGATGCTAACAAGCAAAATAATCAGGCGTTTATTCATAAAAAACTGTGGCATGCTTATACACCTCGAGTAAAATTATCGTGAATCTTTTGCTTTATTTTTAAATAAATGAATATGGTCTAAAGCTTTACCAGTTCCGATAGCAACACAATCCAATGGATCTTCTGCTATGACAACAGGCATACTCGTTTCTTCACTGATAATTTTATCAAGATTTCGAAGCAATGCTCCACCACCTGTTAAAACAATTCCGCGATCCATAATATCTGCTGCTAATTCTGGCGGTGTTTTTTCTAATGTTACTTTCACTGCATCTACAATCGCCGTGACTGTATCTTTTAATGCTTTAGCAATTTCATCTGCAGTAATTTTGATTGTTTTTGGTAGTCCTGTTAATAAATCTCTACCACGAATATCCATGTTTTCAATTTGGTCTGGATTTCCAGCACTTCCAATTTCCATTTTAATGCTTTCAGAAGTTCTTTCCCCAATCATTAAGTTATACGTTTTACGAATATAATTAACGATTGCATCATCCATTTCATCACCAGCAATTCGAATCGATTGGCTAGTAACAATACCACCAAGAGAAATAATGGCTACTTCTGTTGTACCACCACCGATATCCACTACCATGCTTCCTGTTGGCTCCCATACTGGAAGATTCGCCCCAATTGCAGCAGCAAATGGCTCTTCAATTGTATAAGCATCTCTTGCACCCGCTTGACGCGTTGCATCGATTACAGCTCTCTCTTCAACGGCTGTAATTCCTGAGGGTACACAAACCATTACATAAGGTTTGCCTGAGAAATAGCCCTTATTTTTAATCGCTTGCTTAATATAATATTTCATCATTGTTGCAGTTGTTTCATAATCAGCAATTACCCCGTCTTTCATAGGACGCAATGCAACAACATTCCCAGGCGTTCTACCGATCATATTCTTCGCATCGTTACCAACTGCTACAATACTCTTTGTATCTGTTTGTAGTGCAACTACAGAAGGCTCTCTTACTACAATTCCTTTTCCTTTTACATAAACTAGCGTGTTCGCTGTTCCTAAATCAATTCCAAGATCTCTTGTTCCAAAACCTAACATAAATGTATCTCCCTTTCTGAAACTAATGCAATATTATAAAGTAGGTAGATATTCTCCTCTTTGTAATTATCTTCTAATTGTTACATATCTATATTTTGTCATGATTAGACAGAAATAGCCAAAAAATCATAAAATATATTATAGCTTATATCTTCAAAAAAGAACAGCATCATACGTAGCCTTTTTCTTTTAAGCTGATAAATTTATTTTCCCCAATTATGATATGATCTAGCAAATCAATTCCAATAATTTTCCCGCATTCGACTAACCTTTTTGTAACTTCAATATCTTCTCTGCTTGGCGAAGGATCACCAGAGGGATGATTATGAAGACAGATAATCGATGCTGCAGATCTTCTAAATGCTTCCTTATATACTTCCCGGGGATGGACAATACTCGCATTTAAACTTCCAATAAAAACAACTTGCTTATGCATTACTTGGTTTTTAGTGTTTAAATATAAACAAACGAAATGTTCTTGCGTTAAAAATCTCATTTCATTCATCATATATTTGGCAGCATCTTCTGGAGAACGAATACAATATCTATCTGTGAATTCTAAATTGGAAACACGTCTACCTAACTCGATTGCTGCCATCAGTTGTATAGCTTTTGCTGTACCGATTCCTTTTATCGCTTTTAACTCATCAAGACTTGCATCCTTCAGTAAACGAAGTCCATCAAAATGGATTAAAAGCTTATTAGCTAATGTTAGGACAGATTCGTTTTTGGAACCTGTTTGAATCAATAAGGCGATTAATTCATGATTAGCCAAGCTCTCTGGTCCCTGTTTGATAAAACGTTCTCTCGGTCGTTCATCATCTGGAAAATCTCTTATTAACATAGAATCCATTTTTATTTGTTCCTCCCTTATCTGTCGATTTTGGGAAGAATAGAATAAGGGACCATTGATTTTAATGAGGCATACTGAAGCCTTTTGCTTTTAATTCGCGTACTGTTCGAGAAATCGGAAGACCAACTACGGTGAAATAATCTCCTTTAATTTCTTTCACTAGTATTCTGCCTACTCCTTGAATTCCATACGCACCTGCTTTATCAAATGGTTCCCCGGTGTCTAAGTAATCGTGTATTTCTTCATCTATTAATTCCCAAAATAACACGTCCGTTTTTTCATAGAATGTAGAGCATATTCCATTTGCCATAATAGCGACACCAGTATATACAGAATGCGTTTTTCCTGAAAGCTGACTCAGCATTTGAGATGCTTCTTCCCTTGTACGAGGCTTTCCTAGTATGACACCATCTAGACATACTACCGTATCGGCACCTAGTATAAATGATTCTTTGTCATTAGAATAAACTGCTTCGACTTTTTTTCTCGCTAAATACATAACAATTTCTTCTGGGGCAAGAGTAGGATCAAAGCTTTCATCTACGTTACTACTGGATATAACAATTGGTATTTGGAGTTCTTCAAGGAGCTCTTTTCGTCGAGGAGAAGAAGAGGCCAATATGAGGGTTTGCTTTAACATTATTACACCTACCTACTTTTCAAATTGAGAGATACAAATTAATCCTATCAAAGAATGACAGGATACACAATTTTGAAACGTAATTTTTTATCGAATAGTAAATGAAATGTAATATGCCGAAATTTGTAGAAATATTCCCATAATTATTTTGATATAATAAATGCTGTTTTAATTGCTATACTATTACTTTGTTCTCTACCATTGATAGTACATCTAATAAGCATTCTCCTCTTGAAAAAACAAAAAAGGAGCGCTTCGTTAATAACGTTTTTCGCTCCCTACTAATATTCTACTGAAAAAATCATAGCGCGACATATGTGGCTAAGTAATCTAACAATTGCTGTTGAACTGCCTCTATTTCTTTTTGACTACTATTTGTTGTTAAATTCATTGCAAGCTCGCCACCCTTCGCTAGGTGTGTTGCCATGGTTTGAATTTTTTCATTTGTAATAGCAGAGACATTCTTCTCATCCACTATCGCAAGCTCCTCCTCCAACTTACTTCTATCATCCTCAGAAATTGCTTTATCAAATTGAGCACTTGTTACGATTTGGAGAACAGAATAATAAATAGCTGACGACCCTTCAATAACAGCTTTCTCTTCCTTAGAGACATTATTTACTTCTTTCCCATTAAAAATCATCTCTTTTGCATAGGATCCTTCTACTTCCTTTTGCCAGATTTTCGCATCTTCTAAATTACTCGTAACCCCTAACAGAAGGAACTGTTTTTCTTCTAAAGGAATAATTTGGCTAACTGTCCCTTCTTCTGTTAATTTTTTTTGATCATTTTTTGCTCGCTCTTCATTAGAAAAAACATTCGCTTGAAGGACATATGTGCTAATATCTGCTTTTGTAGCACTTTCCGTAGCAGAAGAAGCTTGTCCATCATTATTTTGAGAAATATTGGCTGAAGCAGTTATATTCCCATTTGTCGTGCTAGTCTGATCACTACTTACCATGTTTAATAAAATAAACCCAAAGCTAGTTCCTAATATGACTGCAAAAAAGACGGCAAAGAAAATAGAAGCTACAATCTCCTTAGGCAAACTCTTTTTTTTGCCTTCTTTACTTTTAACACTCTTTGAAAAAGATGTTGGCTTGTCCTTTTTACTCAAAGGTGATTGAAAGCTAAACATGCTTTTCTCTTTATTTTTTGCTGGCATTTCCTCTGGTACAGGAAGAATCCAATCAAAGCTTTCTTCTAGCTCTGCTTCTTGTCCAGCTGCAGACTCTTCGCTAAAAACAGTATCTTCCTTTTTTTTATTATTTTGGTCCTTATGAAAAACAGAAGGTTCATTCCGTTCCATTGTTTCATCTGTATCCTTTTTTTGGAATGGACGGTCTTTTCCGTTGATTTTTATCGTTATCGTTTTGCGATTCTCCGGTTTTTCATTCACTCGTCCTACCCCCATTTTCATTTATTTTGTTTATCCTATCATATAAGCAAAAAAAAATAACAAGACTTTTGTCGTCTTGTTATAGAATGATTTCGTCAAATTATTTAATTATTCGCCATTAGTTAGCAAAAGGATTTATTTTATTGCCAGGTGACGGAACATCTAGTTTAGGCAAGCTTTCTTGTAAATCTACTAGTTCCGGCATATAGAAGACGGAAAAAGTAACATAAAATGTTACTAACTGATTTTCTTCATCTGAAACAGTCGTTTTTTCTTCTTCACCAGAGAAGTTTATATTTCTTACTAATACAATCCGCTCATTATTCTCCATTTCAGATATAAACTTTTCCAATCCAAAGTAGTCCTGTGCTTGTATTTCAAGAGTAGCAGTCATCTCTTTCATCCCAGAAGGCATTTCTATAGATGAAAGCTCCGTTTCCTCGGAATTCTCCTCTTTCGTCTCTTCCTCGGTTTCTAGGCTTGTGCTTGTATCAAATTGTTCTTGTAATATCCCGGTATTATCCGTAGAATCAACTTCTACCTCACCATCACTAAATACCATATTCTGTATCGTCGTTTCTGAAAGTAGCTCTGCTTTTTCGATATCGATTAACAGTTGATCTGTTAGCGGTTTTATCGGAACACTTTTTTGCAATTCAAATGTATTTTTTTCTCCAGATTCTTTCTTCTCTTGAATATTTGTTTCTATCACTGATAATAGCTGTTGCTCTGTCTCAATCTGATCATTTTTTTTATTATTTTCAACAATCTTAGGCTGTAAATAAAAGAAATACATTCCTGCTAAAAAACAGAATATAATCAGCATACTACTTATGGTAAACAATCTATGCCTATCAAGGTTCATGAATTAGAATCTCCTTGTTCCTTTTCTTGCTGATCCATTTGCTCCTCCTCTTTAATCGTTTCTTTATTTAGGAAGATTTGAAAAGAACCAATGTATCTTTGTACATCTTGCTCTGTAGAAAGAGCTCCTTCATCAACAGAAGTAGTAATGGTCGTTGTTGATAGTTTAGAGAGTGTAACATCAGTAATCCACGCTGAATCCATTAATCTCTTTAAATAATAGGCAGCTTCTCTAGTTGTATCAAATTGAGCCTCTAATTGAATTGTTCCATCTTCATTATAAAGAAAAGATAGAATAAACCCCCGCTCTGGTAGGTAGGAAGTTAACTCTCTTATTACTGGAACGGTTTTTAAAGGATAGTCCTCTGCCCAAATGACTGCTTTTTCTAATTCTGCTGCAGCATTTGAATTTTCATAGGTAGTAAGCAGCGTTTGAGATAATTCCACTTGTTCCTTCATTGTATTTACTTGTTTTGCCAATTCATCATTCTTTTTCTGAATGGATTGGCCAATAAACAGCATCACAATTATACTAAGCAGTGCCACCCCAGCAAAAATAAAAAGAATATAAACGGATTTTTTACTTCTTTTTTCTCTTTTTGGGAGTAAATTGATATCCACTAACATCTATTTCACCTCTTTTAAAGCTAATCCTAAAACAAGGTGAAAGCCACTTGGCAAAGATCGCTTAAATCCAGTTAATAGGCTATCTACTTCTGGCATAATAATAGGCAGCTCAAAACGAGTAGATAATTCTTCTTTCATGGTTGGTAGCATAGGGTGATCACCCGTCAAAATAATTTTCATCAATTGTTCTCTTCCTTGATGAATAGAATAACGATAAAAATCCATTAATCGGTTTACTTCTCGAAAAATATTATCATATTCAATCATAAGCTCCTCGATATCTCCTTGAAAGGAAAGCTCTGATTGCTGTGACCGATTTACTCGAATTTCCCAATCCTCGCGTATAAAGGTAAGCGGCAAAAAGTGGGCAAAAATCGGATATCCATGTTCAAAAATAGTTATATTCACATTTTCTAAATCCATATGTACAAATAACAGTCTCTCCTCTTCTGCAGCTGTATAAAGTCGTTCATATATACGGAAGGCTGCTAACGAGGAAATATCTGCAGCAACTGGATATAGCTTTGCTTCTGTTAGAGCATCCACATATTCCTGAACTAATTCTGCTTGTGCAGCAATGAATAAAACTTCCTTTTTTTCGTCTTCTTCTTTTAGAACAACCGTATCAAAGACCGGCTCTTCAAATGGGAGATGGATGGATGTGCCAATTTCTAAGTATAAATACTCTTTTAATTCATCTTCTTTTATATCTGCTGGAATGGATATTTTCCGAATAATAATTAGCGCATCAGGAACGACCATCTGAATGTCCCTTTTCTTTATTTTCCAAGTCTCCGCACATTCTTCTAAAATTAACTGCAAGCTTTCTTTATTGACCACTTTTCCATTTCTAATGACACCTTCTGCCAAAATCCTTTCCCCCCATTTGATTGGTTGAGGAGGATTAATTTGTTTCATTTCCATATATCGAATGGAATGATCATTAAAAATGAGCTGGACAGTTCTTTTGTTTCGAAACAATCCCATATGATATCTCCTTATATGTTAAGAAGTTGAAAGTAAAAATCTAGTAACTCCAATCCATAAAAATAGGCGATAAGCGTGCCTAAAACAATATATGGACCAAACGGAATTGGCTCCCTCTTCTTAAATTGCTTTAATAACATTCCAATTATACCAATTAAAGCACCAAATAAGGAAGCAAGGAAAAAAGCTAGTAAAACTAATTTCGGACCAAGGACAAAGCCAATGACTGCAAACAGTTTGATATCTCCGCCACCCATGCCGCCTTTACTAATAACGGCAAGGAATAACAATAAGAAAAAGCCAACAGCTGCCCCTGAAATAGAGAAAGCCCAAGAATTTTGGGGAATGAATATTTTTTCTATAATAAGGAGGATGGAAAATACAATCAATACCTTATCTGGAATGATCATATAAGCAAGATCGGACACCAATATAATCATAAGCAAGGAGATAAGTGTCCAGGCAACAAAAAGTTCATTTGACCATCCTAATTTAACTGGTGCCAAAATAAACAAAAGACCGGTTATCAATTCGACAATCGGGTAAATTGGGGAAATTGCAGTCTTACACTGACTGCATTTCCCCTTTTGAAAAATATAAGATAATACAGGTATTAATTCATACCAGCTTAAAGTATGTCCACATTTTGGACAGGCTGACCGCGGAGCAACAATCGACTGATTAACAGGGACTCTTAGACCGACTACGTTAAAGAAGGAGCCAAAGAGGAGTCCGTATAGGAAGATTAGGAATAGCATTATATACAACTTTTCCTTAATCAGCAGCTATTGATACTACTTTTTCCCTAGCTAATTCTGCTTCAGGGGTTTCATTTATTTTTCGCTCACTTCCAAATAATCTAGCCTTATAACTATATTTACCAGCTTCATCATTTGTTATTATTACATAAGAGAAATTCCCACCAGTAGTAGGGCTAGTAGTAGTTCCTTTTTCATAGCTTCCTCCATCAGGATCTTTCACTACATCTAAATAACCCTGTTCCTCTAAATAAGCCATGGTGATAATCTTCGAACCCGAACTCGGCAACAACCCAGTATCAGCCGATACAGCCAATTTAGCAGAATTAATCATTTGCTGTGCGTTTGCCACATGAGCATCTTTCTTTGTGTTGTCGATTATTTTCCCAACACTCGGAACAGCGATTGCTGCAATAATTCCAAGAATAACGACAACTGCTAATAGCTCAATTAACGTTAAACCTTTTTGATTTTTTATACGATTTATTATTTTTTTCATTTTTTATTGCCTCCCTAGTACTTTTTTACTATTCTAAGTAGTACTTTAGCAGATTCTCTTTTTAAAAGGAAGAATTATTTTTTTGGAATATTACATATTTTTCTTAGTAATTATCCACTTGGTTAAAAATTTCAAACATTGGTATCATCAGCGCGGAAACGATAACCCCAACAAGGCCAGCTAAAAGAACAATTAATAAAGGTTCCAAAATGGCTTTTAGCCGATCTGTACTAACTTCCACTTCTTTTTCATAAAAGTCAGCAACTTTCCCAAGCATGAGGTCTAAGGAGCCTGTCTCCTCCCCAATGGCAATCATTTGGGTAATAAGAGGGGGAAAGGCCCAGTGCTTTTTCATAGGCTCAATCAGCGACTGACCATTTTCCAATGCAGCATGGGATTTATTCACCACTTCTGCAATTACTTTATTTTCTACTACTGATTCAACAATGGTTAATGCTTGCAATATTGGAACAGAACTAGAAAATAACGAGCTTAGTGTACGTGTCATTTTTGCTAGTTCTGCCTTCTGTAGTAGCTTCCCAATAACCGGCATCCTTAATACCGCATAATCCAAATAATATTTAGACGTTTCATTATTTCGAAGCAGTATAAACACAATCGTAATTAGTATGACCACAAATGCAATTAACCACCAGTAAGATTGGACAAAAGCACTTGCATCTAGCACAAATTGGGTAATGAACGGCAATTTTCCGCCTAAACTAGCAAACATTCCAACAAAAATTGGCACAACATAAATTAACAAAAAGACGACAACAAAAATAGAAAGTAATCCAACAGCTGCCGGATAAGCAAGTGCAGAAATAATCTTTTGTTTTGTAAAATGCTGTCTTTCGTAATGGATAGCTAATCGTTCAAGTGTTTCATCCATATTACCACTCGCTTCTCCAGCTCGAACCATATTGATGAACATTGGCGAAAATACTCTCCTGTGCTTTTCTGCAGCATTAGACAGAGGATTTCCTTCCCTTAAATCCTCTTCCACTGCTTTTAAAACCTTTCGTAGTACTTTACTTGAGGTTTGCTCTGCAAGTATTCTTGTGGAATCGATAATGGAAATTCCTGCAGACAAAAGCGTTGCAAACTGTCGTAAATAAATGACCATATCCTGCAATTTCACAGGATTGCCAATGACAATATCCTTTGTAAAGAATGATTCTTTGACTTCCATTATTTCTGTAACTCGAATACCTTGTTCCCTTAGTGAAAATAATGCCTCACGCTTTGATGATGCATTAATGCTTCCCTCTCGTTTTCCTTGTATCGTTCTCCCGGTATACTTAAATCGAGCCATTAATTGACAACTCCTGTAAATATTGCGCAGCTAAATCTTGATGAATATGCCCAAATTGAACAAGCTCTTTAATGCTATTTTCTAATGTTACCATTCCTTGTGATTTGGATGTTTGCATAATATTCATGATTTGATGTATCTTCTCATTACGAATCAAATTAGCCACTGCTGAATTGTTTAGGAGAATCTCCAAAGCAACAACTCTGCCTCTTTTATTGGCTGTCGGGAAAAGGCGCTGAGACACAACCGAAACTAACACAGAAGCTAATTGAATTCTAATTTGTTGCTGTTGTTCTGGTGGAAACACATCAATTATTCGATTTATTGTTGCTGGTGCTCCAGAGGTGTGTAATGTTCCCAATACGAGATGACCCGTTTCCGCAGCAGTAATTGCAGTTTGAATCGTTTCTAAATCTCGCATTTCCCCTACTAAGATTACATCTGGATCTTGCCTTAATGCTGCACGCAGCCCATTTGCAAAATTATTTGTATCAAAGCCAACCTCTCGTTGGTCAATAATCGACATTCCATGTGAATGATAATATTCAATTGGATCTTCAAGAGTAATAATATGCTTATGGGATGTCTCATTTAAATACCGAATCATTGCTGCTAAAGTGGTCGATTTTCCGCTACCAGTAGGACCTGTTACAAGTACAAGACCTTGTTGTTTTTCCGCTATTTTACGTAGTATAGCTGGCATACCAAGCTGTTCAATCGTCGGAATGGCTGTTGGCACAATTCTCAAGGCAATGGATACTTGTCCACGCTGTTTAAAGATATTGACTCTGAAGCGAGAAAGACCCTTTATTTCATAGGAGAAATCTAATTCCCCTTTTTCTAAAAAAGTTTCCCATAACGTTTCAGGAGTAATTTCCTTTGCCATTCCTTCTGTTTCAGCTTTCACCAAGCTTTTTTCACCAATCCTTTTCAATTCTCCATTTATGCGGATAACAGGCGGTATCCCTACCGTTAAATGAACATCAGAAGCTCGATTTTCATAAGCAGTCTTCAAAATCTCATCTAATTTCTCTTTCAAGATATTCCCCTCTATTCAGGAAGAACGACTCTTAGTACTTCTTCCGTTGTTGTAATCCCTTGTTTCACTTTTAATAACCCATCATCAATTAAAAACACGGTTTTATCCTTTTCTGCTTGCTCTCTTACCTTTAGAAAAGATTCACCGTTCATGATCAATTTTCTTATCTCTTCATTCATAACTAGAACCTCATGAATCGCGATTCGGCCGCGATAACCTGTCATATTACAAGAAGAACAGCCTTTTCCGCGAACAATATGCTCGATAGACATACCTCTTCTTGCAAAAATCTCTATTTCTCTTTTGGTAGCCGCTTCTTCTCTTTTGCAATCTCGACATACTTTTCTTACTAATCGCTGTGCAACGATTCCATTTAAAGAAGATGCTACTAAGAATGGCTCTACTCCCATATCAATTAAGCGGGTAATCGTTCCTATAGAATCATTCGTATGAAGAGTACTGAGCACTAAATGACCAGTTAAGGAAGCGCGAATGGCCACTTCTACTGTATCCTTATCACGAATTTCTCCGACCATGATAATATTTGGATCCTGCCTTAAAATAGAACGCAAACCAACTGCAAAGTCCATGCCTGTATTTACATTTACTTGAATTTGATTAATCCCTTCCAATTGAAATTCTACTGGATCTTCAATGGTTAAAATATTGACTTCCTCATTATTCAACTGATTTAATGCTGCATATAAAGTGGATGATTTACCTGATCCTGTTGGACCTGTTATCAACACAATCCCATTCGGCTTCTTAAGCATTTTATTAAATAATTGGAGATTGTAGGGATGAAATCCAAGCTTTGTAATGTCATTTAAAGCACTCCCTAAGTCAAGTATCCGCATTACAATTTTTTCCCCATATACAGTCGGGATGGAGGAAATGCGCAAATCTACTGGGTGCAATTCCAGATTAAACTTAATTCTGCCGTCCTGTGGTAGACGATATTCGGTAATATCCAGATTAGCCAATATTTTTATCCGGGCAATCAAAACACTTTGCATATGCTTTGGCAAAATTCTTTCTGTGCGAAGAACTCCATCAATCCGATAACGAATCGTTACCTTTGTTTCATGGGGATCAATATGAATATCACTTGCTTTTGCATGAATAGCATTTGTTATTAGCTGATTGACTAGCCTAATAATGGGAGAATCTTGAACAACATCTAAATCAACTTCTTCCTCTTGTTCCACAGGAAAAAGCAATTCTTTAAACTCATCATCCACATCATAGTATTTATTAATGGCCCGAATAATATCATCTCTTGTTGCTATTGCCGGCTCAATTTGAAATCCAGTCGTTAGGCGAAGGTCGTCAATGGCAAAATAATCCATAGGATCCGCCATCGCAACAAAAAGTTTATCTCCCTCAATTTTTAAAGGAATAAGAATATTTCTTTTGGCTGTTTCCTTTGGTACGAGTGAAAAAAGATTTTGCTCAAAAGGATACCGATATAAACTAATATGAGGAATTCCAAGCTGAAATTCCAGCACTTCTATAAGCTGCTGTTCCGTGATTAATCCCTCTTTAAGTAACGCATCTCCAAGCTTTTGATTAGAACTTTTTCTAGCCAATGTCTCGTCTAATTGCTCTTGTGTTATCAGATTAGCCTCTATTAATAAATCCCCTAGTCGTTTACGAGTATTCTTCATTATCATCTTCCTTTACCTATTTGGTATTATGTATGAAAAACGACATTTTCCTTAATGGATGTTACTTGGCTATTTTTCAATAATTTGGTCATCCTCTATCGAATCGTTTAGATCATCATCTTCCTTTTCCTGATCGATTTCTTGATTTGGATTATTCTCTTCGTCCATTGTGGAATCTTCTATTGCATGATCATTTAAATCTTCCTCTATTGGTGCCTCTTCGCCATCTTCCTTACTATCTGTTTGCTCTATGTCCTTGTTATTTGGCAATCCTCGAACTTCTTCCCTATAAACAGGTGGATAATAGTCCGTAGCGATTGATTCTCTTTTTACCTGATCTCCGTTTTTATCCAGTACTTCTTTGATGACAACAACAGAGATACCATTTTTCCCTTCCTGTTTAACCTTTACCTGATCTCCCTCAAGCAAAGAATCAAATTGGACAATTGTTTTTGGTTCATATTCTTCCTTCTCCTCTATAACAATCTCATAACGATTCGGAAATTCCTGCCCTTTTAATTGAAGGATTAATTGATTCTCCTCTACCTTAAGAGCGATAATATAAGCATGTTCATTTGGATTAGTAAAGCGTAAATCTAGTTGACTACGAAAGCTTGCTTTCGCTTCATAACCAACATCTACATAATCAGGAAGCTCCTTGCTTATTGTACGCTCTCTTATGTCAAAATTGGTTTGAAGAACTAATTGATAAATACCTGTTGCCAGTATACTTACCGTTTCATCCTTTGCACCTTTCTGATTTACATCCTCTAATAATCCTAATAAAGAAAAAGTTGTTTTTGGTAATATAGTGATTTCTTTAATAGATGGAATAACGGATTCCAATTCTTCTATTTGATCAGGCACTGTCATTTCGACGGTATTTAACAAATCTTTTCCGGAAACATAGGAAGCAAAGTATTCTTCTACAGCTAATTTCTTATCTACTTGAAGAATGGATGCGGCTTCTAATAATGCTGATTTGAAAAGATCAATATCGATATCTTCCATGGAAAACGAATTATACTGTTCCAATTCCGTTTGTAAAACTTCTTCCCTTACATTTACAACAAAATCATTTGCACTGTTTTCCGTTATATTCTTTAGTGTTTGTTCTACATCAAAGGCAAATATATCATTACTTATCTGAACCGTTTTTTCTTTATATTGAAACTCATATTTAGCATTGGCTTTCCAACCAATAAGATGATTTTCAAGCATATTTTTTGCCTCTAATTCTGTTAATCCTCCAATGCTTATCCCAGCTACACTTGTATTAATGGGGTAAAGCTCTTCTTTATCTGCCTTCTGAAAGGCGTAAACACCTAAACTGGTGCCTCCAAAAAGGAAAAATGTTGCTATAAAAAGCCTAATAAATAAAGTGAAAGTTTTTTTATCCATTCTGTATTCTACCTTTCTAAAAAAACGGCTTTAGAGACTCCTTTTGTTTGCACTTAAATTTTCAGATCAGTTTTTAATCCTTATCTTTTGGTAAATTACTGTTGTCTAAAATTCTAATTTTTTCTAACCTCTCTAAATATCGTCTGTTTGGCTTTTCTTCTATTTCCTCTAGTTGTTCTTCCTCTTTATCATTATCTTTATTAGCATTTAATTCTTCTAAAAAAGCTTCAATCGAGTTTTCCCTGACCATTACATTATCATTTTTCCAATAATCCTCTTTTGGATGAGCCTCGGTAGTATTTAATGTAGCATAGACCCAATCCTTTTCCTCTTCTTGCTTTTTTACATTCTCTGTTTCCTCTGAAGAAACCATTACACTAGAGTTGTTGTCCACTTTAATGGGCGGAAATTCTACTTCCTTAATAGGTTTTCGTTCGGCTTGTTCTACTTCTTCCACTATTGTGTTAGATGTTATTTTTCCCTCTTTTTTTAATGCAGGCTTCCCTTTATCCATAATTAACAGTTCTTCTTCTAATTCTATATTCTGCTTATTCATGTCTTTTGCCGTATACGTTGTAATGTATTCACTATGTATTTCTTCTTTAAAGAAAAAACGAGCGCTTTTTTGCATTAATAAAGGTAGCATCAAAACTAAAAGCAACAGACTACCTAAACTAATCATATAATTCTCATATAAATATTGCACAGCCAAGCCGATATTTGATAGCACAAAAGCAACCACAACCACTACAAATCTTCCCTTGATTGTCATACTAGAAGGAAAAACAACAAAAATTATTGTAATAATTAGTAAACAAACGATAGAGATTAATAATACTTGCATTTTAATCACCACTATTCTAAATAGTAAGAACAAACTAGAGCTTATCTATTTTCCAATGCATTTAGTCCTACAATTTTTCGTTTTTTCTTATCCTATGTATTGTATAATAGAATCAATTATTTTAAAAGAATAGGTCAAAAGTTTCACATAATATTTTTCTTATACTTTCTATTTTAAATTTCCATCTAGGAGTGGAGGCAAAAGCATGCCATTTAAGCGTTTCATACAAAATGATAAAGGCATTTCATTAATAGAAATTTTAGTTTCGATTGTTTTATTAAGTATTCTCATTACGTCCTTTCTCACTTTTTTTCCTCAAGTATCTTCCTTTAATCAGAAGACAGATGAGAAGTTAACAAGTGTTACACTAGCAAAGAGTTGGTTAGTCCAAGCTCAAAATAGTGAAAGTACTTTACATAAACAATTGATTAATCTAACAGATAATCCATCTGCATCCATAAATACAAGCGATTTAGATTTATTAACAAATATAAATCGCAATTCAGATGTTATAGAATTAATCTTTAAAGAAAATAACTATTTTATTCATCTTTATCTATTTTACCGGGAGGAAACATTAAAGGGAGCAAATACGCTTTATAAAATACGGATTGACGTTTTTGATGAACAAGATAAATTAAACAGCAATATATACGGATATATTACGAAAAAATAAAGGGAGAAAAAAGATGTCGATTCAAAACGAAAGAGGACTTACTTTAATTGAATTGCTAATTTCTATTGCACTCGGTTCGATTGTGCTAGTCCTTATCTATCAGTTCTTTTTTCAAGGAATTCACTTCTCGAAAGTAGTCAATGATAAAACCTTATTACAGCAAGAAGCGAACTATATGGTTTCAAGTATGACAAAAATACATCAGACTTCTGATTCGTATTCTATTACATTTGATCAAAATCCAAATGCTTCGTATATTACGGTGGATGGGAAGCAAAAGATTACCTTTCAGAATAAAAAATTTCGATATGAGCTGATGAGTAGAAATGGAACAAATAATACCTATATTCCTAATTCATTTACTGTTAATCCTCTCAAAGAGGATGTCATCCTAACGATTAAAATTACGAGCAAAGATAAGGAAAACCAAACCTATCAAACAACCGCAACATTATCACGATTAAAATAGAAAGGAGGGAATTTGTCATTGCGTTATTTTAACGAAAAAGGAAATACACTTATATTGATTCTTGTCCTTATATCCGTCTTTAGTATTCTTTATATCTCTATTGTTGGTGTATCGATTACTAATTCTAAACAGATTACGATAACAGAAGATAATGCACAAGCTGTTTCCATTGCCGAGATGGGAATCACCTATTATAAAACAGCCTTATACAATAAAAGTAGCGAAGTAAAAGCAAATAGTGCTTTTAAGGATAGTATCAATCAATCGATTTCAAAACAAATAAGTGACACATTCGGAAAAATTACAGCTAATAATAAGGAAGCTACAGAAGCAGAAATCAATAAATCCGCTTATTTTAATAAATTAACTGCAATTGCTTCCAATCAATATATGGAGAAAATAAAAACGGAACTAGAAACAATAAATCGCACCTTTTTTCAAAACGTAGCTGTTTCTGTTGATAGTTCGGCGGGGAGCTCTTTTATTATTTCAAATATAAAGCAAACTAGTAATCAGGATGGGATTACCTATACATTTGATAGTAAAGGAATCGATGGAGATAAAGAAATCACATTATCATCGGTCTTTACCATTCCAATAAAACTTGATCCCATTGTATTGGAAGCAGAAGCTAGTACAGAAACAGGAGATGGTACTAATGAGGGCAGCACTGACACATCAGATGACCAAGCCACTGTAAAGACAGGTTTGACTGGGAACGATATTCCAGACCCTGGAGTATTGACAGCTTGCGTGAGTCCTATTCCAAATAACTATCAATTCAATAACAACTGTCAATATAATGAAGATACAACGATTACAAAAAATACAGATATAATAAGTACAATTTTAAAAACAAGTGGGTCATTAACTATTTCTTCTAACGTTAATCAGTTTTCTAATTCCACCATTTATACAACTAATAATTTGAATGTTACTGGAAATTTAAATGGGATTTCTTCAATTAAAATTCATGTAGGTGGAGAGGCGAAATTTAACAATTTAAACAGTTCCTTAAATAATTCAATTATTGAAGTAGCAAAGGATGGAACTTTCGAAAACATTAGTACAATTGACTCCTCTATTTATGTTGGTGGGAAAGCTACGTTTAGAAATGGAAATAGCTTCACAAAAACCAAATTAGAAGTAAAAGGTGATTTTGAAAGCAAAAATTGGAATAATACATCTGATAGCATTATTTCAATTGGCGGCACGGCAGAGATCGATAATATAAATAGTTCCTTTAGTAATACAGTTCTTTCAATAAAAGGAAAAGCAACTATCAATCATATTAATAACCCTGGAGATAATAGTATAATTAGTATTTTAGGGAATGCTACCATTTCGGTTATAAATAACCCCTCAAAAACAGCTATTTATATTGGTGGTGATGGAACAATTAACGATATAAATATGGGTAATGATTCAAAAATATGCGTAAGAGGCACTATAAGTATCCCTAGAAACTTTAATCTAAATGGAAATGGCAAAGTGTATGCTTCGGCAATATCTTCAGATACAAATAACAACAATAGAAGTAAAATTGATACAAATCCCAATAATTTTGCAACGAATTGTAATAGTGGATTTAGCGATGGGGATGAAAATGATGGAGGAAGCAATACACCAGAAACTGTTTATATACCAGCGATCACTAATGATTTACGAGTAGAGAATAGTGAAATTAATGTCGATTATAATTATTAATTTCAAAGTATCTTCCCGATTATAATAACTGTAAATGTAAAGAAAACAGGAAGAGTGGATGGGTTTCATCCATACTCCCTGTTTCTTTTTTATTCCAGTCATTTCACATAACTGCCAACACGGTTACGCCCTGCTCTTTTTGCTCCCACATATAATGCTCTATCTGCATGTCGAATCAATGCCAACGACTCATCAGCATCTTCTGGAGCATATGCTAACCCTAATGAAGCTGTGATATTTACATTTTTTATTTTTTGACAATCGTCTATATTTTGTTGAATAACAAAGGGTCTAGATGCAATCATCTTGCGGATAAACTCAGCTAGATCAAGCGCTTCTTTTTTTGCAATATTGGTCAGAAGAATCACAAACTCTTCTCCTCCGTATCTAGCAACAATTCCGTGGTCACCAATAAGCTTTTGAATTCTTTTAGCAAAAGCTTTTAAAATTTCATTTCCTGCCTGATGACCATATTGATCATTTATCGATTTAAAATGATCAATATCTAGCATAATCAGCGCAAGATTGTCCAATTTCTCCTCATTAAGCTCCTTGAACTGGTCACTTAATAGCTTTTCGAAATAGCGGTAATTATACAGCTTGGTTAAAGCACATTTCTCACTATTTTCCTTTGTTTGCTCAAAGTACTTTGCATTTTCTAGCGCAATGGCAAATTGGGTACATAAAAGATCCAATACCATTAATTTTATATTGGCAAATGCCTTCTTTTTTTTACTTCCCAATAATAATACACCAATCACATTTTTATTTTTAATGAGCGGCATGCATAATACACTTTGAATTCCTTCAGGCATATAGCCCTTATTTACATTCTGCCAATCTTGCTTAGAATGAAATACACTTGATTTTTGGGAGGCTAACACTCGACCACATATGCCTTCGTTTTCATGCATCACTTCAGAAAAAATTGGTAGCTTTTCCTGTTGCTCCACACGCGAAATCATTTCTAATTGATTATTAGCATTTACTTGATGAATAAACACAAAATCAACTTTAAATAACTCATATAGCTTTTCAATAAAAAACTCAACGGTTTCATTCACATACAAGTTTTGAGAAAGTTGATGTCCAATTTCTGCTGTTTTTCTTAAATAGTCATTGGCAGTTTGACTTGAATGATACAGCTTTAAAATGAGCGATAGGCTTATAAAAGGCACACCTATTAGAAGTAATGCAGCAAGCCCAACATATTGATACATAATATATAACGCAATACCTACTGGATAGGTAATAATCGTTGTAAATATTTCCCATATTAAATCCTTTTTAATGAAACGATCTTTTCTTTTATAGATAAAACGGTCTATCAAAAAGATTCCCAACGTATTAAGCAACAAATAGGAAACAAGATACAAACTTATCAAAACAAATAAATGGAAATTGAAAGCTAAATCGAATCCGTGTTTTCCTCCAAAACTATAGTAGATAATGCCACTAAAAAAAGAGACAAGAAAAAACATGATTGAATTCATAGGCAAACGAAAAAGTGTCTTTTTATCCAACTTCGCTTGATATAATACTGCTATTAACGCAATTTGAACGAGGATAATTTCAAAAAATAATCCGAATATTAGAAAAACAGACAATGTCGCCCACTGTAAGAAAAATACCGGCGTACCATTTATGATCATTGGCATACTCGCCACAACTGTCATAAATATTAGAAATGCAAGAATCTCCCATTCATTCCCCCGAATTTGCGGAGGATAGATATTATGAGAGAACCATAGACCAAAAGGGAGAAGGAATATCCAAACTGCCCATATTATTTTTTTATAGCTTGGTTTTACCATTCTCTTCCCCCTTCTTTTGAACCAATATATTCGTATTGCAAGTATAATAGGTATTCATTTTGTTATAATATATCGTTAAATAGAGAATATTTTACCATATTCTTAAAATTCCCACATTTCAAACCTGATAAATATATACTACCCTTTTCTTTCCTAATAATCTAGATATTTTTTTTGATATAGTTATTTTTTGAAATTTTTCCAAAATGTCTTAACTTCTGAAATAAAATACAAGGACCCAGTTATAAGGAGCATCTCATCCTTTTCAATGTTTTCCATATGTTCAAGAATTGCTTTTTTCCAGTCAGTGTTTTGGTACCTGAATGGATGGTTACTTTCTTTATATAATGTGCGACAATCGGCAGCTCTTGGAAAGTCAAATGTTACAAAGGTAATCGTTGAAGCAACTTGATCAAGTTTAGTTATCATTTTATCTGTTTTTTTATCAGAGAGTGCTGCAAAAATAATTTTTTTCTTCTTCCCTTTATAGCGATTTACTAATACATCCACTAATGCCTCGATTCCTTCTTCATTATGTGCACCATCTAATACAACTAGGGGTTCTTCTGAAATAATCTCAAATCTCCCTGGCCATTGAGACAGCATTAAGCCCTTTCTAACACTTTCATCATTAATTGAAACAAATTGGTCACGTAAAAGCTCGGCACCTATTACTGCCAATGATGCATTTTCTATTTGATGCTTCCCAAACATTGTTATTTGCAAATCCTCCCATTTAAAAAATGGAGACATTAAGTTAAAAGATTCCGTTGTAGACTTCGAATGATAGCCAGCTATCGTAAAATCTTTATCCAATAAGTAAATTGGTGCTTCCATCTTGTTAGCCTGTTTTACAATGACAGCTTGCGCCTCTTTTTGTTTAACAGCCGCAATAATAGGGGTTCCCTTTTTTATAATTCCAGCTTTCTCAAATGCAATTTGATCATAAGTGTCCCCTAATATTGCTGTATGGTCTAAGCCGATACTTGTAATGATAGAAAGTAGTGGGGAGATGATATTGGTTGAATCAAATCGACCTCCTAATCCCACCTCATATATAACGATATCCATTTTATGCATATAAGCAAAATAGTAGAAAGACATTGCAGTAATGATTTCAAATTCGGTTGGACCGCCAATTTCCATTTTGTCCATTTCTTCCACAATCGGATGCAATTTATTAGCTAATGTGAGAATTTCTTCGTCGCTAATTGGTTTTCCATTCACACTGATTCTCTCATTGAATTGTTCTATGTAAGGAGATGTAAAGGTTCCAACTGTTAATCCTGCTTGTTGAAGAATATTTCTTAAATAAGTAACGGTAGACCCTTTTCCATTTGTTCCACCTATATGAACTGTTTTTATCTGTTTTTCTGGATGATTTAGCTTTTCCATCATCATTTCCATTCTAGTTAACCCAGGCTTTATTCCAAAACGCAAACGAGAATGAATCCAATTTAATGCTTCTTCATAACTATGAAACATTGCTACACCCTCTTTTATGAATAATGATTGTTATGGTACATCTATACTTACCTTTATCTAGTATCATCTTAAAAAGTAACTGCTTCATCCATAGAAGAAGGGTGCCTCAAAGGTTTGGATAGTGGAGACACCCTTCTTTCAACTATGAAATTAACCTTTTAATTCATTTATACGTGCTTCTACTGCTGCACGCTTTTCTAAATAGTCTTTCTCTTTTGCTCTTTCTTCGTTAATCACCTTTTCTGGCGCTTTTTTCACGAAGCCTTCATTGCTTAATTTCTTTTGAACACGTTCTACTTCTTTATTCCATTTCTCTAGCTCTTTATTTAATCGAGCTATTTCTTCTTCCATATTAATTAAACCTTCTAAAGGAAGAATGATTTCAACACCTGTTACTACAGCTGTCATCGCTTTATCCGGAACAGCAATATCTGTATCGATACTTAATGTTTCTGGATTACAGAAACGCTCAATAAAAGATTTATTTTCAAGGAGCGTAGCTTCTACCTCTTCATCTTTAGCTTTTAATAAAATACTGATTTTCTTGCTCATTGGTGTATTAACTTCCGCACGGCTATTACGAACAGAACGGATAATCTCCACAAGCAATTTCATATCATTAGCAGCCTTCTCATCTGTAAACGCAGGATTTACCTCTGGCCATTTCGCAATAGTAATCGATTCGCCATCATGCGGAAGGTTTTGCCAGATTTCTTCTGTGATGAATGGCATAAATGGATGTAATAAGCGCATTGTATTATCAAGAACATACGCTAAAATCGAGCGAGTTGTCAATTTAGCCGCTTCATCTTCACCATATAATGGAAGCTTCGCCATCTCAATATACCAGTCACAGAAATCATCCCAGATAAAGTTATAAAGAACTCTTCCTACTTCTCCAAACTCATAGCGATCAGATAGACGTGTTACTGTTTCAATTGTTTCATTTAATCTCGTTAAGATCCACTTATCTGCCACTGATTTTTCGCCTGATAAATCAATTTCATCATTAGCTAAACCATCCATATTCATTAATGCAAAGCGGGAAGCATTCCAAATTTTATTTGCAAAGTTCCAAGTTGATTCAACCTTTTCAATGCTGAAGCGCAAATCTTGACCTGGTGAGCTTCCTGTTGATAAGAAATAGCGTAAGGAGTCTGCACCGTACTTAGCAATAACATCCATTGGATCTACACCATTTCCTAAAGATTTACTCATCTTGCGTCCTTGCTCATCACGAACAAGTCCATGGATCAGTACATCTTTAAATGGTCTCTCTCCAGTAAATTCTATCCCTTGGAAAATCATACGAGATACCCAGAAGGAAATAATGTCATATCCAGTTACTAATGCAGCAGTAGGATAATAACGCTTATAGTCCTCTGCCTCTGTATTTGGCCAATTTAATGTAGAGAATGGCCATAACGCTGAACTGAACCATGTATCTAATACATCTGTATCCTGCGTCCAATTTTCAATATCTGCCGGCGCTTCATGGTTTACATAGATTTCTCCTGTTTCTTTATGATACCAAGCAGGAATACGATGCCCCCACCAAAGCTGACGAGAAATACACCAATCGCGAATATTTTCCATCCAGCGCATATAAGTGTTTTCAAAACGATTTGGCACAAAGTTTACTTTTTCTTCTTCTTTACCTTGTAATGCAATTGCTTCATCAGCCAATGGCTGCATTTTAACAAACCATTGAGTAGATAGATATGGCTCTACTACAGCACCGCTTCGCTCTGAGTGTCCAACTGAATGCATATGCTCTTCAATTTTGAATAGTACGCCCATTTCCTGTAAATCTTTTACGATTTGTTTACGACATTCGAAACGATCCATTCCCTCATATTTTCCTGCACGCTCATTCATTGTGCCGTCTTCATGCATTACAAGAATTCTTTCTAGATTATGACGATTACCAACTTCGAAATCATTTGGGTCATGGGCAGGAGTCATTTTAACAGCACCTGAACCGAAATCCATTTCCACATAATCATCTGCAACAATCGGAATCTCTCTACCTACTATTGGCAAAATTACTTTCTTGCCAATTAGATGTTGGTATCTTTCATCTTTCGGATGGACAGCAACACCTGAATCGCCTAGCATCGTTTCTGGGCGAGTTGTTGCTACTTCAATATAACCAGTTCCATCTGCTAAAGGATATTTCATATGATAGAATGCACCTTGTACATCCTTGTAAATTACTTCAATATCAGAAAGAGCTGTTTTGGTAGCTGGGTCCCAGTTAATAATATATTCGCCGCGGTAGATAAGCCCTTTCTTGTATAAAGAAACAAACACCTCGCGAACTGCTTTTGAAAGACCTTCATCAAGCGTAAATCTTTCTCTAGAATAATCTAAGCCTAATCCTAATTTAGACCATTGTGCACGAATATGGCTTGCATATTCCTCTTTCCATTTCCATGTTTCTTCTACAAATTTTTCACGGCCAAGATCATATCTGCTAATCTTTTGGGCACGAAGCTTTTCTTCTACCTTTGCTTGTGTTGCAATACCTGCATGGTCCATACCAGGTAACCATAATACATCATAGCCTTGCATTCTTTTCATTCTTGTTAAAATATCTTGTAATGTTGTATCCCATGCATGCCCTAAATGCAATTTACCTGTTACATTTGGAGGCGGGATTACGATTGTATAAGGATTTTTCCCTTCATCTGGCTTTGCCTCAAAAAACTTGCCTTCTAACCACCAATCATAGCGACCCTTTTCAATACTTGCTGGATCATACTTTGTCGGCATGGAGATTTCTTTCATTTCCATCCTAATTTCCTCCTAATCTTGTTCCTTTGTCCTTTTTAAAGCAAATAAAAAAACTCCACTCGTCTGAAAAGGACGAATGGAGTTTGTTCGCGGTACCACCTTTTTTCCAACACAAAAAGTGCTGGCTCTTTCAAAGATGATATCGGATACTGTCCGTCTTTTACTAATAAGCACACCGTTCGCAAAAGAAGCTCGAGGGCTACCTTCCAATGGGTTGAATAGAAATCTCGCAGCAGATGATTTCCTCTCTTTGAAACAACGTACATTGTACTACTCCCCGTCATTGCCTTAATAATTTATTTATATATGCTATACTACCGAAAAAAACTAATTCTCGTCAATAAGGATTGCCGATTTTTTTTCATTTTATTCCTATCTATTTTTTGTTTATCTTTAATATATGTGCCTGGGAAAAGATCGTTACAAATTTAGGAACAAGCAGAGAACCCAAGATTTTAATCCTGAGTCTCTGCTTGTTCCGCTTGTTCTGCCGCTTCTTGCTGTGCTTTCTTTTGTCTTTCTATTTCATCTACTCGCATCACAACATATTCTGTATTTTTTAAAAGCCAATATTGTTTAAGTAGTTTTTGTGCATATTTGCGTTCATTGATCGCTTTCTTATCTGCCTTCATATATTTCTCACAAATACGAAGAACTGGTCCTGGATGAGCCAAATAACTTAAAAACAACAGCATTTCATCATATTTTAAAGGATTATGATTGAAATACGTATAAAGCCACTCAATACAGTCTTCATTTTGCTTAGGTGCTGTCCTCAAGGAACGGGACAGAAACGGAAGCAGGTCATGGCTTGCCGATCCATATCTAGCATTTTCAAAATTAGTAAAATAGCCATACCCTCTATCATCATAAAGAAAATGTTCTGGTGATATTTTCCCGTGGATAATGGCGACTCTTGCCTTTTCATCCTCTTTCGTTTCCTCATACCATTCTTTCAATTTAGTCTCTGAATAAATCAAAGCCTGCCGAATGTCATGATAATACATACAAAACATTAACTCAAACGGTGACATATATTCTTTATTTTCACATTGCTCAATAAAACCAGCTAGAAACTCTTGTTCTTTCTCCATTTCTAATTGTGTATTCTCAAAATGCTCTTGTCGATCTTCCTTTTCAATTTTTACTTCTTTAGAACTTAAAATATGGAGCCTTGCTAGCTCTCGAAACATTTGTTGATGTTTCTTGAAATATGTTTCTCTTTCTTCATTTGGCAGCCAAGGCATTAAATAATACAATTGATTGTCATAAAGAATCGCATATCTTCCATCCACCGCTGGATATATTGGCACAATTCGATTATACCCTTTTTGATAAAGCATTCTTATATGACGTGTAAAATCAGCCCCATTATGAGGATCAATTCGTTTTAACGCAAAAGTACCTTTATTGCTATATATTTTGGCAACTTTGCCAAACTCTTCAACAAAATTCGGTTCTACTGCGTATGATTTTAAGATAGGTGAATATTTGTTTAATATATTTTTTTCATTCATATCCGCCCACACTTTCTTATCAAGTGAAACTCCCATCCTTTTCTTATTTTCTATAGATGGTTAGCTATATAATTCGGGCATTTGCCAAAGTGTCAAGATAGAATGCTACCAAGCTCTTAAAATAATCTATTTGCTCTTTAACCCTTTAATCGATTTTCCCCCTCAAAAAACGATTGAAAAAAGCAAAAAGAAAACAGTCAAGCAGGAAAATCTCCTGCCTGCTCCAGTTTATTGTTCTTATTTCTCTACGAAATTTCCTGGTATATATAAAACTTGCCCTTCATAAACATCTTGATTTGCTTCCATTCTATTTTCTTTCAATAATGTATGGATATTGACATTATAACGATTACTTAACTTTTCTAATGTATCGCCTTGCTGAACAATACAAACTTTCACTTTTGTATGCTTCTCTTCTTCTTTTCTAGCAAAAAATTCTGTAAAGGTTAGAGATTTTGTTTTACTAAATAGCCCTTTTTTCTTTTTTGGTTCTTCATGAGGAGAAGATGATGATTCTTCTAATTTCTCTTCTTCCAGTAAAAGTTCTTCCTGCTTCGATTCAGATGAAGATTCTTGTTGTGGCTTTTTAAATACATCTTCTGCAGAATAGACATTTTCCTCACTTCTGAATAAAGAAACCTTCATCTCAGGTTCTGAAGAGGTAATCTCTTCTTCTCTAGTTTCCTCAGAAAAATAAGGTACTTTAGCATTTTCATTCGTACCCCAATCATCCTCTTCTTCCGGTGACTTTCTAACCTCAAGTTCGAATGGGGAATACAAATCATCGTCTTCTACCTTCTCTTCACGCTGTTCTTCTAAAAGTGGACTGACATTTTGAAATGGACTAACAGCTATTTCAATAGGTTCTTCTATTGAATCATTTCCATTGTCATCCTCATCCGCTGAACCTCGCCAAGCTAATTCTAGTTCTTCTTCTACATTCTCTTCATCAACACTCTCTTCTTCTTCAGAAGCAAGACCTGAAATAGTTAAATCTGCTGTCAAATTCAAACAGCTTCTTTCCGGGAAGACATAATCAAAAGTATCAATCTCAATTTCAACATCTTCAAGACTTGTGACTCTCGAAAGGGGCATGGTAATATCCACCGGAAAATGGTGTAAAAATTCACACACTCCTTCCTCTCTTTCCATTATTGAATGAATTAATTTAGGAGCCTTAAAAGCCTCCTCTTCTTCTTGTTCCCCTTCATTAAAGCGCTTGTATTCACCACTTAACTCTAAAGAGCCTTGAATGATAATATACTGATCGTTCTCTTGGATTGTTATATTGGGATCAAGTGAAATGGAAAGCAGATCCTCTACTTCCTGTCCTTTTTGAAACCAGACGGACTCTTCCAACGAAAACCGCAAAATAGACGAATTTTCTTGAGACAAAGCGACTCCTCCTCTCATTCCTTTCACGTATATATCACTATTGTCTTTAAAAACTTATGATTGTCTGTAACACTTTATGAATATTTCTTTCATTTGTTTGTCTTAACAATAGAGGAAAATAGACTATTTCCACTTGATTAATCTTATTTTTCAGAATTCATACACCAAATTGTTAAAACTAATTGCTTTTTCTAGCCCTTTTTTTAGTAAAGGTTTTATATAATAAAAGCAGATTTTACAAGTTATCAAAATTATTTAAATTGGAAATTTAGACCAATTTAGATTTTTTATCTAAAAAGGAGGATCTATTATGGCTTTTCCCGTGCTAATGTATCACGAAATAAGAAAAGAAGAAGATTTTCATGCAACCGAACAGCATCCAATCGATGTAAAGCAAAATTATAAAGATTTCTTGCCTTCTCCACTTTTCATAACACTTGAAAAATTTGAACAGCAAATGGAGTATTTATTTATCAATGGTTTTCACCCTTTAACTCTAAATGAAGTAAAAGCATATTACGAAGGAGGTTCTTTACCGGAGAAATCTGTATTACTTACTTTTGATGATTGCTTTCAATCCATAAAGGAATATGCGTATCCAATTCTAAAAAAATACCAAATTCATGCAACAGCTTTTGTTGTAACAGGGTGGCTGCATGATAGTAAAAGACAATTTGAAAAAGAAAAATCTGTCTGCTTATCCATAAACGATTTAAAGGAAATGACTGATGTTTTTGAATATGCCAACCACACTGATTGTATGCATGTCCGAACAAGTGAAACAGAAAGTTTATTAATGACATCTAGTAAAGAAGACTTTGCTAAAGACTTAGATGAATGTAATAACCATTCACTAATCGAGCATAAAAATGTATTCGCCTATCCATTTGGACTATTTAACGAATCCAATGTTTTAACTTTAAGAGAAAAAGCGTTTAAACTCGCCTTCACTTGTGAAAATGGTCACAATGATAGAAAAAATGATCCACTTTTATTAAAAAGAAATGCTATTCCCTATTTAATGGACTTAGAGACATTCAAAAAAATCATTACAAATTAGGAGAAAAAAGATGAAAAAAATAATGACGCTATCCTTATTAATCGTATTTGTTTTACTTTCTGCTGCTTGTGGAAAGACTGCTACAACCGAAACAGATAAAAACGAAAACAGCAACACAGAAAAAACATCTGGAGAAGAGCTAACCATCGGAATATTGCCGGCAGAATCGGCGATACCTATTATTTTAGCAGAGGAAAATGGATACTTTGACGAAGAAGGAATAGACGTATCCATAAAATCCTTTTCTTCGCCAACAGATCGAAATGTTGCAATTCAAGCGAATGAACTAGATGGTACAATCGCTGATGTGATGACAGCGGCAGCATTTATGGAAAATGGAATTAATATGAAGATTACTTCCGATATAAGTGAAGATTTTAAAATCCTCTCCTCTCCTAATTCAGGAATTACAGAGATGAAAGATTTAAATGGGAAAAATGTTTCGTTAGTGCCGAACTTTATCTTGGAATATATTATGGATGATTTCGCAGCTAAAGAAGACTTCACCTATAATATCGTGGAAATCCCTTCTTTTTCTGGTCGTGCAGAAGCGCTGATGGCAGACAAAGTAGATGGAGTTGTATTTACAGAACCACAGGCTAGTATGCTAGTTAGCCAGGGAGCTCACCTTTTAGGTAGCTCAACAGATGCAGGAATTAAAGGAGGGACGATTCTTTTTTCAGATGAAATGATTTCAACCAAATCAGCGGACATCAAAGCTTTTTATAAAGCGTATAATCAAGCAATTGACTATATGAATAATACGAAGGCGGAAGAATATGGAGATATATTAACTAAATATCAATTCCCAGATGCAATGAGCAACTATTTATCAACAAAAGATAGCTTTCCTTATGCAAGTATAGTTTCAAAAGATACCTTTGATTCGATTGTTCAGTGGACGAAAGATAAAGGGCAAATTACGAAAAACTATTCTTATGAAGATTTAACAGACTTCACATTGTTACCGAATTAAACAAAAAAGAGGCTGGGACAAAACTAAATAACTAATCTTTAAAGACGAGCAATCTTTAATTTAGCTTTTATATAAAGCTACTTTCTCATGATGGTTATCTATGTTTTTAAATATAGCTAAGTATAAAAACTAAGTCGTTCCATTACGCTACAGACGCACGATGCGCCGGGGAGGACGCTCCATTTCACTTCGTTTTTAAACCTTTATCTAAAAAAAACGAACGTTTATGCAATTTAATTACATAAACGTTCATTTTTGTTTTCGGTTGAAATGCTTATGTCCAAGCCTCTTTATTTATGATTCCAAGGGGTAACTTTTAACTCCAATTTATCTAATATGATAAATAACAATAAACCGATACATCCTAAGGTGACGATCCCTGCAAACATTTCTTCATAATTCATTTTCGTCCATGCACTGATTATATAATAGCCAATTCCATAAGTTGTTGCATAGTTTTCTGCAAAAAATAATGTTGCTAAACTAATGCCAATACTAATTCTTATCCCTGTAAATATGGAGGGAAGTATGCTCGGGAAAATTAAGTAGATTAATTGCTGGTAAATTGGTGACCGAAAGCCGTGCATCACTTTATAATAACTTGCTGGAATTTGTAATACACCATCTCTAACCGATAAAATGATTTGAAAAACAATAATCCAAATAATTAGGGTAATTTTAGATTGGTTTCCCAGCCCATACAAAATCATAAATACAGGTAAAAATGCTACTTTGGGTATTGGATATATATAATATAGAAAAGGTGATAGAAAGGTATTAATCTTCTTATTTTTGCCTAAAATAATCCCCAATGGAATTCCTATTAACAAAGAAATAAAAAGAGCAATGGTAATTCTCAGTAAGCTCGCTCCTGCATGCAGAAGCAACATCCATTTTTCGTTCCATATATAAGTAACTGTTAAAATGGGTGATGGGATGGTATGTGACTGTACTAAAAAATAGACAATATACCAAAATAGAGTGACACTTATAAAGCCTACGATTAGTTGATTTCTAAAGACTTTCCGAATGATTTTCTTCATTATTATACCGCCGCTAATTTTCTTCGAACTTCAATACAAGCTTTATAAAAAGACAAATTTTCTTTCGCTTTTTCTACCCCGAATAGCGGATTATAAATAGTCTCGATGTCTCCATTATCTTTTAGCAATAGAATATACTCACCAAGAAGTACTGCTTCTTCTATATTATGAGTTACAAAAAGTAATGTCGTTTGTCTTTTTTTAATCTGCACATATATTAGCTGTTGAATTTGTTCTTTTGTCAGTTCATCTAATGTAGAAGTCGGCTCATCCATTAACAACAACTCAGGCTCATTAATTAATGTTCTTGCTAATGCTACCCTTTGCTTTTGTCCACCACTTAACTCTGCCGGATATTTATGCTCCATTCCACTTAATCCAACTTCTCTTATTAGTGCTGTTACTCTTTCTTTGATTTCCTGTTTCGTTTTCCGTTTATCTAATTTCAACGGCATCGAAACTGCATCGCGAACTTTTAGCCAAGGAAAAAGACCTAAGTCCTGAAACATAAAACCAATATCCTTGCTAGGTTGCTGAATTCGGTTTCCTTCGATTAACACTTCTCCTTCAGTTGGGATCAGGAAACCTGCTAAAAGGTGGAGAAGTGTACTTTTTCCAACGCCTGACTTACCGATTAATGCATATGATTTACTCTTTTCTAGAGTTAAATTTAGCTTTTTTAAGATTGTATTATTTTCATAAGTAAAACTAACGTGCTGCATCTTTACAAATGAATCCATGAAACATCCCTTCTTATCGCTTATTACTAGTTGCATCATATCATATTAGTCACCTTCATACAGTGGCAAAAAATCGACAGTTCTAGATAATTCGGAGTAAATAAGAAAATGTCTTTTGCTTAATTAATTTCTACATAAAAAAAAATGAAAGAAACTGGGCACTTAAGTATTCCAACCAAATATAAACCCAAACAATTTTACGGAGATGTTAAAAACATTCGTATAATTGTTTGGGTTTTTAAATTTTTTAAAATAGACGGTTTTTGCTTATCACCCGCAACCTAAATACATTTCGCTTTCCATAGGATGGGGCAATCGGCAAGCCTCCCCGACGCATCGTGGGTCTGTAGCGCAATAGAACGACTTAGTTTTTACACGTCCATTTTGTCCTAGACTCTTTTTTTAAAAACAATAATCTTCTAAAACAAACTCGTTTTTAAGCTTTCAATGTAGAAAAGGCATGTTTAGCTGCATGAATGGTTTGCTCAATATCATCATCCGTTAATGCAGTTGACAAGAACATCCCTTCAAATTGAGACGGTGGTAGAAAGATGCCTTGTTCTAACATGCTATTATAAAAGCTAGCAAAGTAATCAAGATTGGATGTTTTAGCACTTTCATAATCTTTTACATCTTCATTGGTAAAAAAGAACCCAATCATAGATCCCGCGCGATTTACTGTAAACGGAATTTCATATTTCGCAGCAGCTTCTTTTAAGCCTTCTTCCAAACGATCTGCTTTTCGGATAAATTCTGTATACGTTTCTTTCGTTAATTGAGATAATGTTTCAAACCCTGCTGTCATAGCAAGTGGGTTACCCGATAAGGTGCCTGCTTGATAAATAGGACCGCTTGGGGCAATTTGATTCATAATTTCTGCTTTTCCGCCATATGCACCAACTGGTAATCCTCCGCCAATTACTTTACCTAAACAAGTAATGTCAGGTTTAATGCCAAAATAACCTTGTGCACAACCATAATCCACGCGGAAACCTGTCATTACTTCATCAAAAATAAGTAAAGCGCCATATTCTGTTGTAACATCACGCAAGCCTTGTAAAAAGCCTGGTTTCGGTGGAACAACACCCATATTTCCTGCAACTGGCTCAGCAATAATGCCTGCAATATCTTCTCCATATGTAGAGAATGCATATTTAACACTTTCTAAATCATTATAAGCAACGGTAATGGTATTCGCAGCAATGCTTTCTGGAACTCCAGGGCTATCTGGTAAACCTAGTGTTGCTACACCTGAACCTGCTTTAATAAGCAAGGAATCCCCATGTCCGTGATAACATCCTTCAAATTTAAGAATTTTATTTCTGCCGGTATAGCCTCTAGCTAAACGAATAGCACTCATTGTAGCTTCTGTACCAGAAGACACCATGCGAACGATTTCGATGCTAGGAACACGTTCTTTCACAAGAGCAGCAAGTTTGTTTTCAATTAAAGTTGGCGCCCCAAAGCTAGTACCTTTTTCAGCAACCTTCTTAATTCCCTCTACTACTTGATCGTCAGCATGCCCTAAAATAAGAGGTCCCCATGATAATACATAATCAATGTATTCATTGCCATCAATATCATAAATTTTAGAGCCTTTCCCAGAATCCATGAATACTGGATTTCTTTTAACCGATTTAAAAGCACGAACGGGGCTATTTACACCACCTGGCATTAATTCTACTGCTTCTTTATATGCCGCTTCTGATTTTTGATAGGAACGCATTATGACTTCCTCCCTTATTGTTCTTTTAGCATACGTGCTACATCTTTAGCAAAATAAGTAATAATTAAATCTGCCCCAGCACGTTTCATGCTAATCATCGTTTCCATAATTATTCTTTCTTCGTCAATCCAGCCATTTTGTGCTGCCGCTTTAACCATGCTATATTCACCACTAACATTATAGGTAACAATTGGCAAATCCCATTCATTTTTCATGTCTCGAACAATATCAAGATATGGAAGACCTGGCTTTACAATAAGAAAATCTGCGCCTTCTGCAACATCACTTTCCGCTTCTCTAAATGCTTCAAGACGATTAGCAGGATCCATCTGATATGCTTTACGATCTCCAAATTGAGGTGTACTATCAGCTGCTTCTCGGAACGGCCCATAAAATGCTGATGCGTATTTGACACCATAACTCATAATAGGAATATCCAAAAATCCGGCTTCATCCAACCCTTTTCGAATTGCTGCTACAAAACCATCCATCATATTAGAAGGTGCAATAATATCTGCTCCAGCAGCAGCTTGGCTAATTGCTGCTTTCACAAGCAATTCTAGAGACTCATCATTTAATACTCTTCCTGCTTCAATTACGCCACAATGTCCATGGCTCGTATATTCACATAAGCAAGTGTCAGCAATAACAATCATTTCAGGATAGTTCGCTTTGATGTACTTAATTCCTTCTTGAACAATACCATGATCATGAAAGGCTTGTGTTCCACATTCATCTTTTTCCTTTGGAATTCCGAATAATAACACAGATTTGATTCCAAGCGCCTGTACTTCATCCATTTCTTCTTTTAAACGGTCAATCGAAAACTGATAAATGCCAGGCATTGAAGAAATCTCACTCTTCACATTTTCTTCTTCTGTTATAAATATCGGATAAATTAAATCATCGATATGTACATATGTCTCTCTAACTAATGCTCTCATATTAGCAGATTGTCTTAATCTGCGATGACGTTTGAATTCAACCATTTTTTCTTGCCTCCAACTTAATTTGTTAAATACTGCACTAAATGTTCTAGAACGCTATCTGTTGTATAAGGATCCGCTGTTATTGTTACAGGTAAACCATAGGATTCCAATGTTTCTGTCGTAATCGGTCCAATGCTAATAACAATACAACTTTCCAAATTATTCATTAACTGATATTTTTTTATCACTTGCATAAAATGTTGTGCGGTGGAAGAACTGGTAAAAAGCAATATCTCTAAATCATTCTTCTTTACCTCTTCCACAAGCAGTTCTTCACTCTCTTTCGGAAAATACGTTTCATACAATATGGCTTCATCCACTTGCAAACCGTCTTTCCTTAATGCTTCTGCTAGAAATTCTCTCGATTTATTTCCTTTTACTACTAAGATCCGCTGATTCTTTTCGGTAATGGTAACGAACTCTTTTGCAAACTGTTCTGCAACAAATTGTGACGGAATGAAATCAGCTTGATATCCATGTTCAGAAACAGCTGCTGTCGTCTTTTCACCAATGACAGCAATTTTAGAGACAACTGTTAATTCTACTCTGTTTATCTCTTTAAAAAATGCCTCTACACCGTTACGACTTGTAAAAACAAGCCAATCATATACTTGGCATTTTAATGAAACAATCACTTCTTCAGGAAGAGGTTTTTCTCGAAAAGCGATAAGTGGCACTTCAACTGGAATTCCACCTAAATCGTTAATCCGCTTTGATAATACACTTGCTTGTTTTTTAGAGCGGGGAACGAGAATTTTTTTTCCTAGAAGGGATTTAGCCATCTATTATATTCTCCTCTTTTAATCGATCAATTAATGCTTTTGCACCTTTTTCTGTTAAAATGGCAGCTGCTTGTTCCCCTACCTCTACAGGGTTTTTCCCTGTAACTTCTTCCTTATAAATTTGTTTCCCATCAGGTGAAATGACTAATGCTGTTAATGCCACTTCATCATCCTTAACTTGTGCAAAGCCAGCTATTGGCACTTGGCATCCGCCTTCCATGCGCTGCAAAAATGCTCTTTCCGCGTAAACAGTGCGAGTCGTCTCCTGGTTTGACAACTTGCTTAAAAGCTCTAGCACTTCTTTATCATCTTCGCGACATTCAATAGCAAGTGCACCTTGCCCCACTGCAGGCAAACATACTTCCGGCTCTAAAAACTCCGTTACTACATCGCTTGTCCATCCCATTCTTGCTAATCCAGCAGCGGCTAATATGATTGCATCATATTCTTCTGTGTCTAGCTTGCTAAGACGAGTATCGATATTTCCGCGAATCCATTTGATTTCAAGGTCAGGTCTAACAGCAAGTAATTGTGCACCTCTACGCAAACTGCTTGTCCCAATGATTGCACCTTCTCTTAGCTCCTTTAGAGGAATATGGTTCTTACTTATTAAAGCATCACGATAATCCTCACGCTCTGGAATACACCCAATTGTTAGCCCTTTTGGAAGGATTGCAGGCATATCTTTCATACTGTGTACAGCAATATCAATTCCCTTATCAAGCATACTTTGCTCTATTTCTTTAACAAATAGCCCTTTTCCCCCAACTTTAGATAAAGTGACATCAAGAACAACATCTCCCTTTGTCACAACTTCTTTTACTTCAAAGTCAAAAGAAGAATCTAATTTTTTCAGCTGATTAATTACCCAATTCGTTTGAGTAATGGCTAGCTTACTTTTCCTTGATCCAACAATTATTTTGCGCATTAACAGTACCTCCAACATTGATTCCTTTATGTACTTTCCATTTAATAATGAAAAGTTGAAAAATTGCCTACTAAAAAGAAGTTAATAAGCATAATAAAAAAACTGGCAATATTTAAGAGGGCAACATTTTTCCCCCTTAACTTTTTTGAAACACGTAAATACAAAAAACTGCTATAGACTAATAGCACAATGAACGAGCTGATAATTTTCGGATCATACCAAAGAAAGTCTGGTCTTTGGATAATAGCCCATTGAACACCAAGAATTAAGCCAATTAATAACAATGGTACACCAAAGACGCTTAATAGGTAAGATATATGTTCTAATTTGGCCAAATCTGCAATCCTCATTACTCGTTTTCCCCATTTTTTCTGTTTTAGTAAATCATATTGAATACAATAGAGGACAGAAAAAATAAATGAAATTGTAAACATCCCATACGCTAAAATAGCCGCTGTTACATGTATGAACAGCAACTCCGATACAACCTGCTCTGCATGTGTAAGAGCAGAATCACGTGCAGGAGCAAATGTATGTATTGCCATAATAACAAATCCAAGGACATTCGTAAAAAACACGATAAAATCAATTTTCAACCATTTATTAATTACTAAAGAAAAGGTTACCAATACCCATGAATAAAAGTAAAGCCCTTCCATGATAGTTAAGATTGGGAATCTATTCATCTCCACTATATAAATACTTAAAAAAGACGATTGCAAAATCCAGACAAATAAAAGTAACCAGAAAGCTACTCGATTTGCTCTCTGGTTATTATGCAGAAAATCAAAAAAATACAATAGCACAGATAAAGCATAAAGAATAATCATGAATTCATGAAGTCTAGTCATAAAAATATCCTGCATCGACATTCCCCTTCAAACATAAAAGATCCTACTAATACCCCAAGTCTTCTATAACTTAATATAGGCTTATTTCTTAATCCTCCACTATATTTTAACCGATGAAAAGAAAAGTGAAACGACCATCCGCAGAGATTTTTTTACAGGATAGCAATTTAAAAAGCAAACTTTCCGTTTAATAGAGTAAAAAGCATTCATTCGTTATATTTATCACACTTGAATGGACGGCTGAGTGATTGGAGAAAATGCTTCTTTCTCGTCTTCCTTTACGACATTATTCGATTCTTTTTGTGTATCGGCTTCTAAATTGAAGATTTTCATAAATAGCTGCATCGATTGGTCAGCATCTGGAAGTGCCGCAAGTTCCTTCGCTTGAAGAATCGGATCCTTTAACATTTGATTCACAATACTTTTCGTATGCTTATTTAAAATCTTTCTCTCTCTTTCACTTAAATGAGGGAGCTTTCTTTCTAGGCTTTTCATTGTTTCACTTTGAATAGCTAGGGCCTTTTCCCGAAGTGCAGAAATGACTGGCACGACGCCTAATAAATGAAGCCATTGATTAAATTCAATAATTTCCGCTTCTATCATAATCAATATCTTTTCTGCTTCTTTTTGGCGTTCTTGGAGGTTTGCTTCTACAATTCCTTCTAAATCGTCAATATCATAAAGAAATACACTTTCTAATTCAGTTATTTCAGGATCTAAGTCACGTGGGACCGCAATATCCACCATAAACAACGGATTACCTTTGCGGATTTTTTCAACTGCATTCATCAATGCCTTTGTGATAACGAATGTGTTAGACCCAGTTGAACTAATGACAATATCTGCATCAATTAATGCACATTGCAGCTCATTCATCGGTTTTGCTTGCCCTTCAAAACGATCTGCAAGTGTTTCCGCTTTTTCAAATGTGCGATTTATCACAGTTACATTTTTAGCACCGTTGCTATACAAATTCTGAATAGCAAGCTCGCCCATCTTTCCTGCACCTAAAATGAGAACATTCTTATTTTGCAAGGTACCAAATATTTTTTTTGCCAATTCTACTGCTGCATAGCTTACAGACACAGCGTTTGCACCAATCTCTGTCTCTGTGTGTGCTTTCTTTGCAAAAGTAATAGCCTGTTTAAATAACTGGTTAAACACTGAACCAGTAGATTTAATGGATTGTGCTGTCAAGAAGCTTGTGCGAATTTGACCAAGAATCTGTGTTTCTCCGACAACCATTGAATTTAAACCACAAATAACTTGGAATAAATGATTTAAAGCTCCATCTTGTTCATACACAAATAAATAAGGAACAAACTCATCTTGTTCCAACTGAAACCATTCTGCTAAAAATTGCTTTATATAATACCGACCAGTGTGAAGCTGATCAACTACTGCATATATTTCCGTGCGATTACATGTTGAAATAATAATATTTTCTAGTATACTTTTTTTATTTTGTAATTGATTCATAGCTTCCCCTATTTGCTCTGAATCAAATGTTAAACGTTCACGAATTTCTACTGGGGCCGTTTTATAATTTAGTCCGACAGCTACTATATGCATTTTACCTAATGACACCCCCAAAAAGTTGTTCTTACCTTGTTAATCATAAAGAACATTTTAAAAACCATTTATATAAATAAATTAGATTATAATAATTATTAACACGTAGTTATTATAACAAAATCATTTCAAAAATGGGAAACATTTTGCCCTATAAATGTGAACAAATTGTGAATTCGTATGGTAAGATATAGTATTAATAACAGTAAAAGAATTATACTTACGTTATTTACTAGTAATAGTTTATACTTCTTTTATAAAATTATCGTTGTAATCTTAGTTTTTTTGTTAAATATAGTACTTTACTCATTGTACAGTAACAAAAATCTTCTATGTATTCAAGCTGAGTTTTTTGGAAGTGGAGGAAATAATGAAAACACAAAAATGGTTCTCCGGTATCGTATTAATTGGTTTTGGATTTTATTTTATCTTAAAAGAATTTAATATTACCATTCTACCCAATCTATATACATGGCCAACCCTATTAATTATTATTGGGATTGCCTTTCTTTTTCAAGGCTATAGTGGGAAGGATTATGCTGTCATTTTACCAGGTGTGATTTTAACTGGCTTTGGCTTACACTTTCACTTAGTGAATAAGCTTGCAATCTGGCCAGATCACACAGGTACATTTATTTTAATTATTGCTCTTGGCTTTATTCTTCAAAATCAGAAAATGGGGCAGGGAATGTTAAATGGTCTTCTATTTCTCTTGTTAGCTGTTCTTTTGCTTTTTTATCAAGAAATTCTCGGCTCGTTAACATTCTTAAAGATTAGTCCACATACTTTAAATAACTTGATACCCATTCTATTCATCATCGTTGGGGGATATTATTTAGTATCGAAAAAGAGGAAATAAAAGTGTTATACATAATACAAAATGGCTACGGTCATGATTGTAGCCAGGAAAGTTAAATCTATACATCTATACTAAAATAAAAAATCGACTCACTTTTCAACTAGTTATGCTAGCTGATGTGAGTCGATTTTTTATTTATTTGCTAAATGTTCTAGCAGAGACCAAACTTTATCTTTTCCTTCTCCCGTTTCGGATGAGAATAGGATTAAGTAATCATCTGCACTAAGCCCTAATGTTTCTTTTGTTACTTTTAAATGTTTTTGCCATTGTGATTTTGATATTTTATCTGCTTTTGTAGCAATTACGACACATGGTATTCCATAATGCTTCAAGAAGTCATACATTAAAATATCATCAGCAGTTGGCGGATGGCGAAGATCTGTAATTAAAACAACTGCTTTTAACTGCTCTCTTGAGGTAAAATACGTTTCAAGCATTTTTCCCCAAGCTTCTCTTTCTTTCTTAGAAACTTTTGCATAACCATAACCAGGTACATCAACAAAGTGCAGGATTTCATTGATTAAATAAAAATTCAATGTTTGTGTTTTTCCCGGTTTGGACGAAATGCGAGCTAACGCTTTTCGTCCAAGCATACGATTAATAAAGGATGATTTCCCCACATTCGATCTTCCAGCTAAAGCAAACTCTGGTAGATTTCCTTCTGGATATTGATTGGGTTTTACGGCACTAATTACTATTTCTGCTTGATTAACTTTCAAAGATTTACACTTCCGTTCAACGCGTGTTTTAATACTTCATCTACATGTGAAACTAAAATAAAGTCTAGTTCTTCTCTTACACTCTCAGGAACATCGTCGATATCCTTAGCATTATCTTTTGGTATGATAATGGTCTTTAAACCGGCACGGTGAGCACCAAGGGATTTTTCCTTTAATCCTCCAATTGGCAGAACTCGTCCTCTGAGCGTTACCTCTCCTGTCATCCCTACTTCTTTCTTGATAGGTTTGCCAGAAAGAGCAGAAACAAGAGCAGTTACCATTGTAATCCCTGCAGATGGTCCATCCTTTGGTACTGCACCTTCTGGGACATGGATATGAATATCATATTTCTCATGGAAATTCGCATCAATTCCTAGCTCTTCTGATTTAGAACGAATATAGCTAAATGCAGCTTGAGCAGATTCCTTCATTACATCACCTAATTTTCCGGTCAAAACTAATTTACCTTTTCCCGGAGCCAAAGATACTTCAATTTGCAAAGTATCTCCCCCAACTGTCGTATAAGCAAGGCCAGTTGCAACACCAACTTGATCTACTTCTTCTGCCTGACCATAATGGAAAATAGGCTTTCCAAGGAAATCTTCAATATTTTTAGCAGTTATCACTACTTTTTTCTTTTCACCTGTAACAATCATTCTTGCCGTTTTGCGGCAAATGGTTGCAAGTTGTCTTTCTAAAGTACGGACTCCTGCCTCTTTTGTATATAAACGGACAATTTTTTGGATGCCATCTTCTCTAATTTGAAGCTGAGATTTAGATAATCCATGGTCTTTAATTTGTTTAGGCAATAGATGATCTTTCGCGATATGAATTTTCTCGATTTCTGTATATCCAGCAATTGAGATAATTTCCATTCTATCACGCAATGGCCCAGGTATGGTAGCTAAATTATTGGCTGTAGCAATAAACATAACCTTCGATAAATCATATGTTTCTTCAATATAATGATCGCTAAAATTATGGTTTTGCTCAGGATCAAGTACCTCAAGCATAGCAGAGGAAGGATCTCCACGGAAATCATTGGACATTTTATCGATTTCATCTAATAAAAATACTGGATTAATCGTCTCTGCTTTTTTCATTCCTTGAATGATTCTTCCTGGCATTGCTCCAACATAAGTTCGTCTATGTCCTCTTATTTCCGATTCATCACGCACTCCACCTAAAGAGATGCGAACAAAATTACGGTTTAAAGAGCGTGCTATAGAACGCGCAAGACTCGTTTTCCCGACTCCAGGAGGTCCAGCTAGACAAAGAATAGGGCCCTTTAAAGAGTTTGTAAGCTTTTGTACGGCTAAATACTCTAATACCCTTTCTTTTACCTTTTCAAGTCCATGATGGTCGTCATTCAAGATTTTTTCCGCTTTAATTAGATTCAAATCATCTTCTGTTGCATTCGTCCACGGTAACGCTAATAGCCAATCGATATAATTGCGGATGACAGAGCTTTCTGCAGAGGTGGAAGGAATTTTTTCATACCGATCTAATTCCTTTAAAGCAGTTGCTTTTACATGATCGGGCATTCCTGATTCCTCAATTTTTTCAAGCAGTGTGCTTACTTCACCACTTTTTCCATCTTTATCGCCTAGCTCTTTTTGAATAGCCTTCATTTGTTCCCGTAAATAGTATTCCTTTTGTGTTCTTTCCATGGATTTCTTTACACGTTGACCGATTTTCTTCTCTAAATTTAAAACTTCTTTTTCGTTTTGAATGATATCAATCACATAATTCATTCTTTGCTTATTGTTTAGCATTTCTAAAATCTCTTGTTTTTCTTTTAATTTAATGGGTAAATGAGAAGCAATAATATCAGCCATTCTACCTGGCTCTTCCATATCAGAAACTGTTGCATATGTTTCATGGGATATTTTTTTAGAAATTTTTATGTATTGCTCAAAATACTGCAGCATTGTTCTCATTAATGCTTCATCTTCTACATCTTTTGAAGTTTCTTCTTCGTAAAGGTGCAGACTTGCTGCAAAATATCCATCTTCCTCCATTAATTCTTCCAGCTCTGCTCTTTGTACCCCTTCAACAAGGACTCTTATTGTTCCATTTGGTAACTTTAACATTTGTTTTACTTTTGTTAATGTTCCAATTTTATATAAATCCTCTTCTTCGGGTTCGTCTATATCCATATCTTTTTGCATTGTTAGAAAAATTAAATGGTCTTCTACCATTGCTTTTTCGAGAGCTTGAACAGATTTATCACGACCTACATCTAAATGAAGTACCATCGTTGGATAAACCAGTAATCCCCGAAGCGGCAGGAGGGGGACTATTGTTTTTTTATTTTCCTCCATGACGTTGCACCTCCAGCTTAAAAAATCCCTTACTTTTAGCGCCTAATCGCACTATTTCTATCGATATAGGCATCCCTTGCATTCTAATGCTTTGTACAATTCTATCTCATTTATGAAAATGTGTCTATTAACTAGAGTTATTAGACAGTCCGAAAAAATAGAACTAATTTTTCGATTCCCCTTTTCTACTCTTCTTAATCTGTATTTTGTTTACTTAGATAGAATTTCACGAGGAGAAATAACTTTTAAAAGACATTATCCAAATAATGCATAGATCCATTTAAAATAAGCCTTCTCTAATAAAGTGGCTTATTTAGGTGGTTTCCATTCAAAAAAGAAAAATATCAACACCTATTCTCCTCTTTTTCATTATATAATAATCTTTTCATTTATTAAAATATAGGTTATATCTACAGGTTTTCTTTTATTATCTTCCCCCCATACATACGGCTTCACAAAAAACTGCCGACCAACTCTCTCTTAACTGAATTAGCCGACAGTGAAAATGCTTTTACTGAAAGCATTTTTTATGTAATATAAGGAATTAAATACTTTCTTTCTTTGTCCATGCAATTGTAGACGCTGGAATTGCTTCTTCCTTCCATTCTTCCTTAAGTAATGCATGCTCGATAACTTCATTAAGTGATTGAACCGGAACAATGGTAATGTCCTTTATTTCCTCCAATATAGCCTGCATATTCTCTTGTGGAATAATAACTTTTTGAACGCCTGCAGCTTTAGCTGCTTTCACTTTCGCTACTACTCCTCCAATCGGTTTTACTTTTCCATGAATACTAATTTCCCCTGTCATTGCTACTTTTCGATCTACCGGTTGCTTGTAAATAGCAGAATAAATACCAGTTGCCATAGAAATACCTGCTGACGGTCCATCAATCGGTATACCACCTGGAAAATTGACATGGATGTCAAATTGGTCTGCTGGAACGTCCATTGATCGTAAAACCGTAATAACATTTTCTATTGAACCCTTTGCCATGCTTTTTCTTCGAATCGATTTACCTTGTCCTCCAATACTCTCTTCTTCCACAATACCGGTAATATTGATGCTTCCCTTCCCATCTTTTGCCGGAATAACAGTTACCTCAATCTCTAATAAAGCTCCAATATTGGATCCATAAACCGCAAGCCCGTTAACTGCTCCAATAGTAGAATGTTTATTAATTTTTCTTTCCATTCTAGGAGAAAGCTGACTTGAATTAATAACCCATTCTACCTCATCATCCTTAATAAAGCTCCGCTCCTCACCTATCGCAAGGCCAGCGGAAATCTGTACCATATTAACTGCTTCTCTTCCGTTTCTTGCATACTCTGAAAGGGTATCGAGAGCTTTCTCACTTATGGACATATTCACTTTATCTGCAGCTTTTTTGCCAATTTTTATAACTTCTTCTTTTGTTAATTCTCTAAAGAATACTTCCATACATCTTGAACGAATTGCTGGAGGAATTTCGTTTGGTGTTCGAGTTGTTGCTCCAATTAATCGAAAATCTGCAGGCAATCCATTTTTAAATATATCATGTATATGGGAAGGAATTTGTGTATTCTCTTCATTGTAATAAGCACTTTCTAAATAAACTTTTCGGTCTTCTAACACTTTTAAAAGCTTATTCATTTGTGTTGGATGTAGTTCTCCAATCTCATCAATAAATAAAACTCCACCATGAGCGTTAGTAACTGCTCCTTGCTTCGGCTGTGGGATACCAGCTTGTCCCATCGCTCCAGCCCCTTGATAAATCGGATCATGAACTGATCCAATCAACGGATCTGCAATACCCCTCTCATCAAATCTAGCTGTTGTAGCATCTAATTCCACAAACACAGAGTTTGGCTTAAAGGGTGACTTCTGGTTCTTCTTTGCTTCTTCTAATACCAGTCTTGCTGCCGCTGTTTTACCAACCCCTGGAGGTCCATAAATAATAACATGCTGTGGATTTGGACCACAGAGTGCTGCTCTTAATGATTTAATGCCATCTTCCTGTCCTACAATATCAGCAAAGCTTGTTGGACGTACTTTTTCAGAAAGCGGCTCTGTTAAGGATATGGCACGCATCTTTCTTAGCTGATCCATTTCTTTTTTTGATTCACGGTCAATCGAAACCTTTTGTGTTCTCTGACTCTTTAATAAGTTCCAGAAATAAAGTCCGATGATAATCCCGAAGAATAATTGTACAAATAAAGCGATCTCCGCCCAATTCATAAATAATACCTCCTATAATCATGTTGTTTTAGAACCTCACATATGTATGTCCCTTAAAAAATCTACAGATAGGGGCAAATCTTTCATTCACTCTTTTGAGTAGGTTCTTCGGTAAGCATGCGTGTATGTTCCTTTACTCTTTACATAAGAAGTGAGATAGCATGTCAATTCCGACATTTTTACCAATTAAGGATTATTGATTTACTATCTTAATGAATTATACAAAGATTGATGAAATGCTCATTTCCAATAAGCGTAGACACCAATGAAAGACCACATACCTAATAGTGCCTTGTCTTTAAAAAATAGTATCTCCTTCCCTTTGTTGGAATAAACAAGTTTTCATGGAAAAAATATGTGGAGTATGTAGAAATTTAAAGTGGAACTTCCAACAGTGGTGGTTTTCCTTCTTAGTAGTTGACACAAGAGTACCTTATGGACAAGTATATTCACTATCTTCCTTGCGTTCTCATTAGCAAAGAGTGAAAGTCTACTGTCCAGTGCGATAAAAAAGGGGTTCTCTCCTATTGTTGTTGATGGGGAATAAAATCACATAAAAAAAAAGAGAATCAATGGTGGTTTACACCAAATGATTCTCTTTTATAACTGTTGTTATGCAGATGTTTTTGTTTCTTTCTCCACTACTGTTCCATCTTCTAAAACAAGTTTTGGAGATGCATTTTCCGTTACTGTTTCTTTTGTAATAATACATTTGACAATGTCGTCTCTTGAAGGTAAGTCAAACATTATATCTAACAAAATACCTTCAATAATAGATCTTAATCCACGTGCCCCTGTTTTTCTTTCAATTGCCTTCTTAGCAATTTCCTTTAGAGCTTCTGGTTCAAATTCTAATTCGACATCATCTAATTCCAGCATTTTCTTAAATTGCTTTACTAAAGCATTTTTTGGTTTCGTTAAAATCTCAATTAATGCCTCTTCGTCTAATTGTCCAAGACTTGCAATAACTGGAAGACGGCCAATGAATTCTGGAATTAACCCGAAGCGTAATAAATCTTCTGGTAATACTTTCGCAAGTAAATCTTTATCTTCCACTTCTGCCTTTTTACCATCTGAACCAAAACCAATTACTTTCTGACCTAAACGTCTTTTAATAATCGGTTCGATACCATCAAATGCACCACCACAAATAAATAGGATATTCGTTGTGTCAATTTGAATGAATTCTTGATGAGGGTGCTTTCTGCCACCTTGAGGCGGAACACTAGCTACAGTACCTTCTAGAATTTTTAATAATGCTTGTTGAACACCTTCACCAGAGACGTCTCTTGTAATGGAAGGATTTTCTGATTTTCGTGCAACTTTATCAATTTCATCAATATAAATAATACCTTTTTCTGCTTTTTCTACATCATAATCTGCAGATTGGATTAATTTCAAGAGAATATTTTCTACATCTTCCCCAACATATCCAGCTTCTGTTAGACTTGTTGCATCTGCAATAGCAAATGGTACATTTAATATTCTTGCTAATGTTTGTGCAAGAAGTGTTTTACCACTACCAGTTGGCCCAATTAACGCAATATTACTTTTTGATAATTCCACATCATCAATTTTACTATTTGAATTAATGCGCTTGTAATGATTATACACTGCAACAGAAAGAGCCTTTTTCGCTTGATCCTGTCCAATGACATATTCATTAAGGATATCGCGAATTTCTGCTGGTTTCGGTACATCTTTAAATTCTACTTCTTCTTCTGTACCTAATTCTTCTTCCACGATTTCTGTACATAGCTCTATACATTCATCACAAATGTATACACCTGGACCAGCAACTAATTTACGAACTTGATCCTGTGTCTTTCCGCAGAATGAACACTTTAACTGGCCTTTTTCGTCATTAAATTTAAACATGCCTTCACCCCTTAATACTTCTTTTTGTATATTTTTACCGTTACGGAATATTATTGGTTTGAAACAAAACTTACTTTTTTCAACAGTTATGTATTGAATTGTATCACATGATGGTAATGTACAGGAAATAATTCAGCTTGGGTAATCAGCCCTAATCATCCAATAACGGTAAAATGTATGTACTTTCTTAAGCATAACCAGATTTCGCTTCTTTAAATCTGGAAATATTATCTCTTGATTTGTCTGTATATTCCTGTACGGTAGAGTAACTTATATTATAGTTACCCATATTATATGTTATTTAACACTAATATAAAACTAAGGCACGAAATAGTCGCGCCTTAGTTTTTTTTCTTACTTCTATTATGCAACAGTTTTGCTGTTTTCTACAAGGAAATCGATTGCTTTTCTCATTTTAATGTCCATTTGTAAGTTTTCTACACCGCCAAGTGCTTGTTTAATAGCATCTACTGGCATATTGTACATTTGAGACATATTTTCAAGTTCAGCATTTACTTCTTCTTCTGTTACTTCAATATTTTCTGCTGCAACAATTGCTTCAAGAGTTAAGTTAGAACGAACACGTTTTCCAGCGTCTTCTTGCATTTGCTCTTTTAAAGCAGCTTCATCTTGTCCAGAGAATTGGAAGTATAATTCAAGGTTCATACCTTGCATTTGAAGACGTTGTTCGAATTCATTCATCATGCGATCAATTTCTGTATCGATCATTGCAGAAGGGATATCCATTGTTGCATTCTCAGAAGCTTTTTCTACAACCGTATCACGTACTGTATGTTCCGCTTGATGTTTCTTATCATTTTCTAGACGAGTTTTAATTTTTTCTTTTAATTCAGCTAATGTTTCAGCTTCTTCATCTACGTCTTTTGCAAATTCATCATCTAATTCAGGAAGTTCTTTTCCTTTGATCTCATGAATAGTTACTTTAAATGTAGCAGGCTTTCCAGCTAAATCTTCAGCATGGTATTCTTCTGGGAATGTAACTTCTACTTCTGTCGTTTCGCCAGTAGCAACTCCTACTAATTTTTCTTCAAATCCAGGAATAAATTGACCTGAACCAAGTTCTAATGAGAAGTTCTCAGCAGTTCCGCCTTCGAATGCAACTCCATCTTGGAATCCTTCGAAGTCCATAACAACTGTATCGCCTAATTCAGCAGTACCTTCTTCTTTTACTACTAACTCAGCTTGTTTTTCTTGCAATGCTTTAATTTCAGCTTCAACTTCTTCATCTGTAACAGTTGTTTCAACAGCAGGTACTTCTAACCCTTTGTACTCACCTAATGTTACTTCAGGCTTCACTGTAACAGTTGCTTTGAAAATTAATGCTTTTCCTTTTTCGATTTGTTCAACATCGATTTCTGGACGATCCACTGGCTCAATTCCAGTTTCTTCAATTGCATTTGCATAAGCTTCTGGTAAAAGAATATCAATTGCATCTTGGTATAAAGATTCAACACCAAAACGTTGTTCGAACATTCCACGTGGAATTCTACCTTTACGGAATCCAGGAATATTTACTTGCTTAACTACTTTTTTAAATGCTAAATCTAAACCTTCGTTTAATTTTTCTGCATCTAATTCAATTGTAAGAACGCCACGGTTCCCTTCTAAAACTTCCCATTTAGCTGACATACTATAATTTCCCTCCAACAATCTATTCTACTTTTTCATTACTTCTACTTAATGTATAGATAAACTTCTTTATTACTGTTTGAAAGCTATTTCAAACGAAAAAGCTCACACCTAATAATGGCAGAAAGTTATCTAGTAAGAAATAAACATATTCGCATTTTCTAAATGCAACCATTACATTATATCATAGGTTCTAGTTGTTTCAACATCCTTGCCTAAATATTAGGATAAGAAATTTCCTCTAGTTGATAAATGAAGGCTTTAGCTTGTTCAAAATTATCCTCATTTACTTCATATATTGAGAGAATCTCTTGTGTATCCTCTTGGCCAAAATACTCATTTACGACAGCATGATAGGATGCTGCCCATGTTTCAGGACTATAATCTTCAAGTACCAATGGATAAAGCAAAAAAAATTGTCGATCCATTAGCATTTTAATATTTTCGAATAAAACGGGATCATTACTTTCAACATAATCAATCAGAAATGTCATTATCTTTTTATATTGATCTTGCTCTTTAATATCCTTTAAATTGGTTGGCTTTACGGTTATGGTTCGAGTAAATTTATGAATCACTACTTCTTTGTCATAATCCTGCTCTCGCAAAATATTAATTAACATCGTTTTTAAAAACGGGTTTTTTTCGTCCTCCTGAAGAAACTGTTTTACTTGTTCAATAGAAGCTCGGATGTTTTGACTAGACATTTTAGCAATAAGAAGCATTTGTTCCTGTGGATCTTCTAATTCCATTAATCTCTCCGTTTCACCCGTAGTTTCTTCCATTAAATTATCCTTTTCTGCTAGTGGAGAAGACTCTGCCATTTTTCTACTAAAAGTAAGCATTTTTGAAAAGTGCTCGATTTTATTGGCAGGAATTTGATGATCTTCTAACAATACTTCAATCGTTGAAACAATTTCTTCATATTCATGTAGCTGCACAAGGATCATGATATATAAATCCAACACATGTATATAGTCACCCTGTCCCTCTTTCAGCATTTCTTTTGCTAAGTATTTTGCCGGTTCCAATAAACCTAGCTCGTAATAAGACAGAATTAACCCAATGTTAATTTCACTATGAAAAGGATTTCTCTCTTTTGCTTCCTCTAGATAAGCAATTGCTTCTTTATATTGCTTATCTGAAATGGCATCTAAGCCCTTTTGTAATAAACGTTTATCTAAATCGGGAAAAAAAATAACATTATCTTTTTTTTCCTGCTCCCGTTTCTTCATCCTTTTAACCGCCTATACATTCTTTTTGTTGCTAGTGTAGCTTTTTTTCTATTTAGATGCAACCTGAACTTTTCATTAACTCTTGATAATAATGAACATGTTAAATTTGATTTCATAATGAAGTAATAGTAATCATTTTAACTATAAAATAGGCTCAAAAGAAAAAAACCTTTAGAAAGGCAGGAAAGCACCTGTTTTCTAAAGGTTATCTAAGCGAAGTCAACTGCTAATTTTGTGTAACAGACTTTTCATAATCTGCTATTTTATCACTGTACTGGATTGTAATTTCAATTTCATCCCAGCCGTTAGTCAACATTTTTTTCCAATATGGATGGATAGTAAATGTTGCAGTAAAGCCCTGATCATCTTCTACTTTTTCCTCTTCTAAATTAATATGAAGAAAATAAGGTTGATTTTGGGCTTCCTTTAAAAGATACTCCACTTCTGCTGTAGGTAATTGAATAGGAAGCATTCCATTTTTCAAACAATTTTGATAAAAAATATCTGCAAAGGATGGAGCAATAACGACAGAAAACCCAAAATCCTGAAGAGCCCATGGTGCATGCTCTCTGGATGATCCACAACCAAAGTTTTTATTAGCGATTAATATAGAAGCTCCTTGATTTTCAGGATAGTTCAACTCAAATTCTGGATTTGGTTCTCCATTTTTCAAATAGCGCCAATCAAAAAAAGCAAATTTTCCAAATCCCGTCTTTTCGATGCGCTTTAAAAATTGCTTTGGAATAATCTGATCTGTATCTACATTTACTCGATCCATTGCTACTGCCTTTTCATAAAGCTTCTTAAAACCACTCACAATTGCTTCCTCCTTTACGTTGTAGCTTGTAATTCTACATTCATTTTTCGGATATCAACAAATCGTCCATATAATGCTGCAGCAGCAGCCATCGATGGACTAACTAAATGAGTTCTGGCACCGGCTCCTTGCCGTCCTTCGAAATTTCTATTTGAGGTCGAAGCACAATGTTCCCCACTTGGAACCACATCATTATTCATACTTAAACACATACTGCAACCTGCGTCTCTCCATTCAAAACCAGCTTCTACAAATAGCTTATCCAGTCCTTCTTCCTCTGCCTGTTTCTTTACTTTTTGAGAACCTGGGACAACTAGTGCCCTCACTCCTGGATATACCTTTTGGCCTTTAATAACACTCGCTGCTTGTCTTAAATCTTCTATTCTGGAATTTGTACAGGAACCTATAAACACATGCTGAATTGCAATATCGGTAATGGCCATTCCTTCTTTTAACCCCATATACGAAAGCGCACTATGTAGGGCACGACGATCTGTTTCGTCTTGATAATTTTCTGTTGCTGGAATTTTTCCATCTACTTTTGCAGTCATAGATGGGTTTGTACCCCAACTAACCATTGGCGCAATATCATGACCATCAATCGTAATAACTTTATCGTAGGTAGCATCTTCGTCTGAAACTAAGCTACGCCATTCTTGTACTGCTTTATCCCAGTTTTCTGGTGCGTGTTTTCTTCCTTTTAAATAGGAGAAGGTCGTTTCATCTGGACATATTAACCCTGCACGGGCTCCGCCTTCAATGGACATATTACAAATAGTCAATCTTTCTTCCATTGAAAGATTACGAATTACATCCCCTGTATATTCAATAACATGGCCAGTACCAAAGTTAACTCCATATTTAGAAAGTATATAAAGAATAACATCTTTCGCATTGACACCATAAGCAAGCTTACCGTTGACCTCTATTTTTAATGTTTTTGGTCTAGTTTGCCATAAAGTTTGTGTAGCAAGGACATGCTCTACTTCACTTGTGCCTATTCCAAAAGCAAGGGCTCCAAAAGCTCCATGGGTCGATGTATGACTATCTCCACAAACGATTGTTTTTCCTGGCTGTGTCAATCCAAGCTCTGGGCCTATTACGTGGACAATCCCTTGTTCAGGACTATCTAGCCCTGCTAAAGGAATATTAAATTCTAAGCAGTTTTTTTCGAGAGTAGTCATCTGGTTTAACGCGATTTCATCATCTATTTTATAACGGTTAAGTGTTGGAACATTATGGTCCATCGTTGCAAATGTACGATCTGGTCTTCTTACTTTCCGATTTTTCATTCTTAATCCAGAAAATGCTTGTGGAGAAGTAACTTCATGAACAAGATGCAGATCAATATACAATAAATCTGGCTTCCCTTCTTCTCTATGCACTATATGTTTTTCCCAAATTTTATCGATAATGGATTTCCCCATTACTTTGCCCTCCAATCCATTTCTTTTATTTCCTTTTTGTAGATTAAAGGGCTGTCAAATTATTCTTTTGACAAGCCCATAAACATGTTTCTTTCTATTATTAGTCCCCTATATCCCAATTACTGCCGCTCTATCTTCTCTTTTTTATATAGCATGTGTCGATGCTACTAACTCGAAAATTTCTTTGTTAACAGCTTCTACCATTTCATTTGTAGAAACAATTTTACAATTTGGTGAAAGAATATCCCTTGTTCTATATCCTTTATTCAAGACATTATTTACAGCCTCTTCTATTACTGTTGCTTCTTTATCTAGCTGAAATGATAATCGTAGCATCATGCTTGTCGATAATATCGTCGCTAATGGATTGGCAATATTTTCTCCTGCAATATCTGGTGCAGAGCCATGGATCGGTTCATATAAATATGGCCCCTCTTCTGATAAACTGCTTGAAGCAAGCATCCCTAATGAACCTGTTAAGACAGATGCTTCATCACTCAAAATATCGCCGAACATATTTTCCGTAACGATGACATCAAATTGCTTTGGATTTCTAATAAGCTGCATTGCTGCATTATCTACAAGCATATGCTCAAGCAAAACATCCGGATATTTCTCTGCTACTTGATTTGCAATCTCTCTCCATACTCTACTAGTCTCCAAAACATTTGCCTTATCAACAGAAGTAATCTTTTTTGATCTTGTTTTTGCGACTTCAAATGCTTTCTCGATGACACGCTCTATCTCTTCATTTTTATATTGCAGTGTATCTACAGCACCTGGCTTCCCACCTATTTCTCTACGTTCGCTTGGTGTCCCAAAATAGATGCCTCCTGTTAACTCACGCACAACAATCAAGTCCACACCTTCAATAATATCTTTCTTTAGAGGGGACGAGTCAGCTAAACTTTCGTAACAGGTTGTCGGCCTCAGGTTCGCAAACAAGTTCAATGCTTTTCTGATTTTTAATAGTCCTTGCTCCGGACGTTTTTCAACAGGAAGAGAATCCCATTTCGGACCACCAACTGCCCCTAATAAAATGGCATCACTATTTTTGCATATCGTAATTGTTTCATTAGGTAATGGAGTCCCTGTTTTATCTGTCGCACATCCACCTATATCTGCATAAGTTAATTCGAACTGATGGCCATATAAAGTTTCAATTGTTTGCAAAATTCTGACTGCCCCAGCAACTATTTCAGGTCCAATTCCATCACCTGGCAATACAGCGATTCTTTTGTTCATCTTCATTCGCTCCCCTATATCAAAGGCTTGGTTTTCAGACCTTAAAGCCTACACTTTTTCCAAAAATTGTTCTTTTGCAAGAATAGCTCTATTAATAGCATTTATATATGCTTTAGCGGATGCTATTAAAACATCTTGATCCAATCCTCTACCTGTACTTTCTTTTTGGTCATATTGCACTCTTACAAATACTTGAGCTAAGGCATCTCTACCTGCACCTAATGATTGTATTCGATAATCATTTAGCGTTACTTGACCAGAAATAGACATTTCAAGTGTGTTATACAGCGCTTCTACACTTCCTGATCCTGTGCCATGTTGAATGATTAATTCATTTTTCGGCCCAGAAAGCTTAACGACCGCATCTGCTTCATTATCATTTTTATGTTGAACCTTAACCTCAACTAATTCATAATACTTCTCTTCCTTAGCAAGCTTGTTCTCTAACACAATAGCAATAATGTCTTCATCAGAGATTTCTTTTTTATGGTCTGCCAAATCCTTAAAGGCAATAAAGAGATTCTTTACATCCTCTTCCTTTACCTGAAGCTCTAGTTCTTGCAGCTTTGTTTTAAATGCATGGCTGCCTGAATGCTTTCCTAACACCATATTGTTATTGTTCACATAGCCAACAAGTTCTGGAGAAATAATTTCATAGGTAGTTTTCTCCTTAAGAACCCCATCCTGATGAATACCAGATTCATGCGCATATGCATTGCGACCAACAATTGCTTTATTCCCTGGTACTACCATTCCTGTTAATTCACTAACTAAGCTACTTGATCTACTAATCTCTTTCAGATTAATTCTTGTTCTTTCCTGATAATGATCATTTCTGATATGAAGCGCTACCACAATTTCTTCCATCGAAGCATTGCCTGCTCTTTCACCTATGCCATTAATAGTGCATTCTACTTGTGTTGCTCCATTTTCAATGGCTGCCAGTGAGTTAGCTGTGGCCATCCCTAAATCATCGTGACAATGGGTTGATAAAGAAACTTTATCAATGGATGGAACATTATTTTTTAAATATTGAAAAACTTCTCCGTATTCATTTGGCGTAATATACCCTACAGTGTCTGGTATATTTATTATTTGTGCTCCAGCTTGAATTACTTCTTCGATTATTTCTGCTAGAAATGGAAGTTCCGTGCGACAAGCATCCTCTGCACTCCATTGTATGACAGGAAATCTTTTAGCAGCATATGCAACAGCTGAAACCGCTCGCTCCACAACTTGTTCTTTCGATAGTTTCAACTTATATTGTCTATGAATGGGGCTTGTTGCTAGAAAAACATGGATTCTTGGTTCTGCCCCATCTTTTAAAGCTTCCCAAGCAGTATCTATATCCGATGTTACTGCCCTTGCTAGACCAGTAACAGAACTATTTTTTATCGTTCGCGCAATTTGTTGAACAGATTGAAAATCACCTTTAGAGGCAGCAGGAAAGCCTGCCTCTATGATATCTACATTCAACTTTTCTAACTGTTCAGCAATTACCAACTTCTCTGCCAAATTTAAATTAACACCTGGCGATTGCTCCCCATCTCTTAATGTTGTATCAAATATCTTAATTTTTGCCACTACCCACCACTTCTTTCTTCCTAGAGCTTTTAACAAATGGCATCATTGCACGCAATTCTTTTCCGACCTTTTCAATTAAATGCTCACTTTCTCTGTCATTAATCGCATTAAATACTGGTCTATTTGCTTGATTTTCTAAAATCCAGCCTTTAGCAAATTTCCCTTCTTGAATATCTGTAAGTACAGCTTTCATTTCTTTCTTCACATCTTCTGTTACAATACGTGGCCCTGTTACAAAGTCACCCCATTGTGCTGTATCAGAAATGGAATATCTCATTCCAGCCATTCCATCTTCATACATTAGGTCAACAATTAATTTCAACTCATGCAAACACTCAAAGTATGCTAATTCTGGTTGATATCCTGCCTCTACCAATGTTTCAAAGCCTGCTTTTACTAGTGCTGTCAACCCTCCACAAAGAACCGCTTGTTCACCAAATAGATCCGTTTCTGTTTCTTCTTTAAAAGTCGTTTCTAATGCACCGGCACGTAATGCTCCAATTGCTTTTGCATATGCAAGAGCAAGTTCTCTCGCTTCACCAGTAACATCTTGATAGATTGCAAATAATGCTGGAACTCCTGCTTCTTGTTCAAATGTTCTTCTAACAAGATGACCTGGGCCTTTTGGAGCAACCAATAATACATCACTCTCACTTGGAGGAACAATTTGACTAAAATGAATGTTAAATCCATGCGCAAACATTAAAGCTTGATTTGTTAAATTTGGTTTAATTTCTTCATTGTATACTTTTGTTTGCAACTCATCTGGAAGTAAAATCATGACAATATCAGCCTTAGCTGTTGCTTCTCCAACCGGGAATACGTCAAATCCATCTTCCACTGCTTTATTCCATGAATTTCCTTTTCTTAATCCGATAATAACATTTACTCCACTATCCTTCATATTTAAAGCATGTGCATGCCCTTGTGATCCATATCCAATTACCGCTACTGTTTTCCCCTCAAAGTATCCTAAATTTGCGTCTCCATTATAATACATTTTTGCCATTTTTCTTCTCCCTTTCGTCTGTAAAATTTAGATTTATTTAATATTAGATTTAAACGATAGAATAGTTACTTTTATGAGTTGCTGTCTTTTGAGATCCACGTGGGAATGCAGTTGTGCCAGTTCTGGCCAATTCTTTAATTCCATACGGTCTAAGCAGTTCAATAAAAGCTTCAATTTTGGTTGATTCTCCTGTAATTTGGATAACGAGACTTTCTTTACTTACATCGATTACAGAAGCCCTAAATGGTTCGATTACTGAGTATAATTCATGCCTTGTCTGCGGTGTAGCAAGTACTTTTATTAAAGCTAGCTCTCTTGCAACAATTGCTTGGTCAGTGATGTCAACCACTTTCAATATATCAATCTGCTTATTTAACTGTTTTGTTATTTGTTCAATAATTCCATCACTTTCTACATGTACAACACATGTAATTCGAGAAACACCTTCATGCTCTGTATGCCCTACAGATATACTTTCAATGTTATAGTTTCTTTTCGAAAAAAGATTTGTGATTCGATTTAATACACCTGACTTATTCAAGACAGTCAAACTAATTATTTTTTTCATGGCTTCATCCCTACCATTTCATGTAATCCTTTTCCTGGTGCTATCATTGGATATACATTCTCGTTTGGATCAATACGGAAATCTAATAATACAGGTTCTCTTACCGCTAACACTTCGTCCAGAATGCTTGCAGCTTCTTTAGCAGATGATATTTGGTATCCTTTTATTCCATATGCTTCTGCTAAAGCGACAAAGGAAGGCTGGAAAGACTCCTTACTATGGGAAAAACGAGACTCATAGAAAAATTCTTGCCACTGTCTTACCATTCCTAACGCCTGATTATTAAAAATAATAATCTTAATTGGTAAATTTAATTCCCTAATTAATGCAAGCTCCTGGCTACACATTTGAAAGCCTCCATCGCCGCTAATTGCTAGAACCGTCGCTTTTGGATCGGCCAATTGTGCACCAATACTTGATGGTAGCCCGAACCCCATTGTTCCTAATCCCCCAGAAGTTACCCAACGGTTGGACTCTTTAAATTGATAGTACTGTGCAGCCCACATTTGATGCTGTCCAACGTCCGTTGTTACAATTGCTTCTCCTTTTGTCTTTTCAAAAAGCAGCTCCAATACTTGCTGTGGTTTAAGAAGATTAGACTCCTTATAGTAGTAAGGATATTCATTTTTCCAATTTTCAATCTTTTCTAACCAATCTCTATGCTCTGAATGTAGACCTTTCTGCTTAATTAACATGCTCAAAGCTTCTTTCGCATCTGCTACAATCGGGATTTTCGTTGGAATTATCTTGCCAATCTCTGCTGGGTCGATATCAATATGTGCTTTAACAGCATTCGGTGCGAAATGTGCTAAGTTTCCAGTTAAACGATCATCAAATCTTGCCCCAACATTAATTAATAAGTCTGATTCATATAATGCCATATTGGCAGCGTAACAACCGTGCATCCCTCCCATACCAACAAATAACTTGTTATCAGCTGGAAAGCCTCCTAATCCAAGAAGTGTATGGACGACTGGTATTTGTTGTTGTTCTGCATATTCAAGTAATTCAGCACTAGCTTTTGCAAAATTGACACCTGCACCTGCTAAGATTACTGGTTTTTTTGCTGCACTTACAGCTTCTGTTAATTTTCGAATCTGCAAATAATTCGGTTGTGTTGTTGGTTGATAGCCAGGAAGGTCTACTTCCTTTTCATCAGGAACACTTGAAATGGTAGCCGCAATATCTTTCGGAAAATCAATTAACACAGGACCTGGTCTTCCACTTGTTGCAATGTAGAACGCTTCTTTTATGATTCTCGGTATATCTTCAAGATTTCGAACCTGACAATTATATTTTGTTATTGGGGTCGTAATCCCTAAAATGTCGGCTTCTTGAAAGGCATCTGTTCCAATTACACTTGTTGCAACCTGACCTGTAAATACAACCAGCGGAAGAGAATCCATCATTGCATCAGCAAGTCCTGTTACAATATTAGTTGCTCCAGGACCAGATGTCGCAATTACAACTCCTGGTTTTCCAGAGATTCTCGCATACCCTTCAGCTGCATGGATTCCTCCTTGCTCGTGTCTTGGCAGAACATGAAAGATTTTAGAGTCATAAATCTTATCATATATTGGTAAGACAGCTCCACCTGGATATCCGAAAATAAATTCAACATTTTCCTTTTCCAAAGCCTGTAATAAGAGATCAGCACCAGTTAACGGTTTCACTTGGGCCTTTGTCTTTTCAAAGGCAGTCTCCTGTAACATTTGTATAACCTCCCTAAATTACTTTCCTATTACTTAATTAATTAGTATCAATAGAAGGGCTCTTTCCATGAAAAAAGCCTTCCCACCTCCAATGATTACTAATGTTTTTTAGTAATCAAAGGGGTGAAAAGGCATTCCTTTCCACGGTACCACCCTTATTCATACACTTTCGAAAAGCGTATGCACTTAATTGAACGGTTCGTTCTCTTTTGGTAACGAGTGGAAACACTCGGTTAGCTCTACTAGGATTACCTTTCAAGCTAACACTCTGAGGTGAGTTCATTTCCTATTGGTTCACCGGTTCACACCAACCACCGGCTCTCTTTGGAATCCAAAATAGAAAACTACTTATCCTCATCATCGAATTAATCTATTAATCATGTCAAACAAATTCAGTTAGTCATGGTGTCTATTTGCTATGCTAAATTAGCATGTAACATTTTGTGTTTTTCATTTGTTGAGGTTATCTTACGCTGAATTTAAACAAGAGTCAACAGTATTTTTGAGAATTATTTGATTATTTAAACAACGAAACCGCATTTAGAAAGCGTTTACAATATTGTTGTATAAAGAATGCATGTACTTTTTTAATGAATTAAAAAATTTAAAAAATTCTTTTTTCGCTGAAAATATTCTAAAAAAATCCTTAATATGGTTCATTATAATAAAATAATTCTTTACTTAAAACTAATATGTAATAAAATCTTACATTGTTTTTTCATTTTGTTTCATATAATTTAATTTCAGACAAAAAAATGCAACCGCAAAAAAAAGAAAGCGATTGCATTAATTAGGTAATCAAACTAAGATACCGCACATATATCATGAATCCATGATAAACGAATTTGATACGTATTTTCTTTATCATCTTTTAAATCAATGGTTTGATCTATTAGATTTAGCTTCTGAACTTGTCCCTTACATGTTTCTAAAAAACCATTCTTATAATAATTAATAACAATTAGCCTACTTCTTCCTAATTCTTTGAGAATCATGGTGCACGTCTCCTTCTATATAATGTTAGTCATGTTCATCTATTCACATTGTTTCATCTCTTGATTATTTTACTTAAGCCTATTATACACGATAACAGTAAGCGTTTTCAAGTGTTACTAGTGATTTTCTGAACATTATTTTTCTTACTTCCATTATTCGCTATTTTATTCCTAATTATACCTTTGTAGGTGAAATAATGTGTAACTTCCATTAGTTAGGTATTAGTTAAATCATCCAAACCTTCGTAACCCGTGCGATTGTCCTTGAATGAGGATGAGTCTTAATGAAAATTAAAGAGCAGAATATTAAAATAGAAATCTCTCTATACTTACATTGCTTGTGATAAAAGATAACCAATAAAATATTAAATAGAGGATTTAACAGGAGATATTTCTCTATCATTATTCTAATATAAGGTACAACTATTTCTTTATTTTTTATGGGAAAAAAGTTTGCTAATTCACAAAAATAGGAATTTTTGTTGAGACAGAAAATCCACTGTTTATTCCCTCTGACTAGTGGGAATATAAAAAATATGCAAGAACTATTTGTTTAAAGGAGGAATAGGTATATGACAAAAAGTGTTGTAGGTATATATGATTCTCCTGAAGAAACAGTAAATGCTATAGACGAACTTCTCTCTAAAGGATATTCACCCAATCATATTTCCGTTATTACAAGAAACGAACAAACGGCATTAATTGAACAAGAAACAGAAGTAGATACTGCTACTGGAATAGAAGAAGTAGAGCCAACATCCTTTTTAGATCGATTAAAGACATTCTTTTCTGACACCGATCTTGAGCCATATGAAAAGGAATTACAAGCAGGAAAATATATTGTTCTCTTAGATAATGAGGGAGAATTAGAACAAGAGAATCTAAATAAACTAAACTTCGATAATAATGAAGTAGAAGTCATGCCATCTCAAACAATGCATACCACAGTTGAACGAAAGAAAGTGGAATAAGAAAAAGATGGTGAGATAAACCTATTTCCACTTTGAAAAAACTAAGCAGTCTGAATCCATGTAGACTCCAGTTCGATTCATGGGAAAGCATATTTGAAAGTAAATAAACGATTGGTTTGGAGAGGTGAGCGTCGGAGGCTGTTAAAAAAGTTCAAAATCTTGCCAGACGACTCAAGAGCAAGCCCCATAATACGACGTATTTTCAGGATGTGAGTAATATTACGAAAACACCTTTTTTCCATAACTAATAATAACTCCAAACGATCAAACTATGATTGTTTGGAGTTTTCTTTGGTCGTATTACTTCTCTGTCACCCCCTTTTTGTAACGACAGAGGAATACTTTTTAACTACTTCTAGAAATGCAGATATATAATACATTACATTAATCCATATAAAGTGATACCACCAAAAATAATAATGATTAATCCTGATAATCGATTAATAATCGTTAAAGATTGGCCACTAATTCGATTTCTAAATAATCCTACACTACTACTTAATATTACCCACCATAATGTAGAACCACAGAACACCCCCATCACTAAAATAACAGAAGAAATGATAGTATTTTCTGAGTTTGAAATACCTAAACCTGCAAAAATGGCAATAAATGACAGGATGGTCATTGGATTTGTTAAAGTCAAAAATAAAACTGATACGAACGCATTTATCCTATTTTTCTTTTGAGTATCTGTCTGTGTAAAACTAGCCTTAGAAGTCAACGTTTTTATTCCCAAATAACAAAGAAAAAATCCACCTATTAATTGAATCCAAAATTGATGACCAATTAATAAATTAGTAATGACAGTTAAACCAAATCCCGCAATTAATCCATAAATTCCATCCGCAGCAGCTGCTCCTAATCCCGAAACTAACCCCACTATTCTTCCATGTGCTAAAGTTCTTCGGATACATAAAACGCCAATTGGTCCAACTGGTGCTGCAATTGATAAACCAATTAGTAATCCCTTTATATAAAATTCAATAAGCATCTTACTCTCCTTCCTCTATTAAAAATTTATGTTTTTGTAACGGCATTCGAAAAGTTTCTTTTGTTGTATCCATGACAATCGTTGTCTTTGTTCTGATGATACCTTTTAAACCTTTTATCTCATGACTAATCACACGATCTAAATCCTTTGTATTTCTACTTCTAATTTTAAGTAAATAGTCATCTTCTCCTGCAATATGATGACATTCTTGAACTTCTTCTAATTTATTTACTAATTCTAAAAAAGGACCTCTATTTTTCGGATGCTCCAATGATACTGCAACAAATGCAGTTAATTCGCTCCCTACTTTTTCAGAGTCTAATAAGACACTAAAATTCTTAATTACACCTTGCTGAATTAATCGGTTAACACGTTCAGCAGTTGCTAGCGCCGACAACCCAACTTCCTTTGCCAAATCCGCCCATTTAATTCTTGAATTAGCCATTAAACATTCAATTATTTTCAAATCATAAGAATTCATCAATATACACCTTCTTTTTATAAGTTTTTTTATATTTTACTTACATTACGAAAGTTAGTCAATTAAATTTAAGTAGTCGTTCGCCTAAATCGTACTCCATTTGCTAAATTTCACTTGTAAAATAGGCTTAATCAATTACCTAAAGCAAAGAAAAACTCCCAATACGTTAAAAACCCTCCGCAAAATAGTATCTACATTTAAGATACACTAATGGGCTTGAATAGAGGAGGTAACAGAGAATTAGTTGGTTTATCAATGGAAGATAGTAAATTTCCCGTTAACTTTGGATTTACTTACTTCAAACACATATATCCTTTTGTAAAATTTGTGAATAAGAAGCACCTTTATCTTTTTATTTGTTTCCTTTTCTTCCAAAAAAAAAAGATGCTTCAAACCCTTAAAAATAAGGATTTGAAGCATCTTCATATGGTTCAAACTTTCTCTTTCCGAACCCTTGACGTCCCAGGAGAGATTCGAACTCCCGACCGTACGCTTAGAAGGCGTATGCTCTATCCGGCTGAGCTACTGGGACACTATCGCTATTTTCTTCCCTATAGTATAACGGTCACTTTTCGAACTTAGACCGATTGACTTTCTTCCATTATAATTACTCATGGTCTATCATTCAAGCATCTAATGTAATAATAATTAAGGTATCGGTATCTTTAGAATTCTGGGATGTGGATGTGAGGCTACCTACCTCATCCCCCTTACAACGAACCCCGTAATTTGTGGAAAATACTCCCCCCATATCATCAACGTATAGAAAAAGACCCCTCTTGGAGTCTCTTTAACTTGCTGTTTGACTTCATTATTTCTATTAATCGATGTTCAGTTCATTAATCCGACATTCCTTCATCCCACTATTTTCCTTTTTTCTTCCCATGAAGATACTAAGAAAGAAGCCATCGCTCCTGCTAAATTAACTGCCAAATGTGCGTGTCTAGCCGATGGTGTAGGAACTCTTTGACCTTTTCCGTGTGCATCACTTAATTTGTTTCTTATAGAACCCAACCCTTTGACTACAGATACGCACCCACTAAGTATTTCTTTGAAAATTTGCTCGGTATGTTCACTAGGTGCTAAATTTAACACTTTTTGTACTCCTTTATATAGTTGAGGTAATTCCGATTTATCATCATATTCGATATTAGCGTCATCCATTATATGCTTACAGGTGGCTTCAAGTAGAGTTCTAGCTATAGTGATAGCACCCTCTGGGTCATTTGTACGTCTATCTAACGCTTTTTGCCATGCTTGTTGAACATACTCTAAATCTAACTTATCTTCCTTAGAGAACGAAACAACTTCATCAATAGGGAACTCAGATTCCGTCATGTCCTCTAATATCATTAACACCTTTTCAAATTCAATACGCAAATAGTCCCTTCTTCCTTGGTAAGTAGTTGACTTTTCCTTAATATAGTTCCAGAAATCGTTTAAAGAACGACATGTTCTTAAAAAATGTGGCAAATACGCTTTTGTATATCCATTATTTAATAATTTTTGTCTTAGTTCCGTATACTCGCTGTTATTTTCCTGTCCCCCTGTAGCTTTGGATACTAATAATCTCTTTAAAGACTCAACGTCATAAAACAATTCTTCAAACATATTATTCCCCCAATATTACTCAACTCATTATGTTAGATACAACTGCCCCTACAATTGCCCCTACAATCAGCATAACAACAGCGTAAAGCCAGTGGTCCTTAATGGCTTCATAAACACCTTGAGGAGATAATCCATAAGGTTCATGCCATTTAGCATTTGTTTTTAAATTTCCTGATGCTACCTTATCTAAAATGGAATGAAAAACATCAACTTTCTTTAGAGTTGACATGTGCAGTTTTACATATTCTTTATTAGCAAATGCTGCAGCTTCGGATTGCCCATCCAAAAAATCCCTATTTGAGATTTTATTTTTTTCAATTAGTTTTTCTAACCTTGGATGACCGATATAACCTACACCATAAATATCAATAAGTAATCTAGCCAAATCATACTTTTTATCATCGTCTATTGTTTCGGGTCTTCCGCCTAAAACCCTATATCTATTTTCAATAGCTTCAAATCCAAAATTAAAATCCCTCATATTCCAGTGAATCCAAGTATAGGATTTATGCTTCTTAACAAACTGAAAAAACTCTTTTAACATTTCTCTTTCAATTTCATCATAGTTTTGTTCAATGTCCTCGAATGCTATTTTTTTCATTTCAGCTATCTTATGAATAGCAAACGATTTTGTTTGTGCTGTATTATAATACCTTACTGCTATTGAAGTGACCCTCGGTGTATAACCGCTTGGAACATTATAAAAGCTTTCACAAGAATAATGTATTAATAACAGATGTGAAGCGTTGGCAACAAGTTCATTAATTGTATCAATAGCCTTTTTTCTTTTTTTGATTTTATGATTAAGATTCAAGTTATCGCCACCCTATAATTCATAGTGAATCTGCCTTAGCAATCTACTATTATATCACAAATATTTACAAAAATTTGAACTTTAATACTTTATCGGAAGTAAAACAATACGTGACGTGTGAATGCAGTAGCCTCCCCCATCTCCCACTCATGAATCCCATGAGAATGTGGAAAATACCGCCCCCATAACTTATGCAAAAGAAAAGAGACTCCTTGGTTCGGGAGTCTCCTATAAATGCTTTGCTTCTAGTTCATTCTTTCTGTTAATCAGTGTTCGCTTCTTTATGCCAGTCATTGCTTCAACTTCTTTGTATGTATGAGTCTTAAGCAATTCTAAAGCATGTAGAACTTGTTGCTTGGAGTGTTTTCTTGGTCTACCTTCTTTGAAATCATCACGTTGCTTTGCCAATACTTTACCCTCTTGAGTTCGTTCCACAATTAAGTTACGTTCCATTTCAGCCACAGCTAGAAGAGTGGTCAAGAAGAATCTTCCCATTGTTGTATTCTCCAGTAGTCCAACATTTAAGACATGAACTTTAATGCCTCTGTTGAATAGATTCTCGATTACTTCAATGCCTTCTTTTGTGTTTCGGGCAAGACGGTCTAATTTCGTTACCACCAAAGTATCACCTTCTTGTAATACCTCAAGCACCTTGTTGAACTCTGGTCTATCTGTTTTAGTACCTGTGAACTTCTCCTTATATATAACCTCGCAAACTTCTGCTTGTAATGCTTGAATTTGAACCTCTAAATCTTGTGCTAGTGTTGATACCCTTGCATATCCATATTTCATGTTATATCCTCACTATTCATCATTCATTTATTGCACTAAGTTAATGCACCTTATGAAGCCTATTATAGCAATGTCGATAAAACGGTGCAATAACTTTCAAGTATTTGCACCGAAATGGATTATTAACAATACGTAGAACTCTAAACAAAGGTCTTATTAATTGAACACGTTATACCAAGGAGTGCAGCGAGTTTTATTGATTTGCGTTTCATAATCCATTTCGTTGTTCGTCTCGAACAACATTAACTTATTACTATCTGATTTATCAATTTACTGTACTAAAATATATCCATTATTCGAGTCGTGTCGGAAATTTATCGAATACTTGCTTGTGGATGTGCGTGGTTTCTGTATCCACCTGCACACACCATCCTCACGGCAGGCTTACAGAATGCCCTCAGATTCAATCTGCGAGCATAATTTAATCCAAAGGGGAAAGAGAAGGGATGCGAGACTCTTAAACTGCCACACTGAGCCATTCTGAGCGTCTGAGGACGTGTATATGAACCTCTGACATCCTCTACCACCAATACAAAAAGCGTTCCTGCTTATCACAGAAACGCAGCTTGCTTGTTGATAAGAAAAAGGCAAGTTAATATTTTTGAAATAGAGCAGTCAAAAAGTCGGGTACACCAAAAATATCATTCGGCTGTTGGACTTCCACCATTTTTCTTATTTCAATTTCTTTCATATCCCTAAAGATAGACCTTAATTTTTCCTCAGTATATCCTAATCCGCCTTTTAGACTTCGTAGTCTATATACTTCCCAATCCGATATTTCTGCACCGCCTAACTCCCCACCTTGAAAAAAACAAGTGATTGCAAAGTAGCCATTTGGTTTTAATGCTTTCTTCACTAAGTTTATGTAACTCATTCTTCGGTGAGGAGCAATATGGTGAAAGCACCCCGAATCATAAACGATGTCGTAGGTTGCTTCTTCAATGTCTAATTCAAAGATATTTTTATTGATGAAGTTTACGTTTACATTCTTTTCAATTGCCCTTTCCTTTGCCCATTTAAGCGACTCTTGAGATAAATCTACAGCATTAACACAGAATCCTTTTTCAGCAAAATATATTGCGTTTCGACCTGCCCCACAACCTAATTCAAGGACTTTCCCATGCTTAAATAGTCCATTTTCAAAGTAACTAACTAAATTCTCATCGGGGGAATTTGTAAAAAAAGGAACATCCTTTTCACGGTCAGAATAAAAGTTATTCCAAAACTGAGTTGGCTCTCTCAGTAAGGAATCTAACATTTCTAATAAATCATCAAAGTCATAAATAGTTTCTTTCAAAAGTTACCCCTACTTTACAATTTATTGTGTTCTATATAATTTTACAAAATTTCACACAAAACTTTGTTAAGGTAATATTAAAAAAATGTTATTTTGTATATAAAATAAATCCCTATTATTATTGTTCACATCTCTTCTAAGCATCATAAACTCACTGAGATTTCATTTTTAATATCATTTAATACTAACCTACCATCTCGTATTAAAACGGCTAAATAAGTCTGTATTTATGTTAGAGAAGGAATGGAAATTATAATCTTTTCATTAATTATTACAAAAGTTACAATAACATTACAATCCTGTTGAACCAGCTGGATAGTGAACAAATGTCTTCTTCCATATTAACCCTCTTTTAGTTAATGAAATCACAGTTTTATTAATCGTTGTGTAGCTATCTGTTAAACCCAACACCTTGTTCAATCATCCGCACCAATACGAAAAAGAAGAGCCTCAATTAAGAGACTCCTTCTAAGTGTTTTTTATTGTTATAGCCTTTTATGTTATACAATTCGAATAGCTGTCCCATCCGCTCCATATACAGATTCTGAAGGTGCAACCTCTTAACGCCTAAGTCATATCCTGCTACAATATCCTCAAGTTCCTGTTGTGTGTAGAAGAATCTAATCCATTCTTCGTCTTCTGCAGTGGCAAAGCTAATTTTCTGCTCCTTGTATTCCTGAAGCTTCTGCTTGTGACGTTTCTCAGCCTTCTTCATGATATTAACCTTACGCTTTAGTTCATAGTCCGCTACATTTTCGTTTATGAATAGGTCTTTATCATTGACATAGACTTCTAGGGAATCGACACAGTATGTTTCAAGATATCGCTGTACCGCTTTACTTGAAGCCTTTAATATCACTGCGTATTCTTTCCAGTAATACTTGATTCCTAATTTATTACCATTTTCGTCCTTAACTTCTGCTAATGTCTCTTTCCATTCACGATTGAAGTTTTTAACCTTTTTAGCATTTCGATGTGCAGTTAGGTTGAATTCAACAACCTCATGTTTCTTCATCAATTCTCGTCTAGCCTTTAGAATCTTCTTCATAATTTCGGGATTGATACTGACCTTCCCATCTTTGCCATATGCCATCCAGTTCTCATAGAATAAAATGATACCGCATTTTTCCATATGCTCTAAGGTCTTAACCAATTGCCCATATATTTCAAGGCAGTGCTGTGTAAACTCATCTAATAGCTTCGTTTGGTCTTCTTCAAGGGTTCCACTTTGAATTGCCTTATCAATGTGTTTCTGACGAAGCTTACTACTGTGTCTAGAACGTAATAGGTCATATTCAAGTTCAGTAATTAATCCAAATTCAACTGCCCATTTTCCTAGACTCATACTTGCTTGTTGCGTCATATCATATTCTAAGTGAGTGGCTACAATTACATCCATTGGAATTCTATGTTCAACTTGTTGACGACCGCTTCTTACACGACCGTCTTTCTTCATAGCTTTATCTTCAAGTTTTCCACTGCATTTGATTTTCCGTTTCGAGCCTCTGCCTTCTTCTTTGACGGATTCCCAATCTTGCTCAACACGTTTGATTATTGAATCAAATGAACGTCTATTAAGATTCCCATTATTCTCGAATGATTCCTTTTGAACCTCTGTCCCGTATTCCTCAACCAATTCCGCTAATGTAAATATTTTTTCCACTTTTCATCTTCCTTTTCAATAGAGGCGGTGCATCAGATGATACACCACATTTAATTCTCCCCTTTCATAGTTTAGTTAGTGTTTTTGCTTTTGATTTAGATTGGTAAAAATCGTGCATCTTTTGTCGTAATATAAATAAGGGTATATGAATTAATATTATGTTAAAAGTTGCACGATTTTTTAAACCCTTAATTGCCCTTGATATTACAAGCATTTCAGGTAATTTTTTACAGATTGAGATTGATAGGGTCGTCACCTTTAGGTGGCGAAGTGACCACAGGGAGCGTCCCAAACAACGACCGTAGGGAGGCGTAGCAGTGAGCGAAGCGATTGCCCATTGTTCTTTCTACTCAACTCTACCGATGAATATAACACCTTAATCCAATTTCAATCCTACGATATCAATGGTTTGAGCAAGATTTTAGTTTACCTTCTGAGCTAAATCCTGTAACTATTGTCTAATTACTTAACCACCCATTCACCTTGGGATATCAATCTTTATTGCAGTTGATACTTCTATTATATCAAACCCAAATTTGCCTATTTGCATCAAATCCTTTAGGAAAATGCTAAGGAATCTGGCAAAAGTGCTAACCAAGAACTTTTTATAGGTAATTTGTGGAATCCCAATCAATTCGGCACTAAGAGCAATAAACAGATTCAATTGAAATTAGATGAGCGATTTCCCACCCATTCATGGTGAAAAGATTACATTGGCATTGTATCAGATTAGATGTTTAGTGTTGAAACAACTCACTAAAACCACCAATTAGCTATTGAAAGCTTGAATATCAAGGGATATTATCTACTTGTCTCCAAAATGCTTCCACAAATTACCTCATGGTAATTATTACATTATCCTTAAACAATATATGTAAAAAGAGAGCAGCTATGTGACCGAATGCTCTACGAACCAGTATCCTCCAGATTATTCATTGATAAATCAAAAATTATAGAATATTATGGGTTTTTATGTAATTTATTGTTATAATTAGGACAATTGTTTTAGATACATTTACATATTAGGGGTGTTTCCATGCGACTGAAAAAGTTCAGTGTTTTAAACTACAAAGTCTTTAATACAAAGTTCAGCATTGATTTTTCCAGTGAGAACATTGTTATTTTGACAGGTAGAAACAATACAGGTAAGTCAACATTTCTAGAAGCAATTAACCAGTTTTACCTTCCTACTACCGCTAAAGCGAAGATACCAGTTGAGTGCTACTCCAACCAAGACGAGAACAAAACCATTGAATTAGAAGCTGAGTTTGTTGTCGACAGCGAGACTGGAGAAACAGTAACCATTGTGAAAAAGTATTCGAATGATAATGGAAAATACTTTGATACGCAAGGTACTGAAATTAAACGAACTCATGAGCTGAAAGAAACATTAGATGAAATTTTGGCAAATAGCCCTTATTACATCACACCTTATATGACTACTGAAGAAATTGACAAGCAGGTTCAAGAAATTTACTCGCAGATAATTACAGCAGAATTAAGCAAGTTGGAAATGGAAGAATTTGATGAAGAAGAACTTCAAGCAATTAAGAGCGAATACTTAGAGTTAAAAAGCTCAATCCCTAGATTATTAAAGAAATTAAAAAGCAAGACTGATTTTTCACTCTCAAATGTTAGTGATAGCGTATCAAAAAGTTTACAAAGTGTATTTTCAAATAGCTCTCTTCAGCTTTCAGTTCAAGGTGGAGAAAGCAACGGCTTTTCAGTATCTGATATAGTCAAGTCTACTAGCTCTAGCGTACTAATAGGAAACATGCACAGCAGTGATATGCCCCTCTCTACACAAGGTACAGGAATACAAAGAATGAGTTTAATTTACATCATCCAAAACATGATTGAACAAGGATTGATGGGAACAAACAGCACGCAAAAAATGCTACTTATCGATGAGCCAGAAGCATTTTTACACCCAGAAGCTGTTAGAGCTTTAAGTAGGTCGCTTTATGCTATTGGAAGTAGGATGCCATTAATTATCTCTACCCACTCTCCTGTGCTAATTGACCTTTCTGAGAACCATACTACTATTCAGGTATTTAGAATTGGAAAAACCGAAGCCATTGAGCTTTATCAATCATCCAGCTCCCAGTTTGACGAAGATGATATAAAAAACATGAAGCTCTTGAATTATGCGGATTCGTATGTCAACGAATTCTTCTTTGCTGATAAGATAATTGTTGTAGAAGGCGACACTGAATATGTTGCATTTAAGCACTTTATTAAAGAGCGTGGTTTAAACATACACGTCATTAGGGCAAGAGGCAAGGCAACAATCTGCTCCCTCATGAAAATTCTTAACCAATTTAACACCAGATATTACATCTTGCATGATATAGACAATCACGAGAGATTTACACATTCAACGCTGAAAGCTCAACAAACAAACTGTTATAACATATACGCATTAAAAGAGGATTCTACTAGAATCTTTGGCTCAGTCCCTAACCTTGAACGTGCTATTGGCTTAGGTGATGTTCCTAACAGTAAAAAGACAGAAACCATTCACAGAATAATACATGATGCAGTTGATTCATCTTATATTCAAGCTAGAGAGAAGGTAGAGAAGGTATTCAACTACATTTTTAGTTTGGAAAATCAAATGTCCCTAGAGCATCCTTTTATCGAGATTATTAGAGATAAGGATTATGAAAACCTGTTTACCCCATTATTGAATCAGGAACGCAAGGTACTGAAAAGGAAATCTAAGGCAGTTTCTAAGATGGAGCAAGTATCATTTGATATGTAAATGAGATATAAATTGTTTATTCCAATACATTTGCGGAGCAGGTTTATGACAAAAAATCAAGTAGAGGGAAGAATCGCTCAAGCTTTAAAATGGTTCTCTCCCTCTTCTGTCTTTCCTTTTAATGAGGACTGCTTACAAATAAGCACGAAGGTCATTTGCTACTTCATCGACATCTAAGTACAAGTATTTAGTTGTGACCGATATATCGCTATGTCCCAATGCCTTAGATATCACAGCAACATTTGCCCCTTTATCAAGCAATGATTTTGCAAAACCTCTTCTTAAGGCATGAGGATTGATGTTCTTCAAACCACACATCTTGGAATACTTATTTAGTCGTTTCTGGATGTTATTATGTGTTGGTGAGGTTGATATAACATCACCGTACTTGGTAATAAACAACAAGCTATTCTTCTTGCCATATTCCCTTCTAATCACCGCATTTTGCTTTATAAGAACCTCTAACAGTTTTTTAAGTAAGTCATCAAAAGGTAATTTAATTTGTTGATGATTTTTCATAATGCTTCCTTCCAAATTTAGCACATTGTTATTGAAGTCTATATGACGTTCTTCAAGTTGAGTCAATGTATTAATTCTAATACCTGTTTTAAACATCACTAGAACGGCTACAGCATCCCTTAGCTGGATGAAATTGCTTAAGTCTAGTAAAGAGAGCAATACTTTAACATCACGCTCTGTAGCACCTTCTTTAACCTTTTGGTCCACTTTAATGTTAATGGTTTTCCAAAACTTGATATCAATCCAACCGTTATCAAAACAGCGTGAGAGAAAAGCCTTTAGACATTTCAAACGAGTGAGTTTGGTTTGATTACTTACTTCCATGGTATCTAACCATTTGTAAATGGTATCGGCAGTAATATCTGAAACATGGACTACATTTGTTACGCTTTGAAAATGCTCTATATGAAGGACATAATCACTTATAGTTCGGCTTCTATTACCGCTTACCTTCATTTGCCTTGTAATGGTTTCTAAAGCACTAGAAATCACATCGAGTCATTTAATACCTCAGTCTGTTTTATTTTTGCTTTAGAGGCGGTTGAACTGGTAACAGTTAATCCATCTAATAATCCTTTTACATCCACTTCAACATCTAATAATCCTTTTCTTTTAGTCATACAAAAAAACCCCCTATATCGTAAATGATTCAAGTCAATAATGGGTGTAATTTCTTACATGACCGTTATACTGACCGTTTCACTAAACGATATAAGAGGTTGAAAAATTGCGTTTCATTTGGTATGTAGTATGGCGTCCCAGGAGAGATTCGAACTCCCGACCGACGGCTTAGAAGGCCGTTGCTCTATCCAGCTGAGCTACTGGGACATGGTTTATTTGATTATTTTCGAAACAGCTACCTAAAGTATTGTATCATAACCTTTTAAAAAATCATAGTCTTTCTTTATAATACCTATAATTTAAGTGTTACTAAGTTGAAAATAATCTATTAAAATATACTTAAAATAATTTAAGTTTATAAAAATACGTCCCAGGAGAGATTCGAACTCCCGACCGACGGCTTAGAAGGCCGTTGCTCTATCCAGCTGAGCTACTGGGACATGTTATGTATTTGCTTTAGTCCTAATGAGGACAATAATTATTATATGACTATAGAAAAACAAAGTCAATAGTTAATTAAAGTTTTTTTCCTAATGAGGAATTTTTTTCTCCTCATTAGGAAAAATCATACTAAAGAGAAAAATCATTCTTTAATTCTGGAAGTAAACCTTTATGAAAATCATAGACCTCAGTCTCTAACCGATCACGCTCAATCGTTAAAATCACATATGTTTGTTCCATTCTTCCCCTAGGCAGACGCAAACTACCAGGATTGATGAATAAAACATCATCAACTACTTCCATCCCTAAATAATGAGAATGACCAAAGCAAGCGATGTCTGCCTGTACTTCCTTTGCTTTATACAATAGGCTATTAAGAGAAGACTTTACACCATATAGGTGCCCATGCGTTAAAAAAATCTTTTTTCCAGCGATTTCTTGAATTGTTTCGGTTGGATATTTGTCCTCATAATCACAGTTACCTTGAACGGTAATATAGCCCTCCATCACATCTTCGCTTGCAGCTAATTCTGAATCGCCACAATGTAGAAATAAGTCTACTTCTTTTCCATGTCTTTTCTTTAAAACACCTAATTCGGATACCAAACCATGACTGTCACTAACAATCAAAACCTTCATCCTAGTTCCCTTCCTTAAAAACAGCAGGTAACTGTTCTTTTAGTTTTTTCAATGCATTTGCACGGTGACTAATATTATTTTTTACTTCTGGAGGCAATTCAGCCATCGCCTTTTTCTCCTCTACTACATAAAAGATCGGATCATAACCAAATCCATATTCTCCTCTTCTTTCCTCCAATATAACCCCTTCACAGGTGCCAGTAAATGTTAGAGAGGCTTCATTTGGAATAGCAACCGCTAATGTACAGCAGAAGCGAGCTGTTCTTTCTTCTGTTGGAATTCCCTCTAATTCACGTAAAACCTTATCCATATTGTCTTGATCGTTTTTTTGTTCTCCAGCATATCGAGCAGAGTATACTCCTGGTCTACCATTTAAAGCATCTACCACAAGACCAGAATCATCAGAAATAACGACACGATTTAGTAGTTTAGAAATCGTTTCTGCTTTGAGAAGAGCGTTTTCTTCAAATGTACTTCCTGTTTCCTCTACATCCGGCACATCTGGAAAGTCTAAAAGTGTTTTTACTTCATAGCCAAGTGGCGAAAACATTTGAACAAATTCCTTCGCCTTACCTGTATTCTTTGTTGCAATTATTATCTCTTTCATCATAATTCTCCTTAATTAACCAAAAATGTCATTTCCTTTACTTTAACATAAAACAAACTATATTCTTAAGTTTACTACGCTAAAAAAAATGTGTCTATATACACAGTATATACCCTTTCTTCCTTAATTCAAAAGGCAGTTTTGTGAAGCTTTTTCCAATAATTAGATATAAATGGTAATGATGAGGTAATAAATTTATTATTTTTCTGCACTAAATAAAAAGAAGCCTAGGAGGAACCCAAGCTTCTTTCGCATCATAAACTAACCTTAAAAACTACCTGTATTCACATTTTCTGGACGAGTTACTGGTTTAGTTAAGCTTTCACCCTCTGCATTTACTAAATCAGACTCTCCATTAACCGTAACAGCAACACTTTCAATGCCTTCTTGTTCTGTTAAAGAAAGTACTAAGGAATTTAATATCTCATCAGCGACTACCTTTTCTTCTCCATCTAGTCCGCTTGAATAAATATTTTCATTGAAATTTAATGTAACCTTTCCATCCTCAACTACAGGATCGTCTAATAACTTAACATCCTCAGGTAATAAGCTCGTTAAGGATGGTGACGCACTCATACCTGGTCCTTCTATTAGCTCCCCTACTGCTGCTGCTACATTATTTTCTTCCCCATTGCTGACACGCTTTGTTACTGGAACATAATAATACGAATCTAAGTCTCCGCCAATATAATAAACAGTCAATGGCTTTGTATTTGTTATATCTGTCACGTCATCTGTATTAACATTTATGCCATCTGCTCTTGTCAAAGCACCTTGAATCGGTGTTTTATTTACTGGCATTTCTGTCAATGCATGACCGTTTAGAGATAGCTTTACAGAATCAATGGAATCAAACTGTGTCAATGTCCATGTGATAGATTGTAAGATTTTCTCTTCATCCTTTGCCTCATACTCTTTAAACTCATTTGAAAAATCAACAGTAGCCACTTTATCATCATCGACATTTATACTGATTTTTGTATCTTGGGGAATAACTGCCTGAAAATCATTTGGCAGCATTTCCGTTACCTTTCCACCCTTAACTAAATATTCAAGGCTTTCTTGTGCAATCGAGTTTGTTTTTGGCAAGTTTAATGTTTGAGGGACAACATAACCGTATTTATCCATTAAATATAATTCAATAGGCATTGTATCCTCTGCTGCAACTTCACCTGTTGTTTCTTGGTCAGCATTTTCCTTAACTGCATCATCCTCATAAGTTGTAGATTGAGGTGGGTCTACGTTTTCTTTATCTCCCAATAAGCTACAACCAGAGATCAACACAGATGATATGATAACCGCTGAAACTATGGTCAATTTGTTATTCTTAGACATCTTCATCACTCCTAAGACAGTTTGTACTAATATATATACGAGCCTATATTATTTTTAGACCGCCTTTAGGAGATTTTTTTAAAAAAAAGACCATCTTCCGGTTTTCATCCACTTTAAATATCTAAACAATGACAGTGGATGTACCTATAAGACAGTCTTGATTTATTATGTCAATTTAATTGTTTCAACAGAATCTATTTTTTGACTTAGCCAGTTTGAAGCTATCCTCGCAAAAATATCTTTCGAACCAGTAGTATAAAAATGATGTTCTACTATATTTTCTCCTGAAGCAAGTTGGTCATTATGGTTTAAAATCGTACTAACTTCACGTGCCGTTTCTGCTCCTGAACTAATCACCTTTACCTTATTCCCCATCTCTTCTCGTATTACTTTTGCCAACAACGGATAATGGGTACAGCCCAGTATTAGTGTATCTATCTCTTTACTTTTTAAAGGCCAAAGTGTTTCTTTCACGATTTTCCTTGCTACCGGACCATCATATTCGCCGCTCTCCACTAAAGGAACAAATTTTGGGCATGCTAAACTAACTGTTCTTACTCGATTATTAATCTTCTTTAGTGCTTTTTCATATGCTCGACTTCGAACAGTTCCAATTGTGCCAATCATACCTATATAATTATTATTGGTTACCTTTAATGCTGTTCGTGCCCCTGGAATGATTACGCCAATTACAGGAATAGATAGTTCTGCACGAATTTCTTCCAATGCTACAGCAGTTGCCGTATTACATGCAATGACAAGCATTTTAATATTTTTCCCCAACAGGAACCTAGTCATTTCCCAAGTGAATTTTTTCACTTCTTCTCCCGTTCTTGGCCCATATGGACATCTTGCCGTATCCCCTAAGTATACGATATTTTCAAAAGGAAGCTGACGCATAATCTCCTTCGCGACCGTTAATCCACCAACTCCAGAATCTATAACCCCTATTGCTCTTTCCAAAAAAACCGCCTCATTTTTCTCGCATTACTTGATGTAAACGCATGAAATTTTTCTTTAATTCTTCAATATCTTCTGTTGTATACTCATTCAATACCTCTTGAAGATAGCCTTGACGTTTTTTGATTACTTCGTCAATCAGTCGTTTCCCTTCTTCTAACATATGAATACGAACCACACGGCGATCATTCGGATCCTTAACCCTTTGTACTAACTGATTTTTTTCCATGCGATCAACTAAATCAGTAGTTGTGCTAAAGGCAAGGAACATTTTATTCGACAATTCACCTATTGTCATATCTCCCTCTTCAAATAGCCATTGCAGGGCGACAAATTGAGGAGGAGTCATTGTATAATTACTTAATATTTCTCTCCCCTTTTGTTTGATGATACCAGATATGTATCGCATATCCTTTTCGATTGTAGCTATATTCTCTAAGTATTCCTTTGCGTTTTTCTCTTCAGTCATCATGATTCCAACTCCTACTTATAAATATACAAATATAATTAATTTCCGACAAATTTCATATCTTCTTTATTTACAATTATAATCTACAATTATTAAATCGTAAATGTGTTACCCTTTTCCCATTCCTGTCAGGAAAAAACTAACAGAATAAAAAGAATGATTTCCCTCATAATATTAAAGATAAAATTGGAGGTGTTAGGATGTTTTTTCATGTGAAAGAATTGCAATACATAGCTAAACCAGATAAACCAGATCCTATTTATGCAAAAAAGCTTCAGGAAGTGTTAGGTGGCCAATTTGGAGAAATTTCGGTTATGATGCAATATTTATTTCAGGGTTGGAATTGCAGAGCTGAAAAAAAATATCGAGATATGCTTTTAGATATAGGTACTGAAGAAATAGCTCATGTTGAAATGCTAGCTACCATGATTGCACAATTACTTGACAAAGCTCCTGTAGAGGAACAAGAGCAGGCGGCCAAAGATCCAATAATTGCTAGCGTTATGGGCGGAATGAATCCACAGCATGCAATAGTTAATGGTTTAGGAGCTAGCCCAAACGATAGCGCAGGCTATCCATGGAATGCTCGCTATACCATTGCAAGTGGAAATCTTCTTGCAGACTTCAGAGCAAATCTAAATGCCGAATCACAAGGAAGACTCCAAGTTGTTCGTCTATATGAAATGACAGATGATAAAGGTGTAAGAGATATGCTTTCCTTCTTGATTGCACGTGACACCATGCATCAGAACCAATGGTTAGCCGCAATCGCAGAATTAGAAGAGAAAGAAGGCAAAGTAGTACCAAGTACCTTTAATCGCCAGTACGAAAAATCTGACGTTGCTTATAAATTCATAAGCTGTTCTGAAGGTACTGAAAGTCAAGCTGGCAGATGGGCAAAAGGTCCATCTATGGATGGCATGGGACAATTTGAATATGTAGAAAATCCTGTTGGAACAGGGCAAGCTCCCGAGTTAGAACAAGCTCCAGGGTATATTCATGGAACACCCAAAAATATGTAAACAATTTTCTTAAAAGATAATGGAGTTTCAAATTAGAAACTCGTTTAAGCATTAATTATAAAAGGAAACAATAAAAAGCCACGGGATGACTAATTCCTCGTGGTTTTTATTGGTAAAATGACAGCCAAATAAAAGACAAAGGTAAATAAAAACAGTCCTCATTAAGAATAAGTCTAATGATCTATTTGTATTTATTTTCTAACTTCTATTATCATTCTTCTCATTCTATAGTTTTTTCTCACTTAGCTTTCCTATTTTAAAGTCAACAATTAAACAAACTAAAAAGAAGATGACCCATATAAGCGGCAAAGGAGTGGAATTTCCTCCCCGCTTATACGAGATCATCTTCTTTATTATAGCTCTAATTCTCCCATTCTTAGAAGCTCTACAACAGCCTGTGAACGCCCCTTCACGCCCAGCTTCTGCATAACATTGGGAATATATACCTATTGCATACTAAAAACACATAAGTACATCCATCTTTATGATGGTGTGTAAACGTGATCTATTAAGGCTTTGAAACAATTAGTATTTCACAGTTCATTTATTCCTCATCTGAAGAATTAGAATATAAATCCTTTTCAACTTGAACCCACTTGATAAGACCCTGTCATTTAGGATAGTCCTTTTCGTAATCTATATTAGAATTTATTTATTCCGTTCCCTTTGTAGTTATCCCTGCTGGTTTAATAGAAAAATAATCTCCTACTCTTAAAACACGTTCTAAATACCCTTCATTTTCTAAAAAGCTGATAAAGTTTTCAAACTCTCTTTGTTTAAATCTGTTTTTTTCACTAAATCACCAGAATAATAGAAAAATAAGGAAATATGAATATTTTATTTGTCTAAACAAAAGTATAGAATAATCACTAATATATACTATTGTAAATTTTTACGAATTTTTTGTAAAAAAAGGAATTTAGATACTTGATGTTTAACTGTAAATATATGGTGTCTAGCTATATATTGAGGGGGAAATTTTTTGAATAAGTTAAATAGTTATCTTTTCTTAACACTTTTAACATTATGTTTAGGCTTTTCTTTTGAAAATAAAGTATTGTATCTGCTGAAGATGATACTTTCGAGGAGATCGTTGACCCAGATTATGTTCTAACTGAAATAATTATTGAAGATAGTCAACAATCTAATATATTGATTCCTTCAATTGGTACAGGAACTGGAGGCATAACACCAAATGCATATATGTTTACAGAATGGAGAATTTATTCAAAATCTCAATTAAGTGATGTATATGGAAGTTGGATAGCAGGTCCATCTGGGTGGGGACCATCAAGACTTTCATGGTCAGATAGAATAGGAGTTTCTAACTCTTATACAGGTACATTAAAAGTTAGCAAGTCTGCAGTCGATGCTTCAGTAGGTTTTTCCATTAGTACATCATATACTAAAACCGCTACTTACTCAGTTGAACCACCAAGCAACCAAGAATGGACGATTATGTATCGAAAACGTTATGATAAATGGAAGGTAACTCAGCGTACTTATAGACATGAAGGTTCTACACATTATTGGACTAGTGATTATGCACATGTTTATCCTAAAAAGTTTGATAACTTTAGTTATGATTACAACGTTACGAGAGTATAAAATATTTTGTGTAAATGAAAATTTCCATGTAAAAAGGAAGACCTTCTCTTGGTAGAATTAAGTCACCACAACCAATCCTAGAAAAGA